>DETO01000031.1:28959-44922 GCA_002362135.1 Ruminococcus sp. UBA3286 | reverse complement strand
CGTCCCCCTGCATAATGCCGCACAGGTAAAAATTGATTTTTAGTCGTCGAGGCGGGCGAAATACTGTTCGGAGTACATAATGTATTCTTCGCGGAAAGTCTCGTCGTTTTTCTTGATATCGCTGAGATAAGCGTGAATATTGGTTTTTTCGTCAGTTTCGATAAGACAGCCTGCTATATTGGAGCAGTGGTCGGAAATTCGCTCCAGATTTGTAAGCACGTCCTGGAAAATATATCCCAGTTCCACAGTGCATTCGTCATTTTGCAGGCGTCGGATATGGCGGTTTTTCAATTCCGTGCTGAGGTTGTCCACAACTTCTTCAAGCGGCTCTACCTTATGAGCGATAGCGAGATCATCATTAATATATGCGTTGAATGCGGAATCGATATTTTCGGCAACGGCGTCGGAAATTACAACGATTTCGTTCAGACATTCCGCAGAAAAAGCGATTCCCTTTTCATGCATTTCCTGAACGGATTCGATAAGATTTACGGCGTGGTCGGAAATTCTTTCGAAATTGCCAACGCAGTGCATCATTTTTGATACCGTGCGGCTGTCCTTGCCGGTTATACTGCTTTTGGAGATTTTAATAAGATAGCTGTTTATTTTATCCTCGTATTTATCAATTAAATCCTCGGATTTGATAACTTTTTTGACAGTATCCTCATTATAAGGCGTGGTCAGAAGCGCGAGCGCGTCGTTGATAGACTTGCGCGTTTCAATCGCCATTTCAACGGCAACTCCGTGGCAGGCTTCAACGGCAACGCCGGGAGTCGCAAGGAATCTGGAATCCAGCGCGTTAAACACATTGGATTTTTCTGCTTCACCTTTTTTATCGCGTATTATAAACTGAGAAATTTTTACAAGCTGCTTGGAAAAAGGCATGAGCATTGCGGTAACAAGCACGTTGAATATCGTATGCATTGCCGCTATTCCTACGAATCCGACGGGCTGCGCCATAAATTCTCCGAATCCCGTAAAATTTTGCAGAAGTAAAGTAACAGGCAGTAATATCAGCGTTCCGACGGTGTTGATAAGCACGTGGATAACTGCAACGCGCTTTGCGTCTTTGTTTACGCCTATACTTGAAATAAGAGCTGTTACGCAAGTGCCAATATTAAGTCCCATTATGATAGGAAGCGCCATTTCGTATGTAAGCGCGCCGCCTGCCGAAAATGCCATGAGTATACCTACAGAACCGGCGGAACTTTGTATGATTCCCGTGAATACTGCGCCAACGATAACTCCAAGAACAGGATTTTTAAAAGCCGTGAGGATCTCTTGAAATTCGGGGGAACTTGCCAGAGGATCAATGGAGGTTTTCATCAGATCCATACCCGTCATAAGAACGGCAAATCCAATAAGAATACGTCCGATATCCTTTTTCTTTGCCTTTTTGCAGGTCATTATCATGATAATACCGACAAGAGCGATAAGCGGTGAAAAAGATTCGGGTTTGATAAGTTTCATAAAGAAACTTCCGATGCCGCTTCCCTCTCCGCCGTCAATACCGTTCAGGCAAAGCAGCCACGCCGTAAAAGTTGTGCCTATATTTGCGCCGAAACTTACTGCAACAGTATCAAAAAGAGCCATGATACCCGAATTTACAAAACCTACGGTCATAACGGTCATAGCTGATGACGACTGAATGGCTACGGTGATTACCGTTCCGAGAATGAGAGCCATAAAAGGATTGGAAGTCATCTTTTTTAGCGCGACCTCCATTTTGCCGCCTGCGAGCTTTTCAAGCCCCGTTGACATAACGTTCATGCCGTAGAGGAAAAAAGCAAGTCCGCCCAGCATAGTAAAAATGTTGAAAATAGAAAAATCGCCCATAACAGGTTCTCCTTTTCAGCGGAAGCTTGTCCGCATAAAAATAGCGGAGATGATACTCGCCTCTGTTGCAAAATATCCAGTAATGCTGACATAAATTTTGTCTGTCTGCGTTGTCGTCGTCACCGGGCATCAGCCCGCTTTCCTCCTCCGCCTTGACATACAAAATTTCTGTTCAGCATCCTTTGGACATTTTGCAACAGATGCGAGTATATTAGATCTCCGCTATTTATTATATCATTATTAAAGAATTCGTCAATATTTCCTCGGAAAATTTTACACGAATTTTACATTGAGGTCTATTGAGTTAGTACGGCAAAGTAAATTTGCTTACGCGCCATGCTCGGTCGCTGTCTAGGGAAATTGCAAATTCGCGTTCTTCCGCATAGCTGCCGCCGCCAAAATCGTCGTCGGAATAGTAATCCGTTACCGTAAATGAGATTTCGCTGTCGGAGCGTGAATTTACCGCCGTGATTTTGGAATCGATGTAAAAGATATTCGAACCTCTTTCGCCGCAGAGACAATATAATCTGCCGTCGTATTCGGTAAAGACTTCTTCCAGATGATTATCTTCGTAATTTTCACTGAAAATTTTATGATAATCAAGGCGAACATCATCAAGGGAAGTTATGCCGTCGGAGGTCACGAGATAGCAGTCCCAGCCGTAGGAATTTTTCACAGTAACGCTCTGATCGACCTCATATGGCGAGCCTACGGTGAAATTCCATTCCGTTTCGCAAGCCTGTTCAAACAATTTCTGAGCGCTGGCGATGAGAGCCGAGTCGTCCGTATCTTCAATCGGATTCGGAAAGACTATTCCGCGTCCTGCCGGTATGAGGAACGGCGCGGAATCGTCGTTCACGGCGGCGGAAGTTGCCGACGTATTGACGGATTTTTCGGTAGAAACTGATGTTTCGGGTTTTGTGGAAACCGTCTCCGCCTGAGTTGTATCTGCGCTTTCGGCAGTCGTCTCCGCGGCTTCGGAAGTCGTGGCAGTTTCGGGAACGGAACTTTCGCTTTGTGAATTATTGTCTTTTTTATCGCCGCATGAAGTCATGATGCACATTGCCGCAAGTATCGCGGTCAAAGTAAATATTTTTTTCATTGCTTACTCCTCGTCGTCA
The DNA here is from genome assembly GCA_002362135.1 of Ruminococcus sp. UBA3286. Classification (GTDB taxonomy): domain Bacteria; phylum Bacillota; class Clostridia; order Oscillospirales; family Ruminococcaceae; genus Ruminococcus. Next base: position 41,965 of record DETO01000031.1, on the reverse strand, counting down.
AGAACAAAGTCAATTTTTCCGCTGCTGACGTCAACGGAAGCGCAGATTATCTGCACGGTATCTCCTAATTTATACGCAACTCCGCTGAATTTCTCCGTCAGCGCGGTCGGATAAGTATAGTCGTATTCGCCCTCGGGAAGGGTGCGGATATGGACTAATCCCTCCACTGAATTCGGGAGTTCGGCGTAAAATCCGAATTCCGTAACGGAAGAGATCTTAGCCGAAAAGCTTTCGCCGATATGCTGTTTCATGAATTCCGCCTTGTAGCAATCCTCGCATTCGCGTTCCACGGAAACGGCGCGGATTTCGGCTGCCGATGATGAAGAAGCCGCATTTACCGCGAATCCGCCGTATCTTTTTGCGAGCCACGTTTCATTATAGCCTGCGAGAACGTCGGTGATTATGCGGTGAATGGCAAGATCGGGATAACGGCGTATAGGCGACGTAAAATGGGCATAATCGTCCAGCGCAAGCCCGAAATGTCCGAGCGGTTCTTCGGAATATTTCGCCTTTGACATGGAGCGCAGAACCATTGTGTTTACCGCCTCGAAAAGTTCCGTACCGCGGGCGTTGTCGAGTATTTTTGCGGCATGGGACGGCGAAAATTCGCTGAAATGGGGATAATCTATATTCAACTTCGTCAGCGTTTCGCAGAGAAGTTCGGTTTTTTCCGCGGGCGGAGCTTCATGGATACGGTACACGAACGGAACGTGCTTTTCACGTGCAAGTTTGGCGGCGGCTTCGTTTGCCGTCAGCATAAATTCTTCGATTATCCTTTCGGATTTGCCGCGCTGAATCGGCATTACTCCGCAGCATACGCCGTTTTCATCTATCAAAAGGCTGCTTTCGACGGTTTCCAGTTCGGGAGCGTGACGGCTTTTTTTCTTGGCGATAAGCTTGTCCGCAAGCTCGTCGATAAGCGGTATCTCGTTTAAAACGCAGGCGTACTTTTCGATTATCTCCTTGTCGGAAGTACCGTCAAGAATGCGGTTTATCTCCGAATATACGCCCTTTACGCGCGATCTGACAACGCTTTTGCAGAAGCGGTAGTTCAGTATTTCACCGTCGCTGTCAAGATCGATAAATGCGGAAAGAGTGAGCCTGTCCTCGTTCGGGTTGAGGGAACAGATGCCGTTTGAGAGTTCCTTCGGCAGCATGGGGATAACCTTATCGGCATAATAAATGCTCGTACCGCGGCGCAGCGCCTCCTTGTCAAGAGCGCTGTTGCCCTTTACATAATGCGAAACGTCGGCGATATGAACGCCCAGCCGATAGCCATTTTTTGTACGCTCGACCGAAACTGCGTCGTCGAGGTCTTTGGAATACGCGCCGTCGATGGTAAAAATATTCATTCCGCGCAGATCTTCGCGGTTATTGAAGCTGTATTCCTGAACGCCGCCCTCGGAAATTTTTCGCGCTTCTTTCAGAACATCGGAGGGGAATTCGCATTCCACGCCGTGCAGCGCGAGAATAGAACGGGAGCAGGCGTCTGCGCTGTCGCCGCTGCCGAATACGTATATGACGCGCACTTTATGTTCCGAATGACGTCTGCCGCGCTTGGTTATTTCGGCGAGAACCTTATCGCCCTCGGAAAATTTAACGCCGCCGTTTTCGATAACAAGACGGCTGTTGGGGGCTGAATCGGGTTCGAAGAATATACCGCCGTCGGCATATCTGATGATACCGGTCATTTCGGAGCTGCCGAAACTAAGAATATCGACAACTTCGCCCTCGGGTTCGCCGCTTCTGGAGGGGATATCCTCGATAAGAACCTTGTCGCCGGGCATTGCTCCGAGCATACATTTGCCGGGAATAAAATATTCCGTGCCGTCCTCGGTGATCGCGAATCCGAACGTGCGGCTAAGTCGGCTGATCTCGCCGCGTTTAAGCGAAAATCGATCGGCAAGACCCACTCTCATGCCCTTGCGGACGATTATCCTGCCCTCGTCGCGGAGTTCGGAAAACGCCTGTATAAAGGCTTCTCTGCCGAATTTTTTGGTGCGGCATTTTTTTTCAAGCTGTTCTATCGGCATGAGTTTTTTGCCGCCGGTCTGTAAAAATGTAATGATTTTATTTTTATAATTTTCTGCTCCGAAAGCAGCGGCGGAGTTTCCTCCTGAATTTTTCTTTTTTGATTTTGACATTTTATACTCCTGTAAAATTGTAATTGAGAACCTGTCTTTATATCATTCTGAGAATAAAACAGCCCCATGACTTCTGTCACGGGGCATTTGATTACTTATCAGTAAAAATCGGGATAATATTTACTGCAAGGGTTATCACAAAGAGGATTATTCCGCCTATTCTTGTGATTTTTGCAAGAATAGCCTCACGGCTTCTGCCTTCGTTCTTACCGTAGAAAGAATCCGCGCTTGCGCCTGTAAGCGCAGCGGTCATGCTGTCCTGTGATTTCTGCTCCTGTGAAAGACAAAGTATGATAATAGCGATGCAAACGATAAGGAGAACGATTCCTCCGACAATTTCAAGAACTCCCATAACTGTAACCTCCATAAATAGTATGCGTCGGCACAAAGCCGTTTATTTCAAATAGCTTTTTAATTATACCATATGACAAACTTTTTTGCAATAGTTTTTTCAAAAAAAGAGAGAAATTATTTTGGATTTTTTTTGTGGAAATGTAACAATTTTCTTCTGCGCGGCATAACAAATAAATCTTCTGAATATGATTTATTATAAAAGCCAATTCAAAAGGAGATTTTTTATGCAGGACAAGACTATAAAGAAAGATCACAACATAATTCTCGAAAACCGCAGCAGCATGAGCATTTCGGGGATAACCGACGTTGACAGCTTCGACGAAAAGGCTATCTGCCTTTACACTCAGCTGGGCGAACTTACGATTCAGGGGCGCGAACTACATATCGATTCCATGAGCGTGGAAACGGGAGATATGACCATAACAGGCGATATCTGGTCGATAGTCTACGGCGACAGGGATAAAAAAGGCCCGATATCGGCTCTTGGGAGGCTCTTCAGATGAACGTGCCGGAAACTTTCTTTTCCGTTGAGGAGGAACTTTTCCTCTTTTTCGCGTCATGCCTCTGCGGCGCGTTTATCGGGGCATATTACGATATTTTCCGCGCATTCAGGCTGCTCGTTCCGCACAAGGGCGTGTTTGTAATCATTGAAGATCTTATTTTTCTCGACAGCTATGCAATATTTCTCTCCGCCTTTGCAAACGTCGCCGCCCGCGGAGAACTGCGCTTCTATTACATCATTGGCAATGTGATAGGCGCGGCGCTATATTTTTTTACCATCGGAACATTCGTGATAAGAACGCTCGGCAAGCTTTTATGTGCGGTCAAAAAAATTGCAGGCATAATATTTACGCCGATAAAATCGCTATATGCATTATTATATAGAAAAGCAGCTGCAAAATTTGTGGGATGTTCCAAAATTTTTGTAAAATCCTATAAAAAATTAAAAATTCTCTTGCAAAGAAAGCCTGTTATGTTGTATAATAAAATGGAATCCAAAATGAGAAGGAACGTGAAAAAAGTTGGCAAAAAAAAGACAGGCGGAAAAAAAATCTGCAAAGCCGAAAATAAAAAAGCCGAAGTCTAAAAAAGGACTGTTCAACAGCGGTCTTTTCAAGCTTGCGGCGGTCGCTGCCGTGATAGGCTGCGGCGTGGTGATATTTGATACCGAAAGCGATTGCAGCGACAAGGAGCAGGAGCTTACACGCATTCAGGCGCAGATCGATTCGTATACCCTCAAAAACGAGGATTTGCAGCGTACTTTGGAAAACGACGACATTTCCGCTTATATGGAACGCATCGCGCTGGAAGAACGAGATTATGCTTATCCCGACGAAAGACGTTTTTATGATAAATCAAGGGACTGAACTCAGAGGTTCTGTCACGACAAAAAGTAAAATTATTATATTTAAGGAGCTTTATAAACATTATGCAGCTTGAAATCGGAAAAATCTACACAGGCAAGGTAAAGGGTATCGCACAGTACGGCGCTTTTATCGACATTGACGGCGGCGGAAGCGGGATGGTACATATATCCGAGATCGCCAATACCTTTGTCAGCGAGATTCGCGAGCATCTTACCGAAGGTCAGGAGGTCAAGGTAAAGGTCATCGGCATCAACGAAGCGGGCAAGGTAAGCCTTTCGATAAAAAAGGCGATCGACGGCGGAAATGCGCCTGCGCCTGAAAAGAGGAAATTTAATCCCAATCGCGAGCGCAAAAGCAAGCCGAATATCTGGGAGCCTAAAAAAACCGTTCCGCAGTCCGAAATGACGTTTGAGGATATGATGTCCCACTTCAAACAGTCCAGCGAGGAAAAAATCGGCGATCTTAAAAGAAGCACCGACAGAAAAAACAAAACGCGCAGAAAGTAGTCAGAATCTGCTCTCATGGGTTATTTGACCTGTTGAGAGCGGATTCTTTTTTTGCAGTCTCTAAAAACCAATTCTGGGAAAGAAAAAACAGATAGGTGCGGCAGCTGCAAGGAAAGCCCTCGAAGGAGTGCTGACGCACTTCGAGAGGGGTTGACGCAGCAGATGTCGTACATAGCTGTTTTTTCTCAGAAGTGGTTTTTAGAGACTGCATTTTGTGCAATATGACGTTTTTAGACGCGAAAATTTGTAAAAAGAGGCAAATTCTATTGACATATATTACCGCATTTGTTATAATTTAATTTGAGAACTTGTAAGCAGGATTACTATAAAATATTATGCGGACAAGTTATGAGAAAATTCCTTTGGATCTGAAAAGGTGAATTATGGAACATATAAAACGAGACAGATATAAGCGGATAATCTCCCTGTTTTTCGCCCTTGTGATGATGTGCATTCTGACGGGAGCTTTCGCCTTTGTCTGGTATAAATATTACAGCGAAACGATAATCTTGCCGTACTACAGGCGCGGAAACTGGGTGCTTATCGGAATTTACAGCCTGCTTGTGTATCTTTTTTTCAAGGCGTACGGCGGATTCAAATTCGGCTATCTGAAAAAGACCGATATGCTCTATTCGCAGTTTCTTTCCATGGCATGTGCGGATTTTGTAACGTATTTTCTTATCAGTCTTATCGGGCGCGATTTTATGGCTCTTTCGCCGATGATAATGCTTACGTTCGCGGATTTCGGCTTTATCGCGCTATGGACGCTTGTAACGGGAAGGATATACTTCCTCATATATCCGCCGCGAAAGCTGATGATACTTTACGGCAGTCATCAGGCGGCTTCGCTGGTAATGAAAATGAGCCGCCGCGTGGATAAATATATGATATGTGAATCCATCAGCGCGTCCGAAGATCCCGAAAAGATAAAAGAACTCATACTGAAATACGAGGGCGTGATAATCTGCGATATTTCGGCTGAACAGCGCAACAATTATGTGAAATTCTGCTATGAGAATTCCGTTCGCTCGTATATCGCGCCGAAAATTTCAGATATTATTATAAGAGGCGCGGACGATATACGCCTTTTCGATACGCCGCTGCTGTTGTGCCGCAATTACGGTCTTGATTTTGAACAGCGTTTTCTGAAGCGCAGTTTCGATATTGTTTTTTCGCTTATTGCAATACTGCTGCTGTCGCCCGTTATGGCTGTTTCGGCTCTTGCCGTGAAGCTCTACGACGGCGGGCCGATACTCTACAAGCAGAAAAGATTAACCATAAACGGCAGGGAATTCAATGTGTATAAATTCCGCAGCATGATAGTTGATGCGGAAAAGACAAGCGGCCCTGTTCTGGCTTCTGACGGCGATCCGAGGATAACTCCCGTGGGAAAATTTCTGCGCGCCGTTCGCTTTGATGAATTCCCCCAGCTTTTCAACATTTTAAAGGGCGAAATGTCGGTTGTCGGGCCGCGTCCCGAACGTCCGGAACTTACGAAGCTTTATCAGAAGGAAATGCCCGAATTCGCATTCCGCCTTAAAGTAAAAGCAGGTCTTACGGGATATGCTCAGGTAACGGGAGTTTACGATACTACGCCCTATGATAAGCTGAAAATGGATCTTATGTACATTGAAAATTACTCGTTCAGAATGGACTTGCAGATAATTCTCATGACTGTAAAAACAATGCTGTTTCCGCCGAAAAGCAACGCCGAATCAGGCGAGGGCATAATTTCGGAATCAGCGCCGAGAAAAGAGGACGACAGATGAAAATAACAGCAGTTATAATGGCGGGAGGCCGCGGAGAAAGATTCTGGCCGCGCAGCAGAAATTCTCGCCCGAAGCAATTTCTCTCCCTTACTGCCGACGGCGAAACTATGATACAAAAAACTGTGCGCAGGATTTCTTCTTTGGTGAATGCCGAGGACGTCTATATTTCGACGAATTCCGACTATATTCCTCTTGTGGAAGAGCAGCTTCCCGAAATTCCGAAAGAAAATATCCTTGCCGAGCCTGCGCCGAGGAATACAGCCCCGTGCATCGCTCTTGCGGCGGCGGTCATAGGCAGAAAATACGACGACGCGGTCATGATGGTGCTGCCTTCCGATCATCTCATAGGCGTGGAAACTATCTTCGCCGATACCCTCAGAAAGGCTGTGAAAACCGCCGAACAGGGCGAAAATCTGGTGACTGTCGGTATTACTCCGACTTATCCCGAAACGGGCTACGGCTATATAAATTTCGGCAAAAGCTGCGGCGACGCCTACGCTGTTGAGAAGTTCGTGGAAAAGCCCGATCTTCCGACTGCCGAGAAATATTTAGCTTCGGGAAAATATCTCTGGAACAGCGGTATGTTTATCTGGAAACTTTCTTCGATAATGAGCAATATCCGCAGGCTGATGCCCGATATTTACGAGGGCGCGCTTAAAATAGGGGAAGCTTATGGGACGGACAGATTCGACGAAACGCTGAAACGTGAATTCACCGCATTCCGCAGCGAATCGGTGGATTTTGGCATAATGGAAAAGGCTGATAATATTTATACTATTCCGGGCAGTTTCGGCTGGGACGACGTGGGCAGCTGGCTTGCCGTGGAGCGCATCAACAAAACGGACGAAAATAAAAATTATTTCGAGGGCGAAGTAATTGCCGAAAACGTGCGCCATGCCACCATATGCGGCGGAAAGCGGCTTATTGCGGCGGTCGGCGTGGAAGATCTCGTTATAGTGGATTCCGAGGATGCTTTGCTTGTATGCGCGAAAAACAGCGCTCAGGACATCAAAAAGATCATTGCCCGTCTCAGATCAACGGGTAGGAACGAACTTATATAAATTAAGGAGTCAATTAATATGAAAAATGCACTTATCACAGGTATCACGGGGCAGGACGGCTCTTATCTTGCGGAGCTGCTTCTCGAAAAAGGCTACAATGTTTACGGTATATGGCGCAGAAAGGCGACGGTAGATTACGGCAATATTGCTCATCTTAAAGATAAGATAACGCTTATCTATGCCGATATGACCGATCCGATCTCGCTTATTTCTGCTATGAAGATATCGCAGGCGGACGAAGTATATAATCTGGCGGCGCAGTCGTTCGTTTACGCAAGCTGGGATACGCCTATAGGAACAGCCGATATTAACGCTATAGGCGTTACAAATATGCTGGAAGCTATCCGTATCGTCAAGCCCGAAGCAAGATTTTATCAGGCTTCAACTTCGGAAATGTTCGGTATGGTTCAGGAAATGCCGCAGACCGAAAAAACTCCCTTTTATCCGCGCAGTCCCTATGGAGTCGCCAAGCTGTATGGTCACTGGATAACAAAAAACTACCGCGAAAGCTATAATATGTTCGCGTGTTCGGGAATTCTTTTCAATCATGAAAGCGAACGCCGCGGCATCGAATTCGTTACGCGCAAGATAACCGACGCCGCAGTCCGTATCAGTTTGGGCTTGCAGGAATGCGTTGAATTGGGAAATCTTGATTCAAAGCGCGACTGGGGACATTCCAAGGACTATGTGCGCGCAATGTGGCTTATGCTCCAGCAGGACGAACCCGACGATTACGTTATTGCGACTAATGAGACGCGAACTGTCCGCGAATTTGCGGAAACTGCTTTCCGTCATGCAGGCATCGAAGTGCAGTGGCAGGGCGAAGGCGTTGACGAGATCGGCATAAACAAGGCTACGGGAAAAACTGTCGTAAAGGTCAATAAAAAATTCTTCCGTCCGGCAGAAGTCGATATTCTGCTCGGAAATCCCGAAAAGGCTGAGAAAAAACTCGGCTGGAAGCGCGAGATCGATTTTTCGGGACTTGTGGAGCGCATGGTCAAAAACGATATGGAACTTGTAAAACGCGAGATCGGCGCGGCGGACTGATATGAATATAGCATTTGACGCAGTTCCGCTGATAAGCGACAAAATGACGGGAATAGGCTGGTGCGAGGCAGGTCAGACTACCGCTATGGCTCGCCTTTATCCCGAAAACAGCTACACTTATAATTTTTTCTCGCGTAAGGACGATCACATAAAACTCGACAGGCTGAAACCGTTTTCGGAGAATATTCAGCCGAAGATCGCGCATTTTTCGGGTTATATCTACCGCGCGGCTTCAACTCTGCTGCCTGTACCGTACAGTCCGTTTTTCGGAAAAAATGCTGATATCACGCATTTTTTCAATTATATCGCGCCCAGCGGAGTTCACGGCAGAACAGTTATAACGGTTCACGATATGGTGTATAAGGCGTTTCCAGAAACCGTTCGCAGCCGCACTAAATTCATGCTCAATTCAGGATTGAAAAAGTCGATGAAGCGCGCCGATATCATCGTGACGGATTCGGAATTTTCCAAGGCGGAGATACTGAAATATTTTCCTGCGCATGAAAAGAAGATTCGCGTAGTTCCGTGCGGCGTTGATACGGAAAAATTCAAACCCTGCGAGGATATGCGGCGGATCCCGGAAGTCAAGGCTTCGCTGGGGATAGAGGGGGATTATTTCCTCTACGTTGGCACTATTGAGCCGAGAAAAAATCTTGAAAGGCTCATAAACTCCTATCACATTTTCAGCAGCCGTATCAAGGACGCGCCGAAACTCGTTCTTGCAGGTGGAAAAGGCTGGCTGTACGACAGTATCTTTCAGCGTGTGACCGATCTCGGACTGACCGACAGGGTGATTTTCACGAAATACGTTCCTGCCGCCGATATGAATCCGCTTATGTGCGGCGCGCTTGCATTCGTATTCCCGAGCATTTACGAGGGATTCGGAATGCCGCCTCTGGAGGCTATGGCGTGCGGAGTTCCTGTTCTTGCCTCCGATGCGGCTTCATTGCCCGAAGTTACGGGAGACTGCGCCGTTATCTGCGACGCGTATTCTGAGGAAAGCATTGCGGACGGACTTGAAAAGCTTTATTCAAACGACGAACTGCGTGCCGATCTCAGCCGCCGCGGACTTGAACGTGCGCGCGGATTTACATGGGAACGTTCAGCGGAGATTCTTTACAATGTATACAGGGAGCTGATCTGATGAGTGAATTAAAAGATTTTGAGGGATTTCTTACTGCCGAGGACAGTTTTCGAATGGAAATGGAGACGTATATCCCCGAATTTCTGGAGCGCATGAATAACGATACGATGCAGGACGAGGATTTCATGAACCGCACACGTGATCTTATGAAACTCGGCGAAGCGGCAGGGATAGATTTGCAGCAGTATATAATAGATTACGGCAAGGCCAACGGTATTGAATGATGAGAAAAAATTTAAGGATATTAGAGGTCAACAAGGCGTATTATCCCCATATAGGCGGAATCGAGAGCCTTGTGCGGCAATATGCGGAGGAGCTTCCCGAACTGGGAGCGCAGGTCGATGTACTGGTTTGCCGCGACGACAGGGGAAAGACCGTTTACGATGATGTCAACGGCGTGAAAGTTATCCGCGCAGGCAGTCTGGGGACGTATTTTTCATGTCCGCTGTCTCTTTCGTTTATTTCCCGATTCAGGAAAATGGCGAAAAATGCCGATGTGGTGCATATCAACGTGCCGTTTCCGCTTGCGGACGCGGCTCTGCTTCTTTCGGGATATAAAGGGCGCGTAGCCGTCTCGTGGCACAGCGATATCGTCAAGCAGAAAAAGCTGATGATTTTCTATAAGCCCTTTATGGATTATCTTTTAAAAAGGGCGGACGTGATCTTCACCGCAACGAAAGGGCATATAGACGGCTCGGCATATCTGCCGAAATATAGGGGAAAATGCCGTATAATGCCCTACGGTATCAAGCCGGCGGAGTATCTTTCGGTAAAGCGCGCGCCCTTTCTGACGGAAAAGCTTTCCGACAGTTCTTCGGTAAAGGTATTTTTCACGGGCAGGCTTGTTTATTACAAGGGCGCGGACGTGCTGTTAAAGGCGTTTTCGTATGTGAAAAACTGCGAGCTTTTTATCGCGGGTACGGGCGAACTTGAAGATCAGCTGAAAAATTACGCAAAACGCCGCGGACTTGAAAATAAAGTGCATTTTCTGGGATTTCTTCCCGATGAGCAGTTGAAACAGGCTTATGCCGACTGCGATATTTTTGTGCTGCCCTCCGTGGCGCGCAGCGAAGCTTTCGGCATCGTTCAGCTTGAAGCGATGATTTACGGAAAGCCTGTTATAAATACGCAGCTTCCGTCGGGAGTTCCCCATGTCAGCATTCACGGGAAAACAGGTCTGACTGTTCCGCCGTCCGATGCAAAAGCGCTGGCGGCTGCGATAGATCGTCTTGCCGCGGATAAGGAACTTCGCGAAAAACTGGGAAAAAATGCTGCGGAACGTGTGAAGAGCCGATTCGATGAAGATGTAGTCATTCGCAGACTGTACAAGCTTCTTTCGGGGGAGGAAACATCATGAAATCGCTTATTATAGGCGGAGCAGGCTTTGTCGGCGGATATCTTACAGACGAATTGTCGTCCGCCGGTCATGAAGTTCATGCCACCTGTCTTGAAACTGAAAATATAGCTGAAAACTGCGCCGTTCATCATCTTGATGTACTGGATAAAGAAGCGGTATGCAGGCTGTTTGACGAGATTTCGCCCGATGTCGTCTATCACCTTGCCGCGCAGAGTTCCGTTGCGCTTTCCTGGAAACTTCCGCAGATGACGGCGGAGGTCAACATTGTGGGAGCGATAAATGTTCTTGAAGCGGCAAGAGAATGCGGCGGGGATATAAAGCTTGTGATGATAGGTTCGGGAGAGGAATACGGCTGTATAGGCGCGGATTCCTGCCCGATAAAGGAATCAGAACCGCTTGACCCGAATAATATTTATGCTGTTACAAAGGCGGCGCAGGAAATGGCGGCGAAAGTATATGCCCGTGCATATCATATGAATATAGTTATGGTCAGGGCGTTTAACCATTCAGGGCCGCAGCAGAGCAGCGCGTTCGTTATTTCCGACTTTTGCCGTCAGATCGCCGCTGTTGAATGCGGTCTCGCGCCGCCTGAAATGCTTGTGGGAAATCTTTCGGCAAAGCGCGATTTCACCGACGTCCGCGATATCGTAAGGGCATACGGTCTGCTTGCCGAAAAGGGCGTATCGGGCAAAGTCTACAATGTGGGCAGAGGAAACGCCGTAAGCATTCAGTATATACTCGATACGGCGATCTCGATGTCGCATTCCGATATCAAAGTTAAGAGAGACCCGAAGCGTATGCGCGCTTCCGATATACCTGTTATCGAACCCGACGTTTCGGAGATATTCCGCGATACAGGCTGGAAAGCTGAAATTTCCGTGGAGCGCACTATCGAAGATACGCTGAATTACTGGAGAAAGAATTTGAAAAGGAGTTGACCTGATGTGGATATGAAGCTTACAAACGAAAAAATGCTTACTTTCAGCGGTCATGAGAAGATAGGCGCGTTCAAGGCAGGCGAAAAGCTTACTGAATTCGGCGAAAAGCAGAATTCCGCAAATGAAGTTCTCGCCGCAAACATAAACGATCTTATAAAAAGAGTATGCGCGCTGGAGGATAAGCAGCTTCGCAACGAGGAGATAATGCGGAAGATAGCTAAGGAACTTTCAACGGCTAAAAAGGAAATGGACAGGATACGTCTGTCCGATAAGCTGAATTCGGGCGCGATCGCTCGTATAGATAAAGCACTGCATCTTGCCGAGGGCGGAGATGACGAAAGTGAAAATCAATAATATCCGAGAAGTTATTCGGTAATTCTGCACAAAATTCCGCACGCGATTTTATAGTATTAATCAATAAATTCATATTAAATTGCTTGACTTTTTTAGGATTTTGTTATATTATAGATATGTCGACAAACTACTTATACTGACGGAGGAAATATGAGAGCAAATTCTCGGATTTTCCGCGATGTCGTGCCGATATATCTATTCAGAAAGAAGGTGTTAACATGGGTGATCTGTCCGAAAAGCTTATGGAAGAGCTTGAGTCGAAAACCGCGTTTACGATACCGATATTCGGCGGCATACCCGTTCCCGATTCATGCGTTGTCACATGGCTGATGATGGCGGTTCTGGTGGCGCTTTCCGTTATACTTACTCATAAGCTGAAAAAAGTACCGACAGGCAAGCAATGTCTGCTTGAGATAGGTATAACAAAGCTGAATGATTTCTTTCTCGGCATACTCGGCCCGCATGGAAAAAAATATCTGCCGATATTGGAGACGCTTATAATTTATATCGGTTTTTCCAATATTATAGGTATTTTCGGCTTCGTTCCGCCGACCAAGGATATCAACGTGACCGCGGCTCTGGCAGGTATAGCCATAATTCTTATCCAACTGACCTCTATCATTGAAAAGGGCGGCATAGGCTGGGTAAAGGGTTTTGCGAAGCCTATGGCGATAATGATTCCGATAAATATTCTCGAACTCGTCACGCGTCCGCTGTCTCTTTGTATGCGACTGTTCGGAAACGTGCTTGGCGCATTCGTTGTAATGGAACTTATCAAAATTTGCGTACCAGTGGGACTTCCCGTGGTGTTCAGCCTGTACTTCGATATCTTCGACGGTCTGATACAGGCGTATGTATTCGTTTTCCTTACTTCGCTCTTCATGTCCGAGGCTATGGAATAAAGGTGTTATTTGAATAGACCTCCTCGGAAACTAGCGTGTGCCGAATGGTGAAAGCTTTTAGCG
>DETO01000031.1:20181-28635 GCA_002362135.1 Ruminococcus sp. UBA3286 | reverse complement strand
GTAGTTTCCGAGGAGGTCTAATAATTTAATGGAGGTTTTTAATTATGGGATTAATTGCAATTGGTGCAGCTGTCGCTGTTTTAACAGGTGCAGGAGCAGGAATAGGTATCGGTATCGCTACTGCTAAGGCTACAGAATCTATCGCACGTCAGCCCGAGGCAAAGGGCGACATCAGAAGCACGCTTCTTATTGGATGCGCTCTTGCGGAAGCTACAGCTATTTACGGCTTTGTTATCGCTCTTCTGATAATTCTTTCACTCGGTAAGTAATAATACGGAGGAATATAATGCTTAATTTCGACTTCTGGAGTATTTTCTGGGCTGTCTTGAATATACTTATTCTTTTCGTGCTGCTCAGAATATTCCTGTTTAAACCTATAAACAAGATCATGGACGACAGAACTCAGTCTATTCAGAAAGACATTGACGACGCGGCTAAAGCTAAAGAGGACGCCGAAGCCCTTAAACAGCAGTATGCCGAGTCTATCGGCGAAGCTAAGGAAGAGGCTGGAAAAATTCTCCGCGAAGCCCACGACGCTGCCGAAAACGAGCGCGCCGCTATCCTCAGCAGATCGCATGAAGAAGCTGACAAGATAGTAAGCGCGGCAGGAGAAAGCATCGAAAACGAGCGCAGACGCGTTATTCAGCAGGCTCATTCGCAGATCGCCGATCTTGCTATCGAAGCCGCTTCCAAGGTAGTAAGCGCTAATCTCGACGACGAGAAAAACCGCAAGCTGGTTGACGAATTCCTTTCGGCGGAGGAGGCTGACAATAAATGAAAGATACAGCCAAAGAATTGTTAAAAGAGCTTGTCCGCCTGAATATCCCGAAAGAAGACATAGAGACCGCAAAGGGCGTGTTTTCGGCTTGTCCCGACGCCGCGGAAACTCTTGCGAATCCCCTTGTGACACTTGACGAAAAGCGCGAGGTCATCAGGAAGATATTCCCGAAAAGTCTCGGACGTTCTATCGTATCCGCCGCAAAGTCGGGGATAATTCCGGAACTTAACGAGATCTTCGAGGAATACGAGGATATCCTTCTTGAAAAACAGGGCGGCATAAAGGCTGTCGTTCGCTATGTTACGCCGCTTACGGAAAGTCAGCAGGCGGAACTGCGCAAATTTATAATGGAAAAATTCACCAAAGACGAGGTGGATATAGAATATCGCCGCGACCCCGATATTATCGGCGGATTCATACTGAACGCGGGCGATGTGGAATTTGACCGCAGCTATCGAACAAGTCTCCGCGCTATCAGGGAAGATTTGAAAAACAAGGCTGCCGAAGCTGTTGAAAAGTCGGGGAAAGACTTGAATTCGGGCGATATTATTTCGATTCTGAAAACCGAAGTCAAGGATTTCGATATCAAATCAGGCTCAGCCGAAACTGGAACTATACTCCGCCTCGGCGACGGTATCGCAAGAGTTCACGGTCTCAGCGGCGTTATGTACGGCGAACTGGTCGAGTTTGAAACGGGAATCCGCGGCATCGTCCAGAATCTTGAGGAAAAATCCGTGGGCGTGGTGCTTCTCGGCGACGACCGCGGTCTGACGGAGGGTTCTTCCGTTATCCGTACGGGAAAACGCGCCGGAATCGGCGTAAGCGACGAACTTCTCGGCAGAGTTGTAGACGCTCTCGGTTCGCCTATCGACGGGCTAAATCCTATCCACGCGGAGGATTACTTCCCGATAGAACGTGAAGCGCCCGGCGTTATAGAGCGTAAATCGGTATCAGTTCCGCTTCAGACGGGTATTTTGGCTATCGATTCGATGTTTCCTATCGGACGCGGACAGCGTGAACTTATCATCGGCGACAGACAAACAGGTAAAACTTCTATCGCCGTGGATACTATCATAAATCAAAAGGGACAGAACGTTGTTTGCGTTTACGTTGCTATCGGACAGAAGTCCTCAACGGTCGCGCAGGTCGTAAATACGCTGAAAAAATACGGGGCGATGGATTATTCCGTTGTCGTTGCAGCATCTGCAAGCGAGCCTGCGCCGTTCCAGTACATTTGCCCTTATTCGGGTACGGCTATCGCCGAATACTTCATGTCAAAGGGCAGGGACGTTCTTATAGTTTACGATGATCTTTCAAAACACGCCGTTGCATACCGCGCAATGTCGCTTCTTCTTCACCGTCCGCCGGGACGAGAGGCATATCCCGGAGACGTTTTCTATCTGCATTCAAGACTTCTGGAACGTTCCAGCCGTCTCGACGATGAACACGGCGGAGGTTCTCTTACTGCGCTTCCAATAATTGAAACGCTGGCAGGCGATATTTCGGCATATATTCCGACGAACGTCATCTCTATTACGGACGGTCAGATATTTCTCGAAAGCGAGCTGTTCAATTCCGGTCAGCGTCCTGCGGTAAACTACGGACTTTCCGTTTCGCGTGTAGGCGGTGCGGCTCAGACAAAGGCTATGAAAAAAGCCGCGGGAAATCTTCGTATCGACCTTGCGCAGTTCAAGGAAATGGAGATTTTCACGCAGTTTTCATCGGAACTCGATCAGTCCACAACCGATCTTCTCAATCACGGAAGAATGCTGACAGAGTTGCTGAAACAGCCGCTTTACAGACCTCGTCCGCACTATGAGCAGGTGATTCTTCTGTATGCCGCTCAGCACGGACTTTTCAATTATGTTGATACAAAGGAACTTAAACATTATACTGACGATCTCATGAGTTATATCAGAAGCTACGGTCAGGATATTATTGACGAACTGGAGACGAATAAGGTGCTTACCGACGATCTTGCGGAACGTATTGAAAAAATCGTCACGGCATTTGAGGAATAAGGGGTGATATCATGCCCAATATCCGAGAAATTCACGAAAGGATCGCAAGCATACAGCAGATTCTTAAAATAACGAACGCCATGTATCTCATTTCCTCTTCCAAGCTGAAAAAGGCGAGGAAAGCACTGGATTCCACCGAGCCGTATTTCTATAAGCTTATGGAAACGATCGGAAGCGTTCTGGAACATACTCCCCATGTGCGGCAGACGTATTTTGACAGGCGCACGGGAATTCCCGATGATAAGCGAAAAAAAGGCTATATCATAATTACGGGTGACAAGGGGCTTTGCGGAAGCTATAATCATAATATTCTGAAATATGCCGATCAGCAGCTGAAAGATAAGAATCTTGACAATTGCTATCTTTTCGTTATGGGACAGGTCGGACGAATGTACTTTCAGCGGCGTATGAATTCGGGAAAGCAGGCGTATGTTGACGGAGAATTCCTCTATACTACGCAGAATCCCACTCTTTACCGCGCCGCGGAGATAGCTGAACTGGTAATTGAAAAATTCAAGAATAAAGAACTCGATGAAGTTTATCTGCTGTACACGGATATGGTGAATTCCAATTTGCAGGAACCGCGTATGGTAAGACTTCTGCCCTTTGAGCGGAGACATCTGGGCAAAGCGGCGGATGGCACGGTCAAAAAGCTGCCGAAAGCCTCGTTTGTTCCGTCTCCCGAAAAGGTTATGGATTATCTCATACCAAACTATGCTAAAGGGATTATTTACGGCGCAATGGTTGAGGCGTTCTGCTGCGAACAGCAATCCCGTATGACGGCGATGGACGCCGCAACAAACAGCGCGAAAGATATGATAAGGGAACTTTCACTGCTCTATAACCGCGCTCGTCAGGCAGCTATAACTCAGGAAATAACCGAAGTCTGCGGCGGTGCGCAGTCACTTGTGGATTAGCATTTTCAGCTGGAAATTATTTTTACTTGTGCTGCTTTATGCAGGGGGGACTCTGTCCCCCCTGTACCCCCCTGCGAAGGGACATAGTCCCTTTCGAAACCCAATTTTTATGCATTTATATCCCATAAAGGGATATAAATGCATAAGAAGCGAACTCCAATGGAACGATTATCTTTGCAGTAGGAACATGGGAGATGGAGTTCCTCTGATAATGCGGCATAGTGGAAATAATCCCACGGAAATGCTATCCGACGTATCACATAAACAAGGAGGCAGATTTACGTAAAATGGAAAAAGGAAGAATCACTCAGGTCATCGGGCCTGTTATAGATGTGGAATTTCCAAACGGAAAGCTCCCCATGATAAAAGACGCCCTTACCGTTCAGATCGACGGTAAAAACCGCGTTATGGAGGTCGCGCAGCATATGGGCAACAAGACCGTGCGCTGCATAATGCTTGCCACCAGCGAGGGGCTTAGCAGAAATATGGAAGTTACCGCTACGGGCGCGTGTATAAAAGTTCCCGTCGGCGAAAAAACTCTCGGACGTATGTTCAACGTTCTCGGCGAGCCTATTGACAAAATGGGAGAAACGGGCGCGGAGGAAATGTGGGAGATTCACAGAAAAGCTCCTTCGTTTCAGGAACAAAGCCCTGTCGTTGAAATTCTCGAAACGGGAATAAAGGTCATCGACCTTATTGCGCCTTACGCAAAGGGCGGAAAGATCGGTCTTTTCGGCGGCGCAGGCGTCGGCAAGACCGTTCTTATTCAGGAACTTATCAGAAATATTGCTACTGAACACGGCGGCTATTCGATATTTACAGGCGTCGGAGAGCGTTCACGTGAAGGCAACGATCTCTGGAACGAAATGCGCGAATCAGGCGTAATCAACAAGACGGCTCTGGTTTTCGGTCAGATGAACGAGCCGCCCGGCTCACGTATGCGTGTTGCTCAGACGGGGCTTACTATGGCGGAATACTTCCGCGACCGCGAACATAAAGACGTGTTGCTGTTCATCGACAATATTTTCCGTTACGTGCAGGCAGGCTCGGAAGTTTCGGCGCTGCTCGGAAGAATGCCGTCGGCGGTTGGTTATCAGCCTACTCTCGCTACGGAAGTAGGCGAACTTCAGGAGCGTATCACTTCCACGAAAAACGGCTCTATTACGTCGGTTCAGGCTGTTTATGTTCCTGCGGACGATCTCACTGACCCTGCGCCTGCTATCACTTTCGCGCATCTTGACGCAACTACGGTACTTTCAAGAAAAATAGTTGAACAGGGAATTTATCCTGCTGTCGATCCTCTTGAATCGAATTCGAGAATTCTTGAACCCGACGTTGTGGGCGAAGAGCATTATACGGTTGCGCGGCGTACTCAGGAACTTCTCCAGAAGTATAAGGAATTGCAGGATATCATCGGAATTCTTGGTATGGAAGAACTTGACGAGGACGATAAACTGGCTGTTTACCGTGCGAGAAAGATTCAGAAATTCCTGTCTCAGCCTTTCAATGTTGCGGAGAATTTCACGGGACTGAAAGGAAAATATGTTCCGCTTAAAGACACTATAGAGGGATTCAAGGCGATAATTGATGGCGACATGGATAAATATCCCGAAGCGGCGTTCCTCATGGCGGGAACTATCGACGACGTTCTTGCCAAGGCTAAAGAAATTGAAAACGGTGTGTGATCATGGCTAAAACGTTTTATCTTGAGATCATAGCCGCCGACCGTGTTTTTTTCAAGGGCGGCTGCGAACATCTGGTTATCACGGCAATTGACGGGCTTCTGGGAATTCTTCCCGGTCATGAACCGCTTGTCACATCGCTTCCCACAGGAGAATTGAAGTACATGGTGGACGGCGAATGGCGTCATGCGGCAATATCCGAGGGATTTATCGAGGTTATGCCCGACAGAGCCGTAATTCTTGCGGATTCCTGCGAACTGCCGGAGGAGATCGACGTAAAGCGCGCCGAGGAAGCTCGTCAGCGCGCGGAGGAAATGCTTCGTCAAAAGCAGAGCATCAAGGAATATTATGAAACGCAGGCTGCGCTTAACCGGGCTATCAATCGCCTGAAAATTTCACAGAAGCGTTTCAAGTGAATTATTGCCTAAAAATTAATAGCAAATATTGTGCATATTTTCAAATTATTAATATTTATTGCTGATATGCTTGACATTTATGAGAATATATTGTAAAATAATAGTAATTGTCACACAGACAAATCAAAACGCAAATTAGGAGGCAAAAGACGTGAAAAAAATTCGTAAATCCACTCTCTTCATTGTCGTTGCTTTTATTGCGCTGTTCACCGTTTCGTCTATCACCGGATTCGACTATTATTTCGGCGATAATACGACCACCGTTGTCAAGGGTATTGACGACATTCGTCTCGGCATAGATATACGAGGCGGCGTTGACGTTACCTTTGCTCCCGCGGACGATTACGACGCTACCGACGCGCAGCTTGACGCTGCAACTCAGAAGATCAAAACTCGTCTCGGCGCACTCGGAATCAACGATAACGAGATTTACAGCGATTATAAGAGCGACAGAATTATCGTTCGTTTCCCGTGGCAGGCAGGCGAAAGCGAATATGACGCCGAGGCTGCCGTAAAGGAACTTGGCGAAATGGCTGAACTTACTTTCCGCAAAGGTACGGATTCCGAAACCGACGAGGAGGGCAATATTATTCCAACAGGCGAGATCGTTCTCACGGGCGACGACGTTGAGACGGCTGATTATGTACAGGATCCTGAAGATCTCCAGTGGGTAGTTTCACTCAAACTTAAAACTACGGGCGAGCCGTCGGGTATGGAAAAATTCGCGGAAGCTACTTCGGAACTTGCAGGAACAAGTACGCCTATCTCGATCTGGATGGACAACAACATGATCTCATATCCTACCGTAAATAACGCTATTACCAATGGTGAAGCTGTTATTACGGGTAATTTTACAAGCGATTCCGCAAAGGCGCTTGCCGAGCAGATCAATTCGGGCGCGCTTCCCTTTAAAATGGTAACGACAAGCTTCAAGACTATCTCCCCGACAATGGGCGAAGGCTCTCTTGACGCTATCCTTCTCGCAGCATACATTGCATTTGCGCTTATTGCCGTTTATATGATAGCGCTGTACAAAGTGCCGGGCTGCGTAGCGGTAATTGCCCTTGTGGGACAGATTGCAGGCACTCTTGCCGCCGTTACGGGCTGGTTTGGCTTCATGCCCGGTTCAACGCTGACTATCCCCGGAATTGCCGGTATCATTCTTTCAGTCGGAATGGGCGTTGACGCGAACATCATCACGGGCGAGCGCATCAAGGAAGAACTCCGTTCGGGCAAATCTCTTGATTCGGCTATCAAGATTGCGTATAAGCGCGCATTCTCCGCTATCCTCGACGGCAACATAACAAACGTTATCATCGCTGTCATTCTTATGGGCGCATTCGGCGTTCCCTCCAGCTTCTTCTCAAAGATACTCAACAGCACTATATTCCGTATGTTCGGAGCTACGACAGAAGGCGTTGTTTATTCATTCGGCTTCACGCTTCTTGTGGGCGTTATCTGCAACTTCATTTTCGGCGTATTCGCTGCAAAGATCATGGTTACGGCTTGCTCCAAGTTTAAAGCGCTGCAAAACAGAAAGCTTTACGGAGGTGATGTCAAGTGAGTAAGAAAAAATCAACTGCCGCTGCAACACCTGCCGTTACAGGCAAGATCTATGATTTCTGCGGCAAAAAGAAAATGATCCTTGCGATCGCTGTTGCGGTCATACTTGCTCTCATTGTGGGCATTGCAGTCCGCGGAGTTGACCTTGCAATTGAATTCAAGGGCGGAACTATGCTGACTTATTCCTATACAGGCGATCTCGACATCAACGCTGCCGCTGATAAGGCGCAGGAGATCGTTGGCGTAAACGTTACAGCCAGACAGGGTGAAGATCTCGAATCTGACGGTTATCAGCTTACCCTTTCGTTCTCTTCGGAGGAAGGACTCAACGCTGACAGACAGTTTGAGCTGACGAATGCTCTCACGGAAATGTTCCCCGACAATGGTCTTGAATTGTTTGATTCCAATGATGTAAGCCCTTCATCGGGTCGTGAATTCCTGCTGAAATGCTTCCTTGCAATGGTAGTTGCGGCAGTTCTCATCATCATTTATATCGCTATCAGATTCAGCAAGATCGGCGGCTGGTCGGCGGGTATCTGCTCGATCTTCGCACTCTGCCACGACTTGATCGCAGCCCTTGCCGCTTCAATCATCTTCGGCTTTGAGTTCAACGCGAATATCGTAGCCGTTATCCTCACGATTCTCGGTTATTCTATCAACAATACGATCGTTATCTACGACAGAATAAGAGAAAACCGCCAGCTTTATCCCAAGGCTGAACTTAACGAGCTTATCAATATGGGCTGCTCGCAGTCTCTCCGCCGTTCTGTCAGAACTTCGATCACCACTATCGGCACAATGGTAATTGTTGCTATCGTGGTATTCGCCAGCGGATATAATTCATTGCTCAGCTTCGCAGTTCCGCTTATTTTCGGTCTTATATCGGGAACATATTCTTCACTTTTCGTTGCACCTGTTACATGGTCATGGTGGAAGAATAAATCCGCAAAGAAAAAGGCAAAGAATGACTAATATAAAAAGCTGTCTCGAAATCGGGACAGCTTTTTTCAACACGGAAATCAATTTTTACTTGTGCTGGATTATGTCAGGGGACCGCTGTCCCCCGACACCCCCTGC
>DETO01000031.1:2354-19885 GCA_002362135.1 Ruminococcus sp. UBA3286 | reverse complement strand
CATCTTTGCAGAAAGTACAGGAGACAATGTTCCAGGCATAGTACAGCATAGTAAAATTGATTTCCGTGTTTTCGACATATTTCAGTTGACAATGAAATAAATTAAGGTTATAATTAGAGTTGTAAATTTAAAAACGGAGGAAGTATAAATATGATATGTAAAAAATGCGGTGTGGAACTGAATGAAGATTCGGCATTCTGCACACAATGCGGAAATCCGCTGACTGCCGAAAATGATTCAGCTCCCGTAAATCTTGAAAAAATCCCCGAAGATTCACCAACAGAACCGCTCAATATTGTCGACGAACTGCTCCCGAACGAGACGGAGAAATCGGAGGAACATTCTGATTTTACGCTGAAAAATGAAATCGTAGTCGGCGCCGCCGAAGATGAGGAGAATATTTTCCCCGAACCCGAAAATACAGCCGCGGCACAGGTCATTGAATCCGAACAGAGATCTTCTTCCGACGTACAGCCTGAAATTCCGCAGCAAAGCGAACCTGTCGCAGACGCTGAACCTGTAACAGTCGGTGTGGCGCGAATCACGGGGGCGACTTTTATTTCGATTTTCGCGATAATCGCATTGCTGACGGTAAACCTTCTTCTTGGCGTAAAACTTGGCGCGACGGGGGATATGCTCAGCAGAAGGGTCAGGAAAATGGATACTCAGACTGTTATAGCCGCCGATATTGACGGGGAAAGTTTTTCCGACAGGCTCTACGACGCTTCGAATTTCGGAGAGGCTTCTCACGATATCGCCGAAAAGAAGGATTTTCAGCATTTTATGGCGGAAAGCAATTTCCTCGTATTTGCGGCTGAAAATGTGAAAAATTATGCCGATTTCATTCTGGAGGGCAAGGGCGGCGATCCTTCCGTAAGCGCGAATGATATTGTTGATTTTTACGCTGCCAATGGCGAAATATCAAAAAACATTTTCAATTATGAGATGACCGCCGCCGACTACAATATAATGCGCAGGAGCGACGATCTCGCCGAAATTGAAAAGGCTCTTTCCGTTGATGAATGGAGTTCGAGGCTTCATTTCAGAGTCGAGCATATGAATTACGTGTTCGCTTATTTGACGGTCGGAATTTTCGCCGCGCTTTTCCTTGTGCTTATGATCTGGATAGCCGTTGTTGTGGATAAGCAGAGCAGGCATCTTCTTGGATTTTACGGAAATATTTTCTGCTGGAGCGGAGGTCTTTCGCTTATTATCGGAGGAGCGGCGTCGGCAGGAATGTCCGTAGCGCACATTATCACGGGCGAATTTGCATTCTACATAGGAGCGTCATTGCTTTTGCCGTTTGGATTGTTTCTCGTCTGCTTTGGAGTGGGAGAATTGGTCGTAGGCGTTCTTCTCCGAAAGATAAAGCGCGCCGTAAAAAATAAGCAGAAACGCAATGCGGCAGTTGAAGAGGCGGTCGCGGACGTTGTAAAGGAACGCATAAAGAGTTTTTGCTGATTTTAAATAGCGAAAAAGAAAAAATGCAATACGGCTTTGGTGTCGTATTGCATTTTATTTTTATTTTTCTTCGTTCTGAGCCTTGAGAAGATCTCTGATCTCTGTGAGCAGTTCCTCTTCCTTTGAAGGCGGAGGAGGCGGTGCGGCTTCTTCTTTCTTCTTTACGGCATTCATCAAAGTCATAAACAGCTTCATGATGACAAATACCACAAACGCCATGATTACAAAATTCACAACGTCGCCGATAAATGCGCCGTATGTAAGATTTGCCTTCCAGATTCGGAATGAAAGCCCCTCGAATCCTCCGACGTTAAAGCAGCCTATGATAGGGGAAATAATATTGTCCAGAAGCGATGTTACCAGACCTGAAAATGCGCCGCCGATGATAACGCCGATAGCCATATCAACGATATTTCCTCTCATAATAAACGCTTTAAAATCTTCAAAAAACTTCTTCATCTTTTTCATCTCCTTTTTTTAACTATCCCTGTTTTTGGGAAATATTCAAGCGGGAGTACACTATACTCACCTCTGTTGCAACCTCCTCATATCTTTCGGCTAAAATTTTGTCATACGGCGTCGCAAATCCTCGATGGGCGACAGCCCATCTTGCGGTTTGCTCCTTGTCTGACAAAATTTTATCTCGAAATCTATTGATGAGTTTGCAACAGAGGTAAGTATAAAATTTCAGCGCGCTCCGCTATAAAAGCATATTTTTAGTGTCAACACATCCTAATTCTCGCCTACCTGCGGAATGGACGGTATTTCCGCCTCTTCGCTGCGAATAGTTTTCTTCGCCTGCATATATTCGGGCAACTCGATCTTATCAAGCTCGCTCTCATAAGGATTCACGCGTTTTGGCAGAGCCTCAACCGCGTGATCTGCCTGTGCCATAAGGGCTTCTTTATGTTCTGGGACGTAATTTTTCAGCAGATCGGGGTCGGCTTCTCCGGCGGAATCCATGGAAAAACGCGTTTTGAATTGTGAGTTCGCAGACAGCATATCAGCGTTTACTTCACGGGTAACTCCCATGAAATCCTGCTGCTTTTTCTGCGTATTCGCCTGAAGATTGTCAGCGTTGACGGCTTCTGTCTGTCTCATGAAAAATTTGTTGAATTTATCCGCTTCGTTCTTTTGAAGATCGGCGGCGTCCACAATGGGCGTATCGTTCATATAGCTGGTTTTCTTTTTTTCGGAATGCCTGAGGGCGTTCATATCCATTCCTGCCATATTCAGATCGTTCATTCCGTCGCGGCTCGATTTGCCGAAGAAATCGTCGGCGGAGGTTTCCTCATGGCGTTTATCCGATTTTCCGTTATCGAAAAATGCCCAGAAATCCTCCTTTGAGCTTTCCTGCTTTTTTTCGGCGGCAGGCTGCGGCTGTTGAATTCCCATCATTCCTGTCTGCGGAATTCCTGCCATTCCCGATTGAGGAGTCATGCCGTTTACGGGCATTCTGTTTGGCTGTGGCTGAATCGGAGGAATTCCGTAATTCGCATGCTGCGGCTCCGGCATAGGCGGCTGACCGTAAATAGGCATACCGTTCTGATCGTAGCCGATTATCTGCGGCTGAGCATACATCACAGGCTGAGGCTGACCGTAGATAGGCATACCGTTCTGATCGTAGCCGATTATCTGCGGCTGAGCATACATCATAGGCTGAGGCTGACCGTAAATAGGCATACCGCTCTGATCGTAGCCGATTATCTGCGGTTGAGTATACATCATAGGCTGAGGCTGACCGTAGATAGGCATACCATTCTGATCATAGCCGATTATCTGCGGCTGAGCGTACATCATAGGCTGCTGATAGGGATTCATGCCCATCGGTTGCTGCATCGCGCCCATAGTTTGAGTTGAAGGCATTATCGGCTGCTGCGGCATATTCGGGATTCCCTGCATGGGCTGAGCCATATTGGGCATATTATTCATCATAGGCGGCGGCTGTATCGGCTGTTGATTCATCGGCGCTGCCGTCGGCTGAGGAGCTGCGGCAGGCGCTGCGGGATCGTCATACATACTGAAATCAAATTCCTCTTCGGATTGATTCAACTCGTCTGCCGTGTATAAACTTGAAGCAGGCGGAGCGGAAGTGCGTATGGTGAAAGTGCCGCTGTCCATTGTAAATGCGCCGTTTTCTTCGGAGAATTCCTCTTCGGTATGGTATCCGCCCATATCGACCTGTTCATAATTGACTTCCGATGGATCGTCAAGATTACTGCCGCATTTCACGCAAAATTTAAACCCTGCTTCGTTATTCGTTCCGCAAGTATTACAGATCATATAGCCTGCCTCCTTAGATAACTCTTATTAATATTATAGCATTTCCGAGAATTTTTTGCAATAGTTTATCTGCAATATTATGCATTTTGCCGGTATTTCACCGTGCCGATATGTGCATATTTACAATTGCATTTTCACTCTAAAAAGTATATGACGCTTTTTATGTAAGTTTAAACTAAAAATTATGCGCACATTCAACATATGAAAAGGCTGGTTTCAGAAAATATTTGTGCTAATTCACGATATAACGCCAAAAGTCTATATTTTTCGGGAAATATGTGGTATAATAAAAATGTGTAGAAAAATCAGCCGAAACTTATCGGCAGTAAGGAGAAGAAAATGCCTAAGAAGATAAGTAAACAAAAAAGTATAAACAGAGCGAAAACTTTAACGGAACTGACCATTGCCGCCGTGATTCTGGCAACTGCGGGAATATTCATAAAAAGCAGTATCGATAATGCGAAAAGCATAAAGCAGTCACAGTACGTTGATACGGAATCTTCGAATGTAGTCGATATTCCTGATACGACTGTTCAGCAAGATCCGAATAAAATAATTTTCGTTTCAACGGAGATTCCCACGCGCGATAAATTCAAGGGCGACCTTATCCTCGTCAATAATGACTATGAATATTTCAGCAGCGGCGACGAAGATCTGGTAAGCGTTCTTGAAATGAACGCCGAGACCGAACGCACTCATTTTACAGCCGTTGATAATACCTACATGATTCTTCGCCCCGTTTATGAGCCGATGGCGACAATGATCGACGATTTTTACGATGTGTATAATAACGATACGCTTATAATTTACGGTTCGTATCGCACAAATGACTTTCAGAAGCAGCTTTATGACGAGTTCACCGCTTCTACCGAGGGCGACGGAGACGCTCCTATAGTCGCTAAACCCGGATTCAGCGAGCATGAAACAGGATATGCCTTTGATTTCAGCGAGACCGTAAATCTGGATTATCAGGGTACGGGCGATTTTGAATGGATAAACAAAAACAGCTATAAATACGGATTTATAGTCCGCTATCCCAAGGATAAAGAGGATATTACGGAATTCCGCTATGAGCCGTGGCATTTCCGTTATGTAGGAATTCCTCATGCTAATTATATGACCGCGAATAATTTGTGCCTTGAAGAATATATTGATCTTCTCCGCGAGAATTATTCTTATACGGGCGAGCATCTTGAATTTTCCGACAGCGAGGGCGCGAATTACGAGGTGTATTTTTACCCATCCGATGACTCTTCCGAGGTCACGAACGTAGCCGTGCCGTCGGGATATAGATACGATATTTCGGGAAATAATGTTGACGGATTTATAGTGACAGTTTACAAGGACGAGCCTGTTGCTTTCGGCGAGGAAAATCCTTCGCTCACCACGTCCGCTGAAACTACTGAATCAACGGAGACAACTACTGTTTCTGAATAAAATTCTGTTTTGAAGTAATAACGTATAAGTGAAATTTGATTTGTTTGTTGAATTCTTTTGTATCTATTGACAAACAGGCGCTAATCTGCTAATATAATGGTATATAATGTGCTTTTACGGCACGTGAGAGGGGAAATATTTTATGAAGAGAACTATCAAAACTGTAGCTGCATTCTGCGCTGCGCTGATGGTTGTTTCGGCTACGGGAACGATCGCTCCCGCAGTTACGGAGAAACCGGCGGATATTGCTTATGCGGCAGACGATACGAACGATGACTGGCTTCATGCTGATGGAAGCCGGCTGTATGACATGAACGGCAACGAAGTATGGCTTACGGGCGCAAACTGGTTTGGTATGAACTGCTCGGAAAATGCGCCTCACGGACTTTATGCGGCTGATGTGGATAAATTTTTATCCAATGTTGCTGACCGCGGCATAAATGTTATACGATTTCCTATTTCAACGGAATTGATCGTTTCATGGATGGAAGGCACGCCGAATGCGGTAAGTTCGGTTCAGGCTTCATATCAGCCTCCTGTTGATCAGGTTGGGGAGGACGGTACTGTTACTCCTGCCGGCGCATATGGCAACATCAATAAAGATCTTGCGGAAGCCGACGGAAAAACTCTAAAAAACAGCGAGGAGATTTTTGACGTTATCCTTGCAAAATGCAAACAGTACGGAATAAAGGCATTTATTGACATTCATAGTCCCGACGCCAATAATTCGGGTCATGACTATCCGCTGTGGTACGGCAAGGCAGGCGTTACTACTCAGGTTTGGCAGGACAGCCTTGTATGGCTTGCGGATAAGTATAAAAATGATGATACTATGCTCGGATTCGATCTGAAAAACGAGCCGCACGGCAAGCGCGAATATTCAGGTACGACCTGCCCTGAAAATATGGCGCGCTGGGACGATTCCGACGCGGAAAATAACTGGGCGCGCGCCGCTACGAACTGCGCCGACGCGATTCTTGAAGTGAATCCTCATGCGCTGATATTTATCGAGGGCGTTGAGCAGTATCCGAAAACGGATCAAGGTTATACTTACGATACGCCCGATATCTGGGAGGCTCCGGCCGATAAGTCGCCTTGGTACGGCGCTTGGTGGGGCGGAAACCTCCGCGGCGTAAAGGATTTCCCGATCAAGCCCAAAAGCGGTACAAGTCAGATAGTTTATTCGCCCCATGATTACGGCCCGTCGGTTTATGCCCAGACATGGTTCGATAAGGATTTTACGGAGCAGACTTTGCTTGACGATTACTGGTATGACACTTGGGCGTATATCAACGATCAGGATATTGCTCCGCTGCTTATCGGCGAGTGGGGCGGACATATGGACGGCACAAAAAATCAGAAATGGATGGAGCTTCTCCGCGATTACATGATCAAGCATCACATCAATCATACGTTCTGGTGTCTGAACCCGAATTCGGGCGATACGGCAGGACTTCTGGGCTATGATTTCTATGAATGGGACGAAGTGAAATACGGTATGTTTGAGGAATCCCTGTGGCAGACTCAGGAGAGCGGCAAGTTTATCGGACTCGATCACCAGAGACCGCTTGGCGTGAATAATACGGGAATTTCGCTTACTGAATTTTACAGCAAGTATGCCGCAAGCGAGGGCAGCAATATCGACGGCGGAACGAAAGGCTCAGATCCGAAGCCGCCCGTAACTACTAAAGCACCGTCTAATACTACAACTCCTGCGAAGCAGACTACAGAAAGTTCAACTACGACGGCTTCCGATACGCTTTACGGCGATGCAAACTGCGACGGCAAGGTTGAAATCGCAGATGCAACGCTGATACTCCAGTTCCTCACTAACAAGGACGAGTATAAGCTGACTGAACAGGGCATGAAAAATGCCGATGTATGCGGTAACGGCGACGGCGTTACAGCTCAGGACGCGCTTACTATCCAGCAGGTCGATGCTGGAATTTACAAGGTTACTGATTTGCCTGTAAAGGAATAATAAAAATGCCTCCCATGATTGGGAGGCATTTTTAACAAAATAGAACCTGCAATTTCCATATGCAGGTTCTTATTTTTATAAACTACTCTTTGTTTTTGCGTTCTTCCATCCACTTATTAAACTGAAATTCAGCGCTTTTGTTTCCTAAAGCTGCTGCGATTTTATACCATTTTTCAGCTTCGGGAAAATTACCTCGTCTTTTCTGTATAAACGCCAGATTTTGCATAGCGGTTACATCCCAATAACGTTTTGCGGCTATTGTAAGATAGTCAATTACTTTTTCATGTTCTTCATTGTAATTATAGCAAGTTGCCAGCTTTTGGTAAACTTTTCCAATCTCAGCTAAATTGGAATTTTGCAGCAATGAATAGGACAGAAATTCTTCATAGTCAGAAATTGCTTTTGCCAGAAGTTCTGATACGTTTTTCCGGTCAAATAATGCTCTTGATTCTGCTGATTTAGTTGAAAGCAGGTTCATTTGTTGAACAAGTTCGTCGTAATATTTATCGCCTTCTTTTTTTAATTTCCAAGCTTCTTTCCATTGAACGTTGGGAGAATGAAGGTCATCGCTACATTTATCGTCTTCGTCAATAAACGGAGATTCAATTAAAATAATGCTGTATGCTGTTCCATAAGAACGGAGACAATCGTGCATAATGGATTCATTGAAAGGTATCATTTTAGATATTGTATTTTTTACTTTGGTATTTAAGGTCTTATTTTGTTCATCAGGAGTTTTGGACTGAAAATTTTTTAATTCGATTTTGTTTTCCAGCCAGACTTTTTCATAAATGAAATCACGGGAAATGATATTAGGATAATTGTTAAGCAGCAATAACAATATTTTAGCTTGTTTTCCGGTATAATAATGCGGAACTTGTTCTTCTTCATAGAGAATGATTTCAGTTATATCGCCATTACTATTCGGATTAAGTTTAAGCCATGCATTATCTTTGAGATTTATTGTGTCTTTTAACATAGTATTCAACTCCTTTTTATTCTTGTTACATTATAATACAAAAAGAGAAAAGTGTCAACAGAAATCGCATTTATTGAATATATTTTTTAGGGAGATGCTCATAGCATCTAAATTTGATCCAAATGATTCTGTTAAATTCTTGAAAAAAAGGTGGAGAATGCTGTATAATTGTAGTAGAGTTGGAGATAAGAACTCCAGCTACTATACAGAAAAGAGGTTAAAAATATGATTGAAATAATTGATGATGTCATATATGGTACCATAGGCTTTATAGATGGTATCCGTGGCTTTTTTCAAACTATTGCGGACGGTCTGAGGTCATTGCTCGACCAAGGAGTAAAAGGAGCTTTTATATTGGCTGGCATAATATTAGGAACATGCATGCTTTTTTGTATTATATTATCTTGTGATCGGTTGGTGACGCTAATCAAGGTTTTACTGTCCATTGCAGCTGTCATTGGTGTTTTAGTGGCTATCGTGTGGGGGATAGGGGTTGTTCTTGCTTTTAAAGATGACATAATTCAACTTATATTCGCTGTAACTCTCCTGTTTTCTTTGGGTTGCGGAACTGGAGGTGTAATTTTCATATTTTTTAGAGATTGAAATTAATATGCAAAAATCCCCGAAACACGCAAGCTTTCGGGGAGATTTTGATTTAAAACTTCAATTACTGAGCAGCGTTAAGCTTCTTAGCAAGCTGAGCCTTCTTTCTTGCAGCCTTATTCTTGTGCATAAGACCCTTTGCGCAAGCCTGATCAACCTTCTTGATAGCAAGCTTTACAGCTTCTGCCTTATCGGCAGCACCTGTTGTGCAAGCGACGTCAGCCTTTTTGAGAACAGTCTTGAGGTTTGTTCTTCTGGACTTATTAGCAGCAGCCTTAGTAGCGTTTACTTTAACTCTCTTCTTAGCAGATTTGATATTTGGCATTTTGTTACACCTCCCGATCGTGTGAACAGGGATAATCCCTGTATTTTTACAGATAATAAGATACATCGTGATGTATCCGACAGCTGCAACGCACAGCTGCCCTACTGAGACAATAATAATTATACCATTTTTTTTCATAAATTGCAATAGGCAAATTAAAAAAATGCGACAAATATTTAATGCTGAAATACAGCAATATACACAAAGGAGGAGCATATGCAATTCAGATCAGATCTTGCGGTAGAGCAGATAACCGCCGCAAAACTGCCTGCGGGAGTTCATATGAGCAAGCGTGGAAAGGCTTTTGAGATAACGGAAATAGTGATAGACAACGACGATCACAAGCGATCGATCGGAAAGGGGAAGGGGAAATATATCACCTTGGAGGGCGGCAGTCTGAGCCGATTTTCCGACAGTTATGAGGATATGGCTTCGGAGTTGTCAGCTGAGATACGGCGGCTTATACCCGACGGCGAAATTTTTGTTGCAGGGCTGGGAAACCGCGATATCACGCCTGATGCGATCGGGCCGCAGGCTGCTGAAAAAATTCTTGCGACGCGTCATCTCCAGAGCGAAATAGAAGATGAGGAAGAAGAATTTCTGACATCGCTTCGTCCTGTCAGCAGTTTTGCAGGCGGAGTTCTCGGTCAAACAGGTATTGAGACCGCCGAACTGATAGGCGCGCTGTGCCGTGAAATAAAGCCTGCCGCGGTCATTGCCGTCGACGCGCTTGCCTGCTCTGATATCAGCCGTCTCGGTACGACGATACAGATCAGCGACAGCGGAATTTCTCCCGGCAGCGGAGTTTCCAACGCGCGTAAGGAACTTTCCGCAGAAACTCTGGGGATTCCCGTTATTGCCGTCGGAGTTCCGACTGTAGTTGATATGCATACGATAGTGCGCAGTCTTACGGATATCGACGTGGACAGCGATACGCCCAATATGATGGTAACGCCGCGCGATATCGACCGCCTTACCGAGCGCGCCGCCCAACTGATAGCGTTTGGCATAAATCTTGCGCTTCAGCCCACTCTGACATTCGACGACGTGAGGGGATTATTCTGAATCTTACTGTTCGGCATTATCAGGGAAACTATTCCTTTGAACTCTCTCTGTCTAAGTCTCAATCCCTATCATCCCTGTCAAATTCGCTCTGTACCCATCGGGTACAGAGCGAATTTAATATTGGGATTCATAAGGGACTGGGTCCCTTATGCAGGGGGTGCAGGGGGACAGCGTCCCCTTGCATAATCCCGCACAAGTTAAATTTTCACTTTTTATTCCCGAAAATCCCGCTTATCAGGGGAACAGCCACGCTTATTCCGAATGAAGCAAGAAGCTGCTGGGAAGTGAGTGGAACTGTTTTGAATACTTCGCGGAGTTGCGGAATCATTATCGCGGCTGCGAGAGCGGCTGCCGAAACTGCTGTGGCAAGAATAAGCTTGACATTGCTGAAAAGCTTTATTCTGAAAATTGACCGTCTTTCGGATTTGCATTCAAAAACATGGATAAGCTGCGAAACTACGAGAGTTATCAATGCTGCGGTACGTGCGGCGGCGATACTCCCGCCCATGTGAGTTATGACTGTGAATGAAGCGAGTGTGGAAAGTCCGATAAGAATGCCGCGAATGATTATTTTGCTCATTAATCCGCCGGCAAAAAAGCCTTCGGAGGAACTGCGCGGAGGGTGGGACATGATATCGTCTTCGGGCGGCTCAAGTCCGAGCGCGATGGCAGGAAGTCCGTCCGTAACGAGATTGACCAGCAAAATCTGCACGGGAAGAAGCACTATCGGCATTCCCATGAGAATTCCAAGAAACATGGTGAGAACCTCGCCGATGTTGCATGAAAGAAGATAGCGCACAAACTTCCGTATATTGGCATAAACGCAGCGTCCCTGTTCAACTGCTCCGACAAGGGTCGCGAGATTATCGTCGAGCAGGACAACATCGGCGGCTTGCTTGGTAACGTCCGTGCCGCTGACTCCCATTGCTACACCAACGTCGGCTTCTTTAATCGCAGGAGCGTCGTTTACGCCGTCGCCCGTCATGGTAACTATTTCGCCGCGGCGTTTGAAACTTCTGACGATACGCAGCTTATGTACAGGCTCAACGCGCGCAAAAACGGTGTAATTATTTATACAGCGGTCAAGCTGCTGATCGGTAAGCTTATCAAGTTCCGCGCCTGTCATGGCTTTTCCGTTTTTCAGCAAGCCTGCCTTTTTTGCAATCGCGACCGCCGTATTTTTATGATCGCCCGTGATCATGACAGTTTTTACCGAGGCGGCGGAGCATTTCCTGATAGCGGTACGGGCTTCGTCGCGGGGCGGATCGAGCATTCCTGCGATTCCGAGAAAGACCAGACCGCCGCGTTCGGGGTCGAAATTTTCGGTAACGCAGTATGCAAGGGCAAGAACTCGCAGAGCCTTGTCGGACATTTCAATAACGCGTTCGGAAATTTTCCTGCGGATAGTCGGAGTGAGCGGTCGGAAACTGCCCTTTTCGTCGATATACTGCGAACAGCGGGGGAGGATAACTTCTTCCGCGCCCTTGAAATACATACGTTTTTCGGAGCGTTCGGCGCAGAAAACCGCCATAAACCGCGTTTCACTGTCGAAAGGATATTCGCGCAGCTTTTTGATATTCAGCTTTTCCGAAGTTATTCCTGCTTTTGCCGCAGCGATAAGCAGCGCTACTTCCGTAGGATCGCCCGTAACAGTCCATTCGCCCTTTCCTGAAAGCGCGCCGCGCCTTCTGCTGCTTGTCGTGCCATCGCTGGTAATGGTTGCAGTTGAGCATATAACGCCGCATTTCAGCGTTTCGGTAAGCGCGGTCTCATTTTTGGGATTAACGGCGATATTCTCATTGCCCATAGTTATTCCGCCGCTTATTTTATAGCCCATGCCGCTGAAATAAAAGCTGTTGTCAGTAGTTGAAAGCTCCGTGACCGTCATTTTATTTTCTGTGATAGTGCCTGTTTTGTCGGAGCAGATGACCGACGTGCAGCCGAGAGTTTCAACGCTGTGCAGCTTATTTACCAGCGCTTTTTGTTTCAGCATTCGATTTACTGCCAACGCAAGAGCTATCGTAACTGTCGCAGGAAGTCCCTCCGGAATAGCCGCTATAGCGATAGTGATTCCCGTCATGAGCATGGAGAAAACTTCCTCGCCCCTTAAAACGCCTGCCACAAAGACTGCAACGCATACGATCAGGCAGATTATCGCGACTATCTTGCCAAGTTCTGCTAAACGTTTTTGCAGGGGAGTCATTTCCTTGTCAATATCGGCAAGCAGTTCGGAGATTCGTCCCATTTGGGTGCGCTTTCCCGTGGCGATAACTTTGGCGCGGCAGCTTCCTTTTGTTGCGGAAGTTCCGCAGTAAATAATATTCGGCTTATTAATGCTGTTGTCGGAATCGTTTGTAAGACCGACTTTTTTTGCGGCGGCTTCGGATTCGCCCGTAAGTATGGATTCGTCGGCGAAAAATCCGTAAGCGTTGAGAAGAACGCAGTCCGCAGGTATTCGGTCGCCTGCTTCAATTTCAACAACGTCGTCAACAACAAGAGCAGCGGCTTCTATTTCTTTTAATTTGCCGTCACGGTAACATTTTGCGGTAGGAGCAGCCATTGAACGCAGGGCCTCAAGAGTATGTTCGGTGCGGTATTCCTGAATAAATCCCAGAACAGCGTTCAGCAGGACTATCAGAATTATCGAGACGGCGTCGCTGACTTCCCCGAGAAGAACGGAAATGACCGTGGCTGCCAAAAGTATCATGACCATGACGTCGCGGAATTGCCCTATAAAAATTTTCGCAGGATTAGTCTTTTTCTTGTCCTCCAGAACGTTTGCGCCGTCGGATTTCAGCTTTTCGGCGGCTTCCTTTTCGGTAATGCCAATCATATTATCACTCCTTGATATGTACGAAAAATTTATTTTACTTGTGCGGTATTATGCAAGGGGACGCTGTCCCCCTGCACCCCCTGCATAAGGGACGCAGTCCCTTATGAATCCCGATATTAAATTTATTCTGTACCCCTTGTGGGTACAGAATAAATTTGACATGAATCATTAAGAAATGTATTCTTATACAGGCGTTCAAGTGAACAGATTCTCTTGATAATGTCGCAGAATAAAATAATTATTCATATATTAAGTAAAAACACTAAACATAAAATTCGCGGTAACGCAAAGGATAATTCCGATCAGAGTAGGCAGCAGAAAGCTTACTGCCGTCCATTTCAGGCTGCCCGTTTCTTTGCGTATAGTCATGCAGGTAGTTGCGCACGGAAAGTGAAAAAGTGTGAATATCACCATGCAGACGGCGGTTTTCAGCGTCCAGCCGTGAGCCGTGAGAATTTCCGACAACGCCGCCCTGTCGCTTATTTCAATGAGACTTCCTTGAGAAAGATATGTCATAAGTATTATTGGTACTACAATTTCGTTTGCAGGAAATCCGAGTATAAACGCCATGATTATAACTCCGTCCAGCCCCATGAGATTGCCAAGCGGTTCGAGAAAATCAGCCGTCATAGACAAAATGCTTACGTCGTTTATGTGGATATTGGCGAGGATCCAGATAATCATTCCGCATGGTATCGCGGCTGTACAGGCACGGGCAAGCACGAATACAGTTCTGTCCAGCAGCGAACGGATAAGCACTTTTCCGATTTGCGGCGCGCGATACGGCGGAAGTTCCAGCGTATATGAAGCCGCATGACCTTTTAGCAGGGTTTTCGACAGCAGAAACGACGTCAGCAGCGTTATCAGTACGCCGACGAGAATGACAGTAAGAAGTATTGCCGCGGAAATCATTCCTCCAGCCGCGCCGCCCACGGTAATGAAAAACATGGCTATAATGGCTATTATTGTGGGAAATCTGCCGTTGCACGGAATGAAATTGTTGGTGATTATGGCTATCATTCTTTCACGTGGCGAATCTATAATTCGACAGCCCGTAACTCCGCAGGCGTTGCAGCCAAGTCCCATAGCCATGGTTATCGCCTGTTTTCCGCAGGCTCCCGCGCATTTGAAGCATCTGTCCAGATTGAATGCAAGCCGCGGCAGATAGCCGAAATCTTCAAGCAGCGTGAACAGCGGAAAAAATATCGCCATAGGCGGCAGCATTACCGAGATGACCCATGCAGAAACTTTATAAACGCCTTGTATCAGGATTCCCTCCACCCATTGGGGCGCGCCGATTTTCAGCAGGGATTCGGACAGAAGATCGCCAAGCGAAAAAAGTCCGCGGCTAAGCAGTTCGGAGGGATAATTTGCGCCCACAATGGTTATCCACATGATAAGCCCGAAAAGAAGCAGCATTATAGGTATTCCCGACTTTGGGCTGACGAATAATCTGTCAAGAATCCTGTCGCGCCTATGCGGTTCGGCGGAATCGCAGGTGACGGCTTCGGCGGCGATTTCGGCGGCTTTTCGGGATAAAATATCGATAAGTGTTTCACGCCGTTTATCTTCATCGTCAATATTTTCGGGGATTTCTGTCTCCGTCGGCTGCGGAGAGGATTCGGACGATACGAGATCGTTCAGTTCACGACAAAGATCGTCAAGACCGACTTTACTGCGCGCCGATGTAAGCACAACAGGTACGCCGAGCAGTTCCCGAAGCTTTTCGCCGTCGATGTGAATGCCCTTTTTTTCAGCTTCATCAACAAGATTCACGCATACCAGCGTACGCGGAATTATCTCCATTATTTGCAGGACGAGATAAAGATTGCGTTCCAGACATGAAGCGTCGCATACGACAATGGCGGCGTCCGCGTTTTCGGAGCAGATGAAATCTCTCGCGGCGGCTTCTTCGGCGGAATTGGCATAAAGAGAGTACATTCCGGGAATATCGGCAAGCGTGAATTGCTTATCGCCATATTGAAAGCAGCCCTCCGCGCACGAGACCGTCTTGCCTGCCCAGTTTCCCGTGTGCTGCTTCATGCCCGTCAGCGCGTTAAATACCGTCGATTTCCCAACGTTCGGGCAGCCTGCCAGAGCTATGGTAAAATGTTCGTTCATAATTATCTCCTGATTGTAGAATTTATTCTATTGTATGTCGTAAAAGTTGATAAAATGAAAAAACATCTCCCGAAAAATTTCGGGAGATGTTTAAAAATATATTCAATATTTTATTTGATATATTATGCAGATTTCAAAGGAAGATCGGTAACCTTGTAAATTCCTGCGTCTATCTGCTGGATAACGAGCGCGTCCTGAGCTGTAACGCCGTCATTATCGCCCGTAACATCGGCATTTTTCATGCCCTGTTCGGTCAGGCTGTATTCGTCTTTGTTAGTGAGGAACTGGAGAATGAGCGTAGCGTCCGCGATCTCAACCTTACCGTCGCAGTTAGCGTCACCGTAGGCAACTTCGGAAGGAGTTGTGGGATTGGTCGTCTGAGCGCTGTCGAATGTGTATTCGGTCATTTCAGCATTCTCGTCACTGCTCCACCAGATCTGCGCCTCGGCATTCTTGACGTCGGCAGGAAGATCCTTGATCTCAACTGTTGCAGTACCGTCTGCACCGATAGTTGCTTCCCATTCGATCTGCATCCAGTCTTCAGCCATATAGCCTACGCAGCCGTTGAGCGACGCGCCCGCTTCGCCCTTGAATTTAAGGATAACAGGCTCATTGGCAGGCTTTTTGGTAAGATCGAGAGGATATTTCTTAGTTGTATCTACAGGAGGATCAACGATCGCGCCGGAAGCGTTAATAAGAGCAACGCCCTCAACCGTAGTCTTGCCCATTGTTTTTACGAAAAATTTCGCAAGAGTATCGATAGAATCCTCGCCCCAAGTCGACTTTATCTGATCTGCCGAGAAGTAAGCGATGCCCTTGTTTTTGTCAACATCATAGGCGACTATTTCTTTCCAGCCGTCCCATGCAGCGTCCGTGAAAGCGATAACGGGAGTATCGCCCGTGTATTTGATAGCGATATCCTTGCCCTCGATATCTTTCCATGTGAGGTCGATAGGCGTCGTGCAGTTGCCGTCTTTTACGGAAGCGTCGATATCGTGCGAACCCTCGATGATGTATTTGCCCGTGGACATATCGTCGTGCTTGACCGTAGGCGCACTGCTGTCACCCCAAACAATCGAATCGTCGGCGATAACTTTCATCATAGCATCAACTACAGGCTCGGATTGCTCAAACCAAGTGCAGGTGCTTCTGTTGAGGTAGTCGTGTTCCTCACCTGTGTAATTAGTGCCGTTGGGAGAAGCGTTATTGTCCCAGAGTACGCAGGGAATGCCGACTTTCTTAGCCTGTGTGATGTAGTAAGTAGCCCAGTTTGCGCGTGCTTCTGTGTTGCCGAAATCAGACGCGCTGAATTCGCCAATAACGATAGGAGTATTCTTTTCGTCTATAATTGTGTCCATGCTGTCGAAGAACTGCTTGAGCGCGCCCTCGTAATCTTCGCCCCAACCGCTCTTGCCGGGGAATTCATGGTTAGCTTTGTCGTCGGTAGCCATGGTGAAAAAGTAGGGGAGATAAGCATGGACAGAAAGTGCAACATTTCCCGAATCTTCGGGTATTTCAACTGCTCTTATAGCCGCAACGTTTGAAGAAGCGCAATAGCCGGGGAGCATAAGCAGACGGTTCTTGTTTTCTTCCGAACCCTGATTTCTTACGATATTTACGAAATTCTCATTAAGAGTATTTACATAATTCCATGTGTAGCCGTTATCCTCGCTGCCGTTGCCCCACTGTTCAACATTTGGGTTGTTCAGCTGACGGGCTTCGTTCATTGCCTCGAAAACTAGATGCTGGTCATAAGAAGCGAATCTCTCGGAAAGCTGAGTCCAGATGGCAGTAGCTTTCGTGAGGGCGGTATTAAGAGTATCGTCCGTGAAAACGTCTACGTTAATGAAGTTTTCGTGATGCATATTAAGGATAACATACATATCCTCGGCGATGCACCAGTCGATAACTTCCTGAACGCGATCGAGCCATTCAGGTTCGATCTTATTATCGGCGTCGAGGTGCATATACCATGAAGTAGGGATTCTGATGGTATTGAAACCCTTAGCCTTGACAGCCTTGATCATTTCCTGCGTAGTCTTGGGATTTCCCCAGGCAGTTTCTCCTGCGAGACCAGCTACGCCTGTTGCGTCGAATGAGTTTCCGAGATTCCAGCCGATCTTCATGTCCTGGGTGATCTCGTAGGCATTCATAGCGTCGGCGGCGTCTGCGCTGTCGAAAACGGGCATGAATCTCAGACCCGAAACCATGCAGACAGCGGCTGCTGCCACGCTGAAAATGCGTGTGATGTTTGATTTTTTCATTTTAGTAGTCCTTCCCAAATTATTTCGCTATATAGTGCAATCATAGCTATTATAATTTTAACACGAATTCTAAAAAACGTCAATATATTTTGTGAAATCTGACAACTGTCAAACTGTAGAAATATTGGGCGGAATTTTGGAAGTTATGCATAAATTATAAAATTACAATTAATATTTTG
>DETO01000031.1:0-2060 GCA_002362135.1 Ruminococcus sp. UBA3286 | reverse complement strand
AATTAATATTTTGATTATT
Source organism: Ruminococcus sp. UBA3286 (assembly GCA_002362135.1). Lineage (GTDB taxonomy): Bacteria > Bacillota > Clostridia > Oscillospirales > Ruminococcaceae > Ruminococcus. Next base: position 2,041 of record DETO01000031.1, on the reverse strand, counting down.
TAATCTTTTTCGCTGAGATAAGTTTCAATACGATTCTGCATGATGGAAGCGGCTTCTTCGGCGGAGCGGTCGTCGAGAATAACGGGGTCGCACTCCTCCTCAATGATATATTCCAGCGAACGGGGCGTGTATGGATTGACGGGAACGCTTAAAATATAATCGCGAAGCATATCTTTATATTCCTGAGTGATATGCGTCGCAATATCCCGGCTGCCGTCGTATGTGTATATCTCGGAATTTATAGAGCTGTTGTGATCTGCGGGAAGATCGTAATAATAATCCCACTCCGATTTGAACACGGGAATTCCCATAACATCGGAATGAGCGGATTTTTCGGGGCGGACGCGGTGTTTTATCATTTTGTTGAGCAGTTCCCATGCGGCTTCTTTATTGCTGCTCTGGCTGCAAATTGCCATAAGACCGCATTGGTTGGCAGGCTTGATGTAAGCGCCGCAGCCGTTTTCGCTTGGATAGCCGACAAAAGTCAGATCGGCTTTATTCAGATATCCGAAAGTGCTGCTTGCAAGACCGGAAGAAAAGCTGTTTATCGGAATTTCATAGACGAGAAAAGCGTCGTTCAGTCCGAAGCATAGCCGTTCCTTTTGCATGAGTTCGTCGAAATTTTCGGTGAATTCGAACGATCTCACCTGAATGAGATTCTGCTTGCAGAAATCGAGGAGTTCCGTAAAAGCTCCGCTGAAATTGCAGGAATTGTTTTTCATATCGATGCAGTTCAATCCCTCCAGTTTCAGCATATAATCCGCAAGAGAGCCTTCGTCGGAGAATTCGCAGAACTCCTGATCTTCGGCAGTAGTACCGTAAAATTTCATAGCGTCGGCGGCAGTCCAGTTTTCATATTCCTTACCCACAAATTCGGTTTTTGCGGCGGCGGTTCTGATATAGTAATTCTCCAGAATAGCGGGCATTTTGCCGTCTATCGTAAGACCCTCAAGAGCGCAGTCCGTGAAATCTTCTTTCTTTATGCCGTCGTACTGCTCCATAAGCTGATAGAGGTCGGCAAGTATTCCGAGACGGTTCAGCCTGTAGATCTCCTCGCTGTACGCAATCATAATATCGGGAGCGTTTCCCGAAATAAAGTCTGTATCGATCTTCTGCCGTATTATTCTTTCCTGCTCGTTTACAGGCAAGTCTTTATCCACTCCGTCATAATAATTAACTATCTCGGCGACGATATCTTTTGGCATTGCCGCTTTATTCTTGCTGAGGAACATTTCGTCGGTAAATCCGACTGTTCCGATAGTTACGACAGGCTTGCCGTCCTCGCTGAATTTCGCTTCATTCATCAGCATACTTGAATCTTTAGTTCCCGAAGAACATGAAGCTGCGAAAGTTATTGATAACGCAAGCATTATTCCGCATAAAGCTGTTCTGGAGCTTTTCATAATGATCACTTCCAAAAATAAAAAATAAGGCAACAGCGCACGAATTTTTCGAGCTGTTGCTTTATAGTGATTTTCAAAACCCAAAAAGACGAAATATTTTTAAAGTTTGTAGAAACTCACAAAAATGCCTCTTAAACTTTATGCATTATTTATATTTTATCCGCGCCCTGTTTGCGAAATCGGTTTTCTCTTCCCAGTCGTCGCCGATGTGATTTTTACAAGCGTCCTTGAACCATTCGATATCCTCCGTCAGCAGGTCGATCTGATTCTGCGTTTTCCCGAAATTTTCGGCTAAATTCAGAATATATTCAAGATATTCGTCTTTCCATTTGCCTATATCTTCGGGGTCAAGCTTTTCGCGCTCTGCGATCTCCTCAATATTACCGCCTTTGAGGACTTCGCGCGCAAGTTCGTCTTTTTTGCTCTGATCGGGTTCGGGAGGTTTTTCATTCCCTCCGCCTGACATCAGAAGCACGAATGCAAAAAAGATAATAGCAATAAAAACAATGCCGACCATATTATCTTCACTCATAAAAATCACCTCACAGACTGCACTTGTGCGGCATTATGTCAGGGGACGCTGTCCCCCGACACCCCCTGGAAAAGGGTGCTTCACCCTTTTGAAACCCGAAATTTCA
>DETO01000116.1 GCA_002362135.1 Ruminococcus sp. UBA3286 | reverse complement strand
TATAAGAATTTCTTAAAAAGCCGTCTCCCCTATTGACAATTATTTCACATAAGCTTATAATTAGACTCGATGATATTGCAAGATACCCAGTAATTTGTAACTTTTATGTAAGATTACGGATCTATAATAGATTTGTTGAAAAATAAGAACTTGTTCTAATATCTATTACAGATCTGGAAAAAAGACTTGACAAATCAACTGCAATGTGATATTATATAAACTGTAACAAGTGTATTATTTATCATAGTACGCAAATGACAGAAAGGGGATCATAATTTTATGGCAAAAGCTAAAAAACTTGCGGTCGGAATCGCTGCCGGAGGAGTTGCCGCTCTTATTATTGTAGGTGCGGCAGGCTGCGCAGTCAGCAAGATATTTTCGTCCGTAAACGATAAAGGAATGGGAGTTGAAGTCTCGCCTGCTGAAATGACCGATCTCATTCGCGGTATCAACGTTTCGGGTACTATAAACGGTGTAAATACCGTGAAAGTCACGAGTTCGGCAGCTTCAAAGATCGAATCGCTGCTTGTTTCGCCGGGAGATTACGTTAAAAAAGGCGACGTTCTCTGCATTTTCGACAGTTCTTCACTTCAGGACGAATACGACGCCCTCAAGCAGGAAGTTGATAATGCGGAGGAAATGAGCAAGAAAACCCATACGATCAACGTGCGAAATCTCAATGAAGCCAAGACTGACAGGGAAACTTCACTCGCTCAGGCTCAGCGCGCCATTGATGAGGCGATAGCCGCGCGCGATAAGGCTTCCTCCCGTTACAACGCTATGGTTGAAAAGTACAACGCCGCTGCTGCGCGCAAAGACGAATTGTATAATCAGCTTCAATATGCCGATGAGGAATCCGCAGAATCGCTCGGAGAACTTTATCAGGAAGCCGTTTCCGAATTTCAGAGCGCCGAATCCGAAATGACGTCTCTCGCAGATCAGCTCGATTCCTGCGAAATCGCGATACAGTCCGCAAAGGACGCCTATGATTCCGCAAAAAGAAGTGCAGATTCAGCCGTTCAGAATATGCAGGACGTTATCGACGCCGAGAAGTTCAACGCTGATAATACTTCGCAGAAGCAGCTTAACAAGCTTGCCGAGCAGATAGAGGAATGCACGGTTAAAGCGCCGATCGACGGCATGGTTACTTCTCTGAACGCCGCGGAAGGCTCTATCCCCTCCTCCGAAGCTATTATGACGATAGTGGACGATTCTTCTCTGGTGATAACGGCGGATATACGCGAATCCGATATTCTTCGCATAAACGACGGTATGAAAGCTGTTGTCAAGACTTCCGCTACGGGCGATGAGGAATTCGACGGCGAAGTTACAAAGGTCGTAAAGATCTTTCAGGAGAGTTCCGACGATTCTTACTCTCAGACAGGCGGAAGCTATACCGCGGAAATCACTGTTGACGGCTCTCGCGAAAATCTGTTTATCGGCATGAAAGCGAGCGTTCAGATAATTCTCGAAGAAAAGGAAAACGTTCTCGCAGTTCCCTATGATTCTATAGTTGAAAAAGAGGACGGAAAGAAGATCGTGTATATTTCGCGCCCGCAGGACGACGGAACATTTGTGGCTGAAGAAGCCGTTGTGGAAGCAGGCATGGAATCGGACTATCTGTCGGAAATAGTTTCGTCGGAAGTGAGCGAGGGAGATAATATAATTCTGAATCCGAATTCCGTCAGCGACGGTCTGCAATACAACTTTGAATTTGGAGGCTTCGATGAATAAGGCGATAATCTCAATGAAAAATATCATCAAGCGTTATTACATTGGTCAGCCCAATGAATTGCAGATACTTAACGGCATTTCCATCGACGTTCATCAGGGGGAATTCATGTCGATAGTCGGCGCGTCAGGTTCGGGCAAGAGTACGCTTATGAATATTATCGGTGCGCTCGATCGTCCCACGGGGGGCGAATATTACCTCAACGGCAAGGATATTTCTACTCTTTCCGATAAGGCTCTCAGCAAGATACGCAATGCGGAGATCGGTTTCGTATTTCAGACGTTTAATCTGATTCCGAGGACGAGCGCGCTGAAAAACGTTGAACTGCCGATGCTTTACTCGGGCGTTGGCGGAAAGGAGCGTTCGCGCAGGGCTATGGAACTGCTGAAAATGGTCGATATGCAGGACAGATACACCCATATGCCAAATGAACTGTCGGGCGGTCAGAAACAGCGTGTGGCAATTGCAAGGGCTATGGCGAACGATCCCTCGATAATTCTTGCCGACGAGCCGACGGGCGCGCTTGATACTAAAACAGGACGGCTGGTCATGGATATTTTCCACAAACTCCATAAGGAGCAGGGCAAGACGATAGTTCTCATCACGCACAGCCCCGAACTTGCCGCGGAAACTCAGCGTATCGTCACTATCAGTGACGGCTCTGTAATTTCAGATGTTGGAGGTGGCGCAAATGAATCTGTTTGAATGCATACGCCTTGCTTTTTCTTCGCTTATCGCCAATAAACTCCGCGCGCTTCTGACGATGCTTGGTATTATAATCGGCGTCAGCGCGGTAATTACGATAACGACGCTTGGTTCTTCGCTGCAAAAAACGCTGAAATCTTCATTCGATAAAATGGGCATGAATTACATTGAAATGTACATAACGCAGAAGGACTATGAAGAAGAAAACGTTTATCTTACTTCAGACGACGCGCTCAAAGCTGAACAGATGTACGGTTTGGTTGAAGAATACCCTGACAGATTCGCTGTAGTTCTTAACGAAGAATTCGGCGAAAGCGAGATAATCAACGAAAACAACGAAACTATCAAAAATAGTTTTAACGGAGTTTCCGACGGTTTTCTTGATTATGCTTCTTTGAAGATCTTGCGCGGAAGAAATATTACGCAGACGGACTGCCTCGGTATGAAACGTACCGCTCTTGTTTCCGATATTTTTGTCGGTCAGTATTTTAAAAAGAATGAAAATCCTATCGGTCATACTCTGGAATTCACCATGTCGGACGGCGTCAGCCAGAAATTCACGATCGTTGGCGTTTATCATTATTCAATGACGATGCAGGGCAAGTTCGAGCCGAATACTCCGGAAATTGAAAAAGTTACGCCCGTGTATATCCCCTATGATACGGCAATGAATCTTAAGGGAGCGCCTGCAAGCGAGAATTACTGGGCGCAAATGATGATAAAGCCCGGCTATGATTTCGACGAAAGCGCAGATATTTTACGCGATTATTTCGACGAATTATACAGCCAGAACAAATATTGGAGACTTGAGTATTACGATCCGCATGACGATTTCAAGATAATCGATACCGTTCTGCTTGTGGTAACGACTGTTATAGCGATAATCGCCATGATCTCGTTGCTTGTCGGCGGCGTCGGCGTTATGAATATCATGCTGGTAAGCGTTACGGAGCGCACTAAAGAAATCGGAATCCGCAAGGCTCTCGGCGCAAAGAATTCCAATATCCGCCTGCAATTTGTTGTGGAATCGATAATTATCTGTCTTACGGGCGGAGTTATCGGAATCATCATCGGCGTGATAAACGGATTTATCGTGAAATTCGCTGCCGAATTGATAATCAGATACGCGAATCAGGATATTGCTGAAGTTCTCACGATAACCGTAAGTCCGTCGGTCATCGCTATTGTGATATCGGTCATCTTCTCTATGATGATAGGCGTTTTCTTCGGATATTATCCCGCAAATAAAGCCGCTAAAATGAATCCTATAGACGCTCTGAGATACGATTAACAACAAATCGCGCCGTACAAAATGCGTACGGCGCGATTATTTTTATTTGCTTATCTCAATTGTGAAATTACCGTCAAGATCGGCTTTCAGGCGGAGTGTCTTCACGTATCGGTTGTAAAAATTCTCCATTTCCTTTTCGCTTGCGGTTATGCGCGTTTCCGTATAAATATGCTGAACCAGTTCTTTGCCGTTGACGTATAAAATATCGGGCAGGTATTTTTCCAGCGTATCGAACAGAACCGCTTTTTTCAGTTCCTCGATATTGCCCGAACAGAAATCGTCAATGGAACAGTAGTAAATATCGCGCTCCGAAAGAGCCTTTTTGATTGCCTGACCGCATTTCGCATATTCGTACATAACGAGAAAATCTGCGTTTGGCAGCGATGAAATAAGACCCCAGAAATCGGAATCGCTCGATACTATGATGAAAGAGGTTATGTTGTTTTCGAAATAATCTCTGCAAACGCCCGCCGTCATTTTAATGTCAACGAGGGATTTCTGATCGGTAACTCTTTCCACTTCTACGTGTTCAACCGGAATATGCGTAAATTTTCCGAGCCAATCCCAACCGCAGTTTGTATGATAATCGTCGTAAAGCACGATTTTTTCGATTTTCTCAAGTTCGTCCTGATTCAGATTTTTCAGCACGCTGTAAAGCTTGTAAACATCGGAATTTTCGCAGTCTACTGCAATTGCCACGCGGAAACTTTTTTCGATAAAATTGTAAATATTATTTTTGGTTTCGCTGTGAGCGTCTTTATATTTGGTGTAATCGGTAAACACATCGTTATGCTGTTTGTATATAATGCCTAAGAATTTGCCGTCCGTATATAAAATACTGCCGTAATCATCGGGAATCCAATGAATATACATCTGAAAAGGATAGCAGTCTATTTTGCTCATGTATTTTTCAAATTCGCGCTTGACAACATTCGGCTTTTTATATTGCGGAATGACAAAAAGATCTTTTATGTAATTCCAGTTTATCCAATCGGGAAAAAGATCGGCGCATTTATCGATATTTTCATTAATAAGACGATTAAAATCCTGCATATATTTTTCGGAGCGGTAATTGCTTTTAATTATCGGTATTCCCCATTTTTCAAGCTGTTTTATATTATCCTGATCATAGTAATCTATTTTGTTAAGGTTTTTTAAATTATAGCGCATTTCATCGTCTGTTTTTCTGAATTTCTGCATCAGTGTGGTGCGAAGCTTATTTAAATATCTTATTATCGATGCATGCTGATTTTCATAAAGAGAAACGAGCAGATCGTGACATTCCTCGTCATAGCACTGTTCAAGAATGTTTTTTCGTATGCCTATCATATAGGCGATTGTGGTTACTAACTCTTTAGTATCCGTTCTCATAAGTTATCACTCCTTGAATAAATTAGTATAAGATATAATTAAATACAGCGTCATCAAAATCGATAACGCTTATGGGTAACTATATTCCCTTTTCTGGAAAGTGTTTTTGAAATTACCCATAATAAATTATAACATGATTCTTAAAAAAATGCAAGTGTAAATTTGGTGAAAATTTACTGCCGGAAGTCGAATTTTGCGGTTATTGTAAAAACTGCCTCATTTAATTCACCAATCCTTTTTTGCAGTCAAATAATTCAAAAAATATTTATTGACAACTATAGATAGGAATGATACAATAATTTATGTATGCGAATCGTTAATATATGTCGCAATGCACAAAAAATGTT
>DETO01000148.1:10091-10442 GCA_002362135.1 Ruminococcus sp. UBA3286 | reverse complement strand
TTATTAGGCAAATGTTTTTATTTACGGAAATAAGGAGGAAAAAAGAAATGAAACGCAGAAAATCAAGTGCGGCGGCAGGAATATTATGCGCCGCCATAGCCGCAGGTTCTATCCCTCTTGCGCCGACCGCGGAACTTGCTTCGGGAGCGGAAATTATCATGGGCGACGTGAACGGCGACGGCGTCGTAGATACTTTTGATCTCGTAATGCTGCGCCAGCTTGCCGTTTCAGCCGATACCACGGTTACAGATGCAAAGATTGCAGGCGATGTAAACGGCAGCGGCTCGATAGACGGAGACGATCTCGTTCTTCTGTCCGATCATCTGCTTGGCAAAAAGGTCGAATTCACGC
>DETO01000148.1:8937-9808 GCA_002362135.1 Ruminococcus sp. UBA3286 | reverse complement strand
TTGGCAAAAAGGTCGAATTCACGCAGTATGTGCCGCCTGTAGTTCCGACAGTTGAAAGATATTACGCGTCAGACGCGGTATTGTACGACAGCTTTACAGAAACGGTCAACGCAGGCTTCGAGGGCGAATCCTATGTAAATTTTGACAACAAGATCGGCAGTTTTGTGGAGTGGACAGTTGAAGCTGCGGAGGACGGAAATTACGAACTCAATATCCGCTACGCAAACGGCACGGACGTTAACAGACCTGTCAAGCTGATAGTCAACGGCGACCGCGAATACGGTCAGTATATCGATTTCAACGGCACGGGCGCATGGACTGAATGGAAAGATCAGACGACTGTTATTCCCATGAAGAAGGGCAAAAACACCATAAAAGCCTACGCGACAACTGAAAACGGCGGCGCGAATATTGACTTCATCGAACTTTCTCCCACAAACGCGGAAGCACCGCACGAGCGCGCAGTTCAGGGCAAACGCGTAGAAAAACTCGACCGCGGAGTAGCTTCGGCACACGCCAAAAACGGCAATCTTGTAAGCTGGAGACTGCTTGCCACGGATAACGAGCAGACGACGTTCAAGTTGTGGAAAAACGGCAAGGATATGCTGGGCGAATTCACGACGGACGATCCCACCAATTTCTTTGACGAGGGCGGAACGGCTTCGGACTGGTATACGATTGACACTTACGTCGGGGACGAATGCACGGAATTTGCGCAGGCGTCTTTCAATTTCCCGAATACGAACGGCGGTCAGAGCGGCGCATATTTTGATATCAAACTCAAAAAGCCGGCTGATCTTACCATGCCCGACGGCTCGACCTGCTCATATACCGCCAACGACTGCTCGGTCGGAGACGTTGACGGCGACGG
>DETO01000148.1:3590-8767 GCA_002362135.1 Ruminococcus sp. UBA3286 | reverse complement strand
GACGGCGACGGAAAGGCTGAACTCATCTGCAAAACTGCCGACGGAACAGTTGACGGCACCGGAAAAGTTATCGGCGACGGCTCTAAGGACTACCGTTCGTCAGCCGGAAGAATTTTAACGGGGCCTGAATTCCTCACGCTCTTCGACGGCGCGACCGGAAAGGCTCTCGATACGATAGATTACAAGCCCGGCAGAGGTTCTGTAGAAGCATGGGGAGATAAATATGGAAACAGAGTAGACAGATTTACAGCCTGCGTCGCATATCTTGACGGCGTTAATCCCTATGCCTGCTTCGGACGCGGATATTACACGCGCGCGGCAGTTACGGCTTACGGCGTTCAGAACGGCAAGCTGAAAGAATACTGGGCGTTTGATACCGGGCATGATTCTTCTGTTGCAGGCTACAACGACGGAAATCACCATATAATGAGCGCGGACGTCGACGGCGACGGCAGGCAGGAAGTAGTAGTCGGCTCGGCTGTCATCGACGATAACGGCGAACTGCTTTACACAAGCGGACTTGGTCACGGCGACGCTATACATATCGGCGATTTCGACCCGAAAAATCCGGGAGTTGAGATTTTCCAGTGCCATGAAGACGGCGTTAAAGGCGTAAGCGGTTTCGGAACTTCGCTTCGCGACGGCAAAACCGGAAAAATGCTGTTTAGAGAAGAGGGAATAGACGATACAGGAAGATGCCTTGCTGATAATCTCATTGCAGGAAACGGCGGAGCTGAAATGGTCGGCTCTCACAACGGCGTAGTTTATTCAGCCGCCGGCGATCATCAGAAGCTGATAAACTGGTCGGATATCACAAAATGGGGACAGAATTCCGTTGTTTACTGGACGGACACGGCAGAGCGGGCGGTACTTGATCGTACGATGGCTGATCAGTATGGAAAGGGGCGCGTATTTACGGGCGACGGCGCAAGCTACAACAATGATACGAAGTCGAACGCCTGTCTTACTGCCGATATTCTGGGCGACTGGCGCGAGGAAATGCTTTTCCGTACGGGCGACGACACTATACGCGTGTTTACGACTACGTATACAAGTCCCTATAATATTTACTGTCTCATGCAGAATCCGCAGTACAGGGTTCAGGTAGCGGCGCAGAATAACGGCTATAATCAGCCTCCGCATACTGATTTTTATCTTGATTCCGTTGAATATACAAGACCGGAAGAACAGGACGTATGGTTCGTTAAGTAAGATATATAAGATTTTTTATACAAAAACACCGCACATGACCGTGCGGTGTTTTTGCTGTTGGAGAGATATTTTAATTAGTCAGATTTCTTATTTTATGCAATAACCGGAAGGCTTTTGCACTCGCCGAGAATGTACTGCGCAAGAACTTTTGCGTCGGCTTCCGTAATTAAACCGTCGCGGAAGCAGTCAGCCGTTTCAAGCTGCTCGGAGGACATTCCGTTTTCTGTATTATTATCGAAAAGATAATTTGTGATAGCAATATAATCGTAAGCGTCAACGTATCCGTCGCCTGTGATATCGCCTTTGGTGATTTCAGCGTTATCTTCTTCGCCTGCAATGTACTGATCTGCGAATTCCGCATTCGTTCTGATAACAGTTACCTGCCAGTAATAGCCGTATTCGCTGTCCTCTTCGTAAACCGCGCCTACGCCGATGTGAGTGATATCGGCTGCCATGAGAACTGCCCAATGGTCTTCGGAATTTTTCCAGCAAGCCAGAGTTTCTTCTGCTGTGGAAGTGCCTGCCGCAAGTATTTCTGCCGCGTATTCGTAAGGAATGCTCTCTTCGTCGATAACGCTTTCGATGCCGCCTGTCATGCTTCTGCCTCTTGCCATTGTTTCGTAAATGCTTTCTTCCGCTCTGATCTGCGCCGCTTCGTTTGCTTCGGGAACGACGTATACGGGCGCGAGTCCCTCGGCTTCTCTTGCTTCGTTTATCATAACTGCGAGAGTTTCTGTCATAGCTGTTATTTCTTCTTCATCTGCGCCGCTGACATTCATTATAGTCATTGCCGCCATCATTATTGCCGCTGCTATAACGCTTATCATTCTGTTCATCATATTTTTCATCATAGTCGATCCCTCTTTATCTTTATGCTCGTCCGAGCGTTTCGTTCTTTTCTATGATTAGATTATACCATGGCTGATTTTTAATTTGCACCCCAATTTTTAGCTTTTTCACCTTAATTTTCAGAACCTATTTTCACGAACAAATGATCGAAAATGATTAAAAATAAAAAATATATTCTAACCTCTTGACATCTCGGAACTTATGTTCTATAATATAGATACACACAAAAACATATATTCGACTAAATGATTTATACTCGCCGCTATCACAAAATGTCCAAAGGATGCTGAACAGAAATTTTGTATGTCAAGGCGGAGGAGGAAAGCATACTGACGTATGGTGACGACGACAACGCAGACAGACAAAATTTATGTCAGCATTACTGGATATTTTGTGATAGCGGCGAGTATATCTAAGGAGGAAAAAATATTGCCAAGACGTGAAACGTATTCCGATACTTTTACCGGTGAAGCGGATTCCCATATCAGAGAAATTCTATATGGCAAGGAAGAAGAGGGTTCGCTGAAAAGATTGCTGTTAAATGTTATAAAAAATGAACTTACTGCGAGACAAAAAGAGATAATTATGTTATACTATTTTAAGGAGATGAACATAGTGGAGATAGCCAAACTGAAAAATATATCGCCGCAAGCAGTTTCCGCTCTTATGGCAAGAGCAAGAGTGAGAATATTCCGAATCATGAAATATTATGTGAGGGGAAAGATATGAATACGCCTATTTATAATTTTATAAAAAAATATGATAAGAATAATATTCTCCGCTGCCATATGCCCGGGCATAAGGGAAGATATAACGTCAGGGAAACAGAAATGCTCTGCCGATTCGATATTACGGAGATAAGCGGCGCGGACAGCCTTTTTGAGGCGGAGGGAATAATTCTTGAAAGCGAAAAAAGTATGTCGCGGCTTTATAATACCGCCGCAACCCTTTATTCGGCAGGCGGTTCGACTCTCTGCATTCAGGGAATGCTCGGAGCGATGCGGGACGACGGCAGACGGATAATCGCCGTCAGAAATGTTCACCGCGCATTCCTGAACAGCACCGCCCTTCTTGGACTTGAAGTCGAATGGGTCATGCCGAATTATAAAAACGGCATACTTTCGGGAGAAATTCCACTTGAAGCCATCGAGAATAAATTAAAAAGCGGCGGAAAAGCCTGCGTTTATGTTACTTCGCCCGACTATACGGGAAGAATGGCGGATATCGGCGCGATATCCGAAATCTGCCGCAAGTACGGCGCGCTTCTTATTGTGGATAACGCTCACGGCGCGCATCTGCATTTCCTGCCCAAAAGCCTGCACCCCATAGCCCTCGGCGCTGATATTTGCTGCGATTCTGCGCATAAAATGCTGCCTGCGCTTACGGGAGCGGCAATGCTCCATATGGCGGACAGGAGGTTTGAAGAGCCGCTCAGGCGGAATATGGGATTGTTTGGTTCAACCAGTCCGTCATATTTGATTATGATGTCCCTTGATCTTTGCCTCGATTATCTTGATAACGGGATTCGCCGTGATATTGCGGAAAATCTCATGTACGCCGATAAATTTCGGCAGCGATTTGAAAATAAGCTTGATTTCGTTGACGGCGATCCATTTCATATTACGATAAATGCCGCGGAATCGGGATTCAGCGGAAACGAGCTTGCGGAACTTCTGCGCGGAAACGGCGTGGAATGCGAATATTCCGACGACGCTGTAATAATTCTGCTGATGTCGCCGATGAATCGCGCAGGAGATTATTCCCGTCTGGAAACTGCTCTGGAATCCGCGCTTTCAAAGGCTTCCCGAAAGCGAAGAGAGCCGCAGGCTGCGTTGAAATCGATTCCCGAAAAGGCGATGAATATACGCGAAGCTGTTTTTTCGCCATGCGAGGAAATTCCCGTTGAACGCGCCGAAGGAAGGATATGCGCCGCGGTAAAAGTTCCGTGTCCGCCTGCCGTGCCGATAGCGGTCAGCGGCGAGATCATCGACGGAAACTGCATCGAGATTTTCAGAAGTTACGGAATAAAAACTGTTTTAGTATGTAAATGAGGTTTATTATGAAAAAAATATATGGCAACGAATATCTGCTCGGAACATTGAGCAGCATGACAGAAAGCGGTAAAACCGCGCATTCGCTTATATTTTACGGTGAAAAGGGCAGCGGAAAAAAGCTTATAGCTGAAAGCTACACGGCACGGCTTTTGTGCGAATCGCCAATTAACGGCGAGCCTTGCGGAGTTTGCCCGTCATGCAAAAATGTAGCTTCGGGTTCTCACCCCGACGTTATCCACGTTCCAAAGGAGGGCAAGCTGGAGAGTTATTCCGTAAAAACCGCCCGAGCTGTTATAAACGACGCATTTGTGAAGCCAAATAATAACAGCGGCAGAAAAATTTATATTTTCGCCGACTGCCGCGATATGAGCGTTATTACGCAGAATACTCTGCTCAAACTGATAGAAGAGCCGCCGGAATACGCGTATTTTATATTTACCGCGGAATCCAAATATGAATTTTTGCCGACGATAATTTCGCGCTGTATCTGTCTGGGAGTTTCGCCGTGTTCCGAAGAGGACGCCGTACGCGCCCTTACCGAAAGCGGATTCGGAAAAGACGAGATAACCGCCGCAGTTTCATGTTTTCACGGTAATATCGGCAGATGTACGGATTATATAGTTGACGAGGAACTCCGCGCTCATGTGGATTTGACAAAACGCGTCGCAGATAGTATAATAAGAAGAGACGAATATTCGCTCAATGCTTCGTTTTATTCGATAGGAGGAAGCCGAACGAATATCCGCGAGATTCTTTCCATGATGGACAAGCTTGTCCGCGATGCCGCCGTGCTTTCGCAGGACAGCGACGCTAAAACGGTAGGCTGCTGCCGCGAAGCCGCTGTAAAGCTTTCGGAGATCATGACGGCGTATCAGGCGATGAACGTCCATAACGTTATCGAAAAGGCGCGCGGAGCTGTCGATGCAAACGTCAGCGCGCCACTCGTCCTCGCCGCTTTGTGCGCGGAAATTATGAATATTACAAGTTGAACTGAAATTATTTTTACTTTTGCTGCGTTATCAGGGGAGACGCCGCACGAACGTGCCGTACCCTCTGTCCTGC
>DETO01000148.1:2482-3274 GCA_002362135.1 Ruminococcus sp. UBA3286 | reverse complement strand
TATGAATCCCAAAATTAAATTACTTCTGTACCCATAAATGGGTACAGAAGTAATTTGAACAGGGAGTATAGAAACTGATTCTTAGACAGGGAATCGGGAGGGAGGCTCTTCCTGATAGCGCTGCATAGCAAAAATATTTCGGCACAAATTATAATAGAACGGGAGTATTATATGAAAGAAATTGTAGGGATAAGATTTAAAAAAGTCGGAAAAATTTATTATTTTTCCCCGAACGGGCTGAAGCTTGAAATAGGCGATCACGCTATTGTTGAGACTGTCCGCGGCGTTGAATGCGGCGAAGTTGTAATTGCCAACCGAGAAATAGAGGAAAGTTCAATTTCTTCTCCGCTGAAACCCATAATCAGGCGCGCCGACGAAAACGATATGAAGATAGTGGAGAAAAATAAGGTGCGCGAAAAAGAAGCTTTCAAAATCTGCGAGGAAAAAATCGCGCTCCGCAAGCTGAAAATGAATCTTGTAGACGTGGAATGCACATTCGATAATAATAAGCTGCTGTTTTATTTTACGGCGGAAAATCGCATTGATTTCCGCGAACTGGTAAAAGATCTCGCAGCCGTGTTCCGCACAAGAATCGAACTCCGACAGATAGGAGTCCGCGACGAAGCGAAAATTCTCGGCGGTCTTGGAATATGCGGCAGAGAATTCTGCTGTAAGGCGCATATGGGCGATTTCAATCCCGTATCCATAAAAATGGCGAAGGAGCAGGGTCTTTCGCTTAATCCTACAAAAATTTCGGGTACTTGCGGCAGATTGATGTGCTGTCTGAAAAAT
>DETO01000148.1:0-2221 GCA_002362135.1 Ruminococcus sp. UBA3286 | reverse complement strand
ATGGCTAAGGAGCAGAATCTTTCCCTGAATCAGACGAAGATTTCCGGCGTTTGCGGAAGATTGATGTGCTGTCTGAAAAATGAGCAGCCTGCCTATGAATCTCTTTTGAAGATAACTCCGAAAGTCGGCGCGATTGTTGTAACTCCCGACGGCGATAAGGGAAAGGTAGTTGACGTCAACCTTATCACGGGAAAACTCCGCGTGAAAACCGAAAAATCCGAAGTTCCCGCAACTTTCGACCGCAGCGAAGTCAAGCTTCTCAAGGACGTGGAGATAAGACTTAACAAGGACGAAATGCGCGCGCTGAAAAGTCTTGAGGATAAATAATGCAGAAGATAAATTATGGCAGAATGCTCGATGAAAAGCTGGAGGAACTTGAAAAAAACGACGAAAAACCGTCGCTTCTGCTTCATGCCTGCTGTGCGCCGTGCAGCAGTCATACACTGCTGTTCCTTTACGGAAAATTTGATATAACCGTGTATTTCTGCAATCCGAATATCGCTCCGGAATCTGAATATGAATATCGGAAAAGCGAACTGAAACGGCTTATAGCGGAATTGAATCTTGATGTGAAGATTATCAATGAAGATTACGATCCGTCGCCGTTTTATGAACTTGCGGCAGGTCTGGAGAATCTTCCCGAAAGGGGAGAACGATGCAGGCGCTGTATAGAATATCGACTGCGAAAAACGGGGATTCTTGCGGCAGAATCGGGATTTGATTATTTTACGACCACGCTGACTATCAGTCCACATAAAGATCATGAATTTATTAACTCCTGCGGCGGAAAACTGGCTGATGAACTGGGCGTGAAGTATCTTTTTTCAGATTTTAAAAAGCATGATGGTTATAAGCATTCGATTGAACTTTCACGTACGTATAATTTATATCGCCAAAATTACTGCGGCTGCATTTATAGTAGAAGGTTGAGTGAAAATGGCTAAAGAATTAAAAACGAACGCTATGCGATTTCTTGATA
The DNA here is from genome assembly GCA_002362135.1 of Ruminococcus sp. UBA3286. Lineage (GTDB taxonomy): Bacteria > Bacillota > Clostridia > Oscillospirales > Ruminococcaceae > Ruminococcus. The sequence goes on along the minus strand of DETO01000148.1, from coordinate 1,242 downwards.
AAAAAAAGATCGCCTATACGATCCAGACGTATCAGTGCGATGAATTCATAGACGGAGTTCATACTGCAAATCAGCTTGGGCAGCCTTTGGAGGAAACGTTCAAAACATTGGTTGCCTGCGGAAAATCGGGGGAGCATTATTGCTTTCTGATTCCCGTGGCAATGGAACTTGATTTGAAAAAGGCGGCGAAAAGCGTCGGCGAGAAATCCGTGGAGCTTATCCATGTGAAAGATATCACGAAAATTACGGGTTATGTTCGCGGCGGCTGTACGCCGATAGGCATGAAGAAGCAGTTCAGAACGGTCATTCATCAAACGGCTGCGGAACTGGAATTATTCTACATAAGCGGCGGCAGGATAGGAACGCAGATAAGGCTTTCCCCGAACGCTCTTGCTGATTCGATAAGAGCAGGATTTGAAGATATAGTTCAATAAAAGCAGGCTTCCCATTATTACGGGAAGCCTGTTTTTCATTTATATTGATCTTTTGCTCACTTGATTTCCAGACGCTTTGCAACGGGTTCCTGCGGAGTTTTTTTCGGCAGCTCGATAGTGAGGATTCCGTTTTTGTATTCAGCGGAAATTTCATCGGCGTTTACGTCGGAAATTCCGAAGCTGCGCTTGTAAGTTCCGCAGGTACGCTCGCGGCGTATATATTTGCCGTCGTCGCTCTTATCTTCTGTCTCGGATTTTTTCTCGGCGGAAATAACAAGGTAGTCGCCGTTTATATCAAGCTTGATGTCCTCTTTTTCGAAGCCGGGAAGCTCAGATTCCATAACGTATTTGTCGCCTGCGTCCTTGATATCCGTTCTGCACGTATTTACGGGCATACTGCCGCTGAAGAAGTCCTTGTCGAAATCATCAAGAACGTTGAAAAGATTGAAAGCGCTGCGTGTGAAAGGTGTCATACCGTACATCATAATAAATTCCTCCTGAAATAACTCTCTTTAAATAGCCTTGAATCAGCGGAATATCGCATGATTCTTTTTTAGTGTATGTGACTTTCCGAATTATATTCATGCTCCATCGGAATCATCCCTTTCCTTTTGATGATTATATAATAGTCCCGTTTTATGTTCGGATTATCAACGCTTTGTGAAAAAATAATGAAAATTATCACTCTCGCGTATAGAGCGCTAATACTCTCGGCAGGAGAGTGCTAATTATAAAAATTTCATTGACAATTATTTACGGCTATGATATACTTTAATTATAGTAAACCTGTTCAATAACCGTAAAAATG
>DETO01000105.1 GCA_002362135.1 Ruminococcus sp. UBA3286 | reverse complement strand
ATAATGAAAATATATTGCATGATCACTATTTTTTGATTTGAAAGGGTGAGTCCAACAGGTAATTTAGCATTGCATTCGATAGTATGAGTGCGCTTAAAAATTGAATAAAAGTGAATAGAAAAGATCCCGTTGAATGTATATCGGGATCTTTTTGTTGAATAAAGAGTTGAATAAAGAAAAAATTTGGAATTAAGTATTGACAAATCAAAAAAAATATGATATAGTTATTTTAATAAATGCTAAGACGAAGAGAAGTAGCATGGGATTTCGTTTTCAGAGAGTGCGGGCAGGTGAAAGCCGCATAACAGAGCCGATGTGAATAACACTTCCGAGCAGCAATCCGAAAAATGCCGAAAATCTGCGGATTTTTTACTTTTAGTAGGTGCGACGTGATCCGCCCGTTACAGCGGACAAGAGTGATCGCTTTTGCATTGGATATGTGCCATAAGCGGTAATTTCAGGTGGTACCACGGGTTTTACTCTCGTCCTGTTATGCAGGTCGGGAGTTTTTTGTATTCTTTGCTTTTATCATGCAGCTGCGGATACGCATACTCGTCCTGTACATTCATCTATGAAAGGAAGATTTATTATGAAGCACATTGACGTTAAAGAAATTATTACTTCAAAGGAATATGTTGGCAAGGAGGTTACAGTCTGCGGTTGGGTTCGTACTTCGCGAAATTCCAAAAGCGTCGCCTTTGTTGAGCTTAACGACGGCACATCGCTGAAAAACGTGCAGATCGTTATCGAAAAAGGCGAGGGGGATTTTAAAGAACCCAGAGTTGGAATGTCCCTGAAAGTCGTTGGAACCGTTGTTGAGGGCAGAAATAATACTGTTGAGATCAATACAGCTCCCGATGGAATCACCGTTCTCGGCGATTGTCCTACGGATTATCCGCTTCAGAAAAAAGGTCATACTCTCGAATTCCTGCGCAGTATGCCTCATCTGAGAAGCAGAACGAATACTTTCAACGCTGTTTGGCGCGTTCGTTCGGTACTTGCGGCTGCACTCCACAGATTTTTCCAGAACAATAATTATGTATATATCAACACTCCGCTTATAACGGGCAGCGATTGCGAGGGCGCGGGAGAAATGTTTCAGGTAACTGTAAACGGCTATTCTCCGGAGTTTAAGTCAGAAGAGGAATATTACGCAAACGACTTTTTCGGAAAGCGCGCAGGTCTTTCGGTTTCGGGTCAGCTTGAGGGCGAAATGGCTGCAACTGCTATGGGTAAAATTTATACTTTCGGCCCGAGTTTCCGCGCTGAAAACAGCAATACTCCCAAGCATCTCGCGGAATTCTGGCATATTGAGCCTGAGGTAGCGTTTGCCGAGCTTGATGACGTTATCGAAATTGCCGAGGATATGATGAAGTACGTTATCGGTCAGCTTCTTGAACTCTGCCCCGATGAGATCGCATTTTTTGACGCTCATTTTGAAAAGGGACTCAAGGCAAGACTGGAAGACCTTATTTCTCATGATTTCGGCAGAATAACTTATACAGAGGCTATCAAGCTTTTGCAGGAATCAGGCGAAGATTTCGTTTATCCCGTAGAATGGGGCTGCGATCTCCAGACCGAGCATGAGCGTTACATTTCCGAAAAGGTATTTAAGAAAGCCGTTTTCGTTACTGATTATCCGAAGGAGATCAAGTCATTCTACATGAAGCAGAATGCCGACGGAAAAACCGTTGCCGCTGTTGATCTTCTCGTTCCGGGCGTCGGCGAAATTATCGGCGGAAGCGAGCGTGAAGCCGACTATAACAAGTTGGTTGCAGCAATGGAAGAGCGTAATATGAATCTTGAGCTTTATGCGGATTATCTCGATTTGAGAAAATTCGGCTCTGTACCACACGGCGGATTCGGTCTGGGATTCGAGCGCTTGATAATGTATACTACGGGAATGTCAAATATCAGAGACGTAATACTTTACCCGCGCACAGTAGGCTCGATCAGATAAGGGAGGAATCGATATGTCACGTTCATTATATATCCCCGAGGGCTATAGATCGGCTCTCACTTTAAGAGAAACCCAGCACGCTATAAAATATATCAAGGACGTTTTTCAGCAGGCTTTGTCGTTTGCACTTACGCTTGACCGCGTATCTGCACCGCTTATTGTTAAAAATGGAAGCGGAATCAACGACGATCTTAACGGAGTTGAACGCAAGGTCAATTTCACAATAAAAGAGATCGACGGTGAAGGCGAAGTAGTTCAATCGCTGGCGAAGTGGAAGAGAATGGCTCTTTATCGTTACGGCTACAAACCGGGCGAGGGAATTTACACCGACATGAATGCTATCCGCCGCGACGATGACACAGATAACACTCATTCGATTTTTGTTGATCAATGGGACTGGGAAAAAGTGATCACACGTGAACAGCGAAACATTGATTTTCTGAAAGATACTGTAAGATCGGTTGTAAAGGCAATTGCTTATACGAAGCGCAAGGTTGGACTCAGATATCCCGATATTTCGGGAAATATCTGCACAGAGCCTTATTTCATCACAACTCAGGAGCTTGCCGATATGTATCCCGATAAGACCTCCCACGAGCGTGAGCGTCTTATCACAATGGAGCATAAAACCGTATTTATCATGCAGATCGGCGGAAAACTTGCAAACGGCGAAAAGCATGACGGAAGAGCGCCCGATTACGATGATTGGTCGCTTAACGGCGATATTCTCATCTGGGACAGCGTACTCGACGATTCTCTTGAAGTGTCGTCTATGGGGATTCGCGTAGATGCTGAATCCTTGAAATCTCAGCTTGCTGAATGCAATGCAGAGGACAGAATGCAGTACGACTACCACAAAATGATCGCAAACGATACGCTCCCGCTGACTATCGGCGGAGGAATAGGTCAATCAAGACTTTGTATGCTTCTTCTTAATAAAGCGCATATCGGCGAAGTCCAGTCCTCTATCTGGAGCGACGAAATGATCAGCGAATGCACTAAGCACGGTATCACGCTTCTTTAATCTTAAATAAAAAAAGCTGGTGCAGGAATTTCTGCATCAGCTTTTTGTATATTTTAAGGCTTCTTTTACAAGTTTGATATCGACGAGCGCGTCAATAAGCGTTCCGCATTCTGTATATTCCTCGGAAAAAATCTTGCCTTCGCTGCGAATCGAATTGATAAAAGCCGTCTTGTCATAGGGAATGAGCAACTTCATTCGCTTGGCAGTTTCGGGGAGATTCTTCATAATGCACTGCAAAAGCCTATCAAATCCGTCGTGATGTCGAGCGGAAATGATAACATTTTTGTCGTCCTCAAAAACAGTATCGAGATTTAAAGCTGCATCGGCTTTATTCATGACGTTTATTACTGGAATTCCGTCGCAGCCAAGTTCTGAAAGCAATTTTTCGGTAACTTCCGCCTGCTCTTCGCGTTCGGGAGAGGAAATATCCTGAACATTCAAAATTATATCCGAAACGGCAGCTTCTTCCAGAGTAGATTTAAAGGCTTCGACAAGATTATGCGGAAGTCTGCGTATCAAACCGACCGTATCGATAAGCATTATACTTCTGCCATCAGGAAGTTCGATTGAACGCGAAGTAATGTCAAGCGTTGCGAACAGTTTATTTTCCGCAAGAACTCCTGCATCAGTCAATGCATTCATGAGCGTTGATTTGCCAACGTTTGTATATCCGACTATGGCGGCGCACAGAACTCCGTCTTTTTTTCTGCGTGAACGCGTGAAATTACGGTGCTTTTCGAGTTCTTTCAGGGAATCTTCAAGATATTCGATACGCCGGCGAATATGTCGCTTATCCGTTTCGAGTTTAGTTTCACCCGGACCGCGAGTACCAATTCCGCCGCCGAGACGGGATAAGGAAGTACCCATTCCGGTCAGACGCGGCAGTCTGTATTTTTGCTGAGCGAGTTCAACCTGCAATTTACCTTCTTTGGTTCGGGCGCGCTGGGCGAAAATATCGAGAATAAGCGTTGTTCTGTCAATTACGCGCACATCGAGGATATTTTCAATATTTCGCACCTGAATTCCCGTAAGTTCGTGATCGAATATTACAAGTTCGGCTTCGAGTGCGCTGAGCTGATCTTTTAATTCTTCAAGGCGGCCTGCGCCCATACAAGTTGCAGGATCGTAGGAAGATTTCTTCTGTATGATCTCACCGACCACCTCAGCGTTTGCAGTTTTGGCAAGTTCAGCCAATTCAGCTATCGAAGTTTCGGCGTCGAATTCGCCCACATCAACACAGGCAAGCACAGCTTTTACAGGCAGATCATCGGTTTTATTTTCATACATTGTATCACCTCATTGTGTGCTTTCAAAAAGATATTCCATGCCATTTTCGTCATATTTATAAACGTCTTTATGTGAGACCTTGTTTTCGTCCTTGTAGATTTCCGTCTTTTGTATTGCTCTCAGATCATTTCCGAACCATTGATATTCAATAGTACGTTCGGTTGAATTATCGCTCTGATCGAGAAGCAGCGTTCCATTATCGGAAACAGACATGATCTTCCCGATCTCGTTCAGCTGACTGTCCTCATAGAAATCATTTTTCGCATAATTATAGCAGTAATAACAGCCATAATCCGTCGGATCGCTGTAAGGAATAAAAATATCGTCATAGCCGTCAGAATTAAAATCCGCCACAACAATGGCAGACGTATCGGGAATATAGTAATTTTCGATAGATTTAACGGGTTCGTCATTAATAAGAAGCTCCACATTTGTGCCGTCAAAGGCGTATGTCAGCTTCTTTTTTTCGGAAGATTCAGTATTTGTATTAAGAAAAGTTTTCGCGGAATCCGGAAAATCAGTCGAAGTGTGGACGACAAAATTTTCGGCAGTCACATAATCTTCGGGATTTTTATTTTTATTGCAGCTGCTCAACGTGAAGCAGAACGCAAGCACAGGAAGAATAATTAAATATTGTTTCATTCTTCCTCCGATGACGCATTATCCGCAAGAGCGGCGATCTCAGCAGGGGAGAACACATATTTTTTGCCGCAGAAATGGCAGCAAACTTCCGTATCCTTTCCCTCGGCGGCGATTGATTCAAGCTCATTTTTGCCGACGCTGATGAGAACTTTTTCGGTACGCTTTCTGCTGCAATCGCATTTATAAACAGGTGAAGCGGTATCGAGTTCGTTTGGCTCAAGACCTTCCAGAAGCATATTTGCGATTTCTTCAGGGGAAACTCCCTCGCTCAGTAAAGTTGAAATAGGCCGCATTGCAGCGACATTTTTTTCGATCTGATCAATACATTTTTCATCTGCAAAAGGCAGAAGCTGAACCAGGAAACCGCCTGCCGATTTAACGGAAAGATCAGTATCAACGAGAACTCCGAGCGCACAAACCGTGGGAATCTGTTCGCTGGTTGCGTAATAACTTGCGATATCTTCCGCAATTTCTCCCGAAACAAGAGGGATAACTCCGACATACGGCTCGCGGAGTCCCATGTCCTTTACGACTGAAAGAGTGCCGTTTTTACCAACTGCGCCCGAAACGTCAAGCTTTCCGACGGAATTCAGAGGCAGCTCCACAACGGGATTATTGACGCAGCTTTTAACGTTGCCGCGGCTGTCGGCTACAGCAACAAGCTGACCGCTCGGGCCGTCGGCGTCGATTCGAAGAGTGATGCTGTCGTCGTCGCCCTTAAGCATATAACCCATAAGCGAAGCGGCGATGGTTAAACGTCCCAATGCAGCCGTTATCACCGCGGAAGTTTTATGAATTTTTTCGGTATCAGAGACGATGTCCTTTGCGTCAAGAACAGCTGCAAAAGCCGAACCGTCCGCGGAAATAGCCCTGTACAAATTTGCCATATAATTATTCAATCCTTTCAAATGATCTGACCGCTTTGTTTGCAGCGCGCAGCATAGACAATGCGCTGAGAATCGCGGACAGGAGGCGAAAAAGTATCGTCGCCGTATTTTCCGAGCAGCTCAAAACCTGTTTCGGTAAGAAGCGCTTCAATATCGGCTTCGCTGTATGCTTTTTCGGTAAAATTATCGGAACTGCGGCTGTACAGTCCGTTTTCTTCCAGCTCAAAAAATTCAAGATGCATTTCAACTTCGTCGGTTTCAGGAATCAGAGTATTCTCCCATATGCAGTAAACCTGATCGGTCTCATATGTAAAAGTATTGCCGGCAAGAATATTTCTATGCTTATAAACAGTATTTACATCAAATACAAAAAGCCCGTCGGGTTCGGAAAACAACGCAACATTGCGGAAAACCTTTCTGACATCATCGAGACTCGGCAGGTGATTTATACTATCGAGAGCGCAGAGAGTAACGTCGATAGAGCCGTACATATTCAGTTTACGCATATCCTGACGGAGGTATTGAATATTCAATCCGCTGTCAAATTTTTTATCAAGAGCGATATTCAGCATTTCATCAGAATTATCAACGCCGATAACGTCATAACCGAGAACAGCCATAGCTTCGGAGATACTTCCCGTTCCGCAGGCAAGATCGAGAAGAATATTACCTGCGGTCGATTTGAATTTTTTTATTATTTCGTTAAAATATTCGGCGCGTTTTTTGTAATCAATATTTGCGGTGAGACTGTCGTAATAGGCAGCAAAGGCGCTGTAACCCGACATTTTACCACCTCATCGTCCAATCGATCGAAATTTCGGTAGAGCCTGTGACATTGCCGTCGCCGTCAAAATTCACCTTTTCGCGCTTGACGAGAGTATCCGTACCGTCGCTGAATGTGAAATAATCTATGTAGTAATTCGCATTACCCGACGCGTCGTCAAGGCGATACTGCCTTTCGGCATGAACGAGAACGAGATTTCCGTCGCTCCATTCATATGTCATATTTGAATATTCAAGCGCATTTTTCTTGGAAGTTGTGGAAATAGTGCCGTCCATATCGTCAGTCCATGCATAATTTTTGATCTCGGACATACCCTGCCATTCCTCAAAACTGTCTGTTTCGGGATTATAGCGCATGAAAATTCCCATGGTATTATAATCGTCAACGTCCTGCGGAATGAAAATATCATAATGACCGTCAAAATCAAAATCGTTCATAAAAATATTTGATGTGGAATGCTTTTTACCGTCAGCATATGCTGCTAAAATTTTAGAGGTGTCTATATGGATAGTCTGCAAAACTTCGCCGTCGCGTTTGATCTCAACGCCGTTAGCCGTAATTGCGCCGCGATAATTATCACGCACAACGGGATCAGGCATTTTTGCAGGCGAAGCCTGAGTGGTAGCCGGCGGAGCGGTAGTCTGAGGAGCAGCCGTAGTTTTGGTAGGCGGCTTGGTCGGAGTAGTAGGGCGTGTAGCAGGAGGAGCGACCGTTACGCGCGCAGGCGTTTTGACTGTATTTCTTGCGGGAGTTGTGACGTTTCCGCCCGGAATTGAAGAACGCTTTACAAGATTTACTTTCAGGGTAGCTGTGGTGGTCATGGACGGATCGGCGGTAGTAGCAGTTCCAAGCTGGAGATACACGCCGTTTGGCATGGTAGTCTGAGCTGCATCGGTAGCAGCGGTAGTGGTTTTTTCGATTTCGAAAGGCTTAACGTCGGTATCTACGGAATCCACGCGTCCGCATCCTGCGAGGCAGGCGACGAAGAGAAGAGAAATGAGCGCTGTTTTTTTCATATTTACACCTCAAAGTTATGTCAAAGAATGGACAAACAGGCGACCGAGTTCAGCCGCCTATTTTACCGTTTATTTTTAAGAGCCTGTTCAGTATCTTTT
>DETO01000167.1:2298-5704 GCA_002362135.1 Ruminococcus sp. UBA3286 | reverse complement strand
CAAGTTTCCTTATCTATCAATTGTCATAACCTCACCATATTTTTTTGACAATTATAGCACAAAAAAAACATAAAAGGCAACAGTATTACAAAATTTTTTTGTGTTATAATAAAATAGAAAACATGAATAAATGGAATTGTCAAGAAATGTGCAGTCAGAGAATACCCAAAATCTTGGATAGGCAGGAGTCAGGCAGCGTGATGAGAGAACTGCTTTGAGTTCCTTAGTGCCACAGGTGGGAGACCACCTTCATTGAAGCTGTTGATCCTTTGTGTGTTGTAATAACCGAAGATGTATCGGAAGATGACAGTTTTGACCTCTTCTCGCTTCATTCGGTATGTAGGTATCTGATACAGCTTTTCTTTTTTCAGCGTGGCAAAGAAGCTCTCCATACGAGCATTGTCATAGCAGTGAGCAGTACCGCTGAGGCTCTGGATAAGCCCATTTGTTACAAGCTCCCTGCGGAAGGCATAGCTTGTGTACTGGCAGCCACGGTCACTGTGAAGGACAGTTCCGTCGAGCCTGCCGTACTTCTCACGAAGCTGTTTTACGGAGTCTATGCAGAGTTCTTTCTTCATGTTATCACGCATTTCAAGAGCAACGATCTCACCGTTATAGCAGTCGAGGATCGGTGAAACATAGAGCTTTCCGTCAGCACACTGAACTTCGGTAATATCGGTAAGCAGCTTCTTCAACGGTGTAGAAGCGGTGAAATCTCTCTTTATCAGGTTTTCTCTATTCTGAGTTTCAGTATCAGCCTTTGTTATGCCGTGAGGTCTGCGATGCCTGTGGATAAGCCCGGCTTCTCTCATTGTGCGGTATACTGTCCTGAGGCTGACATGAGTACCTTTCTGCGCAAGAGCTGCCTGTATCCTTCTGACACCATAATTCTTATTGTCAGGATGTTCTGAAAAAATTCCCTGTATTTTGACCAGAAGAAGCTGCCTTGCACCGGGCTTGCCCTGATTCCTGAGCCAGCGATAATAGCCAGATTCGCTGATTTTCAGAAATTTGCATATCGCTTTCGCACCGTACATGCATCGAAATTCGTTGACGAACAGGTGGCGTTCGCTTGTCTTTACTTCTTCCGGTCTTTTGCAAAAAAACCAAGTGCGTCCTTGAGAATGTCATTTGCTTTGCGAAGCTCGGCATTTTCACGCTCAAGCTCTGTAATACGCTGTTTTGCTTCATCATCAGTCATCTGATATTTTTGAGCTTTGGCAGCAGCATTTCGCTTTGAGCGCCAATCGGACAGTGTGTAATACTGGATACCTAACTGTTGAGCAGCCTTTTTCAGTCCGATCTCATCTGATAGTCTGTCCCTGTGTCTGCACGATCTCTAATTTTTCACGACTTTCATCATCCAGATTATTCAAAAAATCCGACTCGTTAAAATCTAATTCAACAGTCGGCGGCTCGATGCCGCCAATGCTCGAAAGCACTACAACCGGCGTCATTAGCAGGAAAATTAATCCCACAACTATGCTGCCAACTATCAGCAAAAATTTATTCCGCTTGTCCTTATCAAGTGCAATATCAACCGCAAGTTTTTTCAAAAGTGCTTTGGCTGCTGCGGCTATTGCTTCTGCCATATCATCACCTTCCTCCCGCCGTTCCGAACAATTTCGCCTTGTGATCGGGCGCATGGACTTGCAGTAAATATCGCTCATTTCCGCATCTGAACATACAAGTTCCGCGCTCGGAATAGCTGATGTGGCTATACTCCGATTCGAGCAGTTGGAGGGATTCCATAAAGTCGACAGGGGAGATGTTTCCGGGGTGGAACAGAAAGCTGTAGGTCGGGATCGAGAACAGCGGCTTGGTAAATTCCTTTATTTCGGGCAGGAGGAAGTCCTCAATATTCTGACTTGCCAGAATAAACGAGGACTCCTTTTTACGAACACGTTTCATGCCGTTGCGAATGTATTCGATTGCAGTCATATTGGTCAAAAACAAATACAACTCATCGACTGCCGCAACAGTATTTCCCTTGCCTAAAAGCTGATTACTCATGTAGCTGAGAATGTTGAACAGCAGCGTATCTTTCAGCCGCTTGTTGGTATCCATAAGACCTTTCACGCCGAAACAAATAAATTTTCCGTCACGGATATTTGTGTGACCATTAAAAAATTTTGATTCCGCACCCTTGCACATTGAGTGCAGTCCCAGACAGATATTTTGCAGAATTTCCTCGGTATACAGGCATTTGCGACTGCTGTCAAAGGAGTGGAATTCCTTTTCCGTCAGTTTATACAGATCGCTCATGATTGGATAATCCTCGCCGTTCAGCTTGTCAAAATCGGTAAGATCATCAATGCCAAAACGCGCGTACAGCTTCATCAGCATGATCTCAATCGTGTCAATTTCCGCATCTGTAAAGTCCTTGTATGACCTGAAAAAGTCTTTTAAATAAGATATATGCTGACTTAATCTCGTCACTTGTCTGAAAGCCAGCGGTTCAGATTCATTTATTGCGCGGACATTTATTTCTGATTTTTCATTATTAAGGCGCGATCCGGGTCCAGCGTCACGCTGGTCGCCGTCGCTCCACGCTTTTGGTTCTAACGGATTTATCATAAACTCGCCACTCATCATGTCGATATATGTGCCGCCGAGGTTGTTTGTCAGGTCAAAATATTCCGATTCGGGATCTAAGATCAGAATGCTTTTTCCTGCTTCACGCTGATTGCAAAGCAGCAATTTCATCAGGTGCGACTTACCCTGACCGCTATTGCCGAGTATCAGAATATTGCTGTTTGTCTTGTCCTCGGTACGCTTATCGAAGTCAACCAGAACGTTGCTGCCGAACTTATCACGACCAAGATAAAATCCGTTTTCATCGGTTTTTCCAGAGTAATTTAACGGGTATAAATTCGCCGCAGAGCTTGCAGGAAGAACACGCTCAAACTGATTTCCGAACACGTTATTTCCCGTCGGAAGCACGGACAAAAATCCCTCTTTTTGACGAAGTAAAAGTCTGTCAACGCTGATCTTTGAACGTGTTAATTCCATTGAAATATCCGCCTGCAATTCACGGAGTTTATCCTCGGAAAACGCCTTTAACTCGATAAAAACAGCCGTGTGCAGCAGAGGTTCTTTATTGCGTCGAAGCTCCGAAAGAAGATTCACAATATCGCTCATATTGTCCTCCGCACGAATGCTCTCATTGACATCATTGGCGGTGGACATCATGTGATTTTTTCGCATGGCTTGCTGTAAAATCGTTTTCTGCTCAACGCTCGTCACAAGGCGATTGTAAATCCTCAGCGTTACGCCGTTCCTGTCGGCAAGGTGCGCAAGCAGCGTCATTTCCTCGGTGGTAGGCGGATATTCCGTGATCACCCACACCGATTTATAGAAGTTTCCGCAGATGTAATGATCCGTAAAAAAGCGAACAGCTCCGGGA
>DETO01000167.1:1793-2137 GCA_002362135.1 Ruminococcus sp. UBA3286 | reverse complement strand
CTGCTCAACGCTCGTCACAAGGCGGTTGTAAATTCTCAGCGTTACGCCGTTCCTGTCGGCAAGGTGTGCAAGCAGTGTCATTTCTTCGGTTGTAGGCGGATATTCCGTTATCACCCACACCGACTTGTAGAAGTTTCCGCAGATGTAATGATCAGTAAAAAAGCGAACAGCTCCGGGAATCACCCTGTCAAAATAGTCCTTTGTTTCGGCGATTTCAAGCTGTTCTGCGGTCATCTCTTTAGTCTTTTTCTTAAACATTTTTAATACCTCCATTAAATTATTCCATACAATTTTATTTTAATCGCGGAATTAATTTTCAGTCCTTAATAATTTTGAGCGCGATC
>DETO01000167.1:0-1619 GCA_002362135.1 Ruminococcus sp. UBA3286 | reverse complement strand
GTTTCGGCGATTTCAAGCTGTTCTTCGGTCATCGCTTTATTCTTTTTCTTAAACATTTTCAATACCTCCATTAAATTATTCCTTACAAATTTATTTTAATCGTGGAATTAATTTTCAATCCTTAATAATTTTGAGCGCGATCCGGGTCCAGCGTCACGCTGGTTCACCCTCTGTATCGGGAATTTCATCGCCGTACATACTCGCACCAAAGTACAATCCGAGCATCCTTTTTATCTCCGATTTCGCCATTTTGTGCGATATAAATCCGTGATCCGAAATGATCTTGCTCACACGATTTATAAGATTAAATATCTGCTCCTCTTTCTCCTTGCGGAAGCGGATGCAGAACACAAATTCCCTTGCCGATGACATCTCAACTTGTATGCTGTCGAGAAATTCCAGATCAGCATTTAGAAGATTCCTGACCGCTTCGTTTTCCTCTATTTGAAGCCGTTTCCGCACATAATTTTTATTGCTGTCGAAACACTCGCAGGAGTCCAGTGCGATGATCTCCAAGTCAGGTTCAAGGCTCAGCAAAGCCGTCAGGTGATATATTTTTGACTCTACAGTTTCCGGCGAAAGCACAGAAATATTGGTCGGCTCAACATGAAAAAATACAAATTCTGACCTGTCCGTTTTTATGCCGTATTTCGTGAATTTATCGAATCCGATAAGCTTCTGAACGCTGTTTTTCTTTTTTGCCATTTAACTTTTCCTCCATAAAAACAATTGCTGCGAAGTTATAAAAAACCTCACAGCATTGGTTATAAAATCCATTATCGAATTTTCCTCCGCACGAAGCGTGAGGAACGCATAACAGGCTGTAAATGCCAGCGGAACAGGCGTCCACAGCTTTGCGAAAAGTACCGCAGACAGAATTATTCCACCGCAGATGATAATAAAATCCCGAACATTCCAGAACCACAGCTTGACCGCAGATCGCAGATTTTCGGGGTAAATGTAGGTTTTCATTTTGACGCTCCTTTCATCATTTTCACAGCTTTAGCACCCATACTGAATGTGTGGCTCACGCTCATCATATTTACTCTCACGCTCGTATCAAGCCCATACATCTGAGCGATTCTCGGAACTTCATTCGCCGCAAGACATATTCCGACTGCCAGCAGAGCGTGTTGGGTATAGGTCAGCAGACCGACATACAGTATAGTCGTCTGCAAAAAAGCGGTCAGACAGGTAGCTATTACTTGCTTACACCAGCCGTTGAATCCATCAGTATAACCTCTCGGAACGCTGAACATATACAAGCTGCCGATAGCGATTTGACACATTAAAATTCCGCCCCTTTTGATATTCGCAAACACAACTTTTATGGTGCAGTATCCAAATAAAATTATGAAAAAAAGGCTGAACAGCGACACATCGGAAGCCAGAGCAATGATGACCGAAAGTCCCGTTCCTGCTACGGTATCGCTCGTTGATCCGATAAAACTTCCCATTAGATCCCGTGTGAAGCTGCCCTGCATGGAAACACAGAACGAGTACAATCGCTGCGGAACAATCGTTATCAGACTTGCCGCAAAGAAGCCTTTCAGCACGTTAATGCACGTTGTCTTGATGCTGTTTTGCCCCGATTCATAGGCAATTGCACAGTCGAACAC
>DETO01000128.1:6584-6770 GCA_002362135.1 Ruminococcus sp. UBA3286 | reverse complement strand
AAAAATTCCAAAAAATTTTTAAAGCGATTTTTGGCTGTATATAGGCGAATTCTGCATATTCGCACCGCTTTCATTCGAAAATTTAGAAATATTTTTTTATTTTAACTTTAAAATCAGCCCTCAAAAAATGAGGGCTGACAAGTATTATTTAGTTTTAATACGCATGGAAATATCAAAGCACTTTAC
>DETO01000128.1:5483-6305 GCA_002362135.1 Ruminococcus sp. UBA3286 | reverse complement strand
CATGGAAATATCAAAGCACTTTACGGAATGAGTCAGCGCGCCGAGTGAAATTATATCAACGCCCGTTTCCGCAACAGCGCGGATATTCTCCGCGGTCACATTGCCTGAAGCCTCCAGAAGAGCCGCTCCGTCGGTTATCTCCACCGCCTGCTTCATTTCGTCGCATGACATATTGTCAAGCATGATGATCTCGACCTTATTCGCAAGAGCCTCACGCAGTTCGTCAAGCGTGCGCACTTCCACTTCGATCTTGACAGTATGACCGATATGCTTTCTCAATTCCGCAACAGCAGCGGTAATTCCGCCGTATGCGTCGATATGATTGTCTTTGAGCATGGCTGCGTCGGAAAGATTATAGCGATGATTTTTTCCGCCTCCGACCGTGACCGCATACTTCTGTAAAGCGCGCAGTCCGGGAAGAGTTTTTCTCGTATCGGTAACGGAAGCCTTCGTTCCCTCGACAAGTTCCACGCATTTATTCGTAGCCGTAGCGATTCCCGACATATGCTGAAGAATATTCAGCGCGGTACGCTCGCCTTTCAGCATCGTCAGGGTGCTTCCCTCCAATTCGGCTATAATATCGCCTTTTTTCACCTTTTCGCCGTCGTTTATCAGTATATTGAAGCGAACGTTTCCGCCCGTCATTTCAAAAACGCGCTTTGCTATCTCGATTCCGCACACAACTCCGCTGTCCTTTGCAACGTAATATGCCGAGCTTGTATGTTCGGGCGGAATAAGATTATCGGCTGCCGCGTCGATATAGTTAATATCCTCCATAAGCGCGGTCTTAATAATATCGTCAATATAGCACTGTAAAAGTTT
>DETO01000128.1:0-5185 GCA_002362135.1 Ruminococcus sp. UBA3286 | reverse complement strand
AATATAGCACTGTAAAAGTTTCATAATTCCTCCTTATGCGCAGATCACTCATAAAATAACTTCGTTCAATATGATATACGCCACCGTAACTATAGATTTTGCAAGAACATAGTCGGCGTCGATCACGTATTTTCCGCTGAGCAGATCGCGGCGTATCTCTTCAATACGCTTCAATCCCTCGGCAGCGGCTTCCTTATCAGGAATTACAAAATAGCTGTTCTGCATAATTTTGCGGGTTTCCGTGCGGATTCCTGCGGGAATATGCTCGCCGCCGAGATTTGCGTCAAATTCAGCTTCTTCAAAATTCTTCGGAACACTTTCAAGTTTGGAAATGATATTTTCCGCGGCGCGGCGTGAAAATACGAGAGCCTCCAGCAAAGAATTGCTTGCAAGACGGTTGCTTCCGTGAACGCCCGTGTGCGAGCATTCTCCGCAGGCATAGAGATTAGGCAAAGTGGTCTCGGAATTTCCGTCAACGTCGATTCCGCCCATGAGATAATGCTGACACGGGAATATCGGCACAGGCCCTTTGGTGAGATCCCAGCCCTGTTCCAGAAGATTTTTATAGATCATGGGGAAGCGTTTTTTCAGGAATTCGCTGTCCTTATAACTTATATCAAGGTAAAAATCAGTAGAATTCTGCTTGCGCGATTCCAGAATTATCGCATGGGAAACCACATCGCGCGGAGCAAGTTCAAGACGCTTGTCGTAATTATGCATGAAACGCTCCTTATGGCAGTTCAGCAGATATGCTCCCTCGCCGCGCACAGCTTCGGAAATAAGGAAGCATTCGCGCGTCGCACGGTTATTGAACGCCGTCGGGTGGAACTGAACATAGCTGAGATTCTTGATCTTCGCGCCCATTTCATAAGCAAAAGTGATTCCGTCGCCCGTAGCTATCGCGGAGTTCGTCGTATACTGATAAACCCTGCCGATACCGCCCGTTGCAAGTATCATAAAATGGCAGTTTACCGTGGAATAATTATCATCGGCATCTTTCAGGAATGCAGAATAGCCCGTAGCAGTTTTCTTTGCAGAACACATAAAAGTATTTTCCATGATAGTGACATTGGAAAGTCTGCGGACATTTTCAAGGAGAGTCGTAGTTATCTCCTTGCCTGTTGAATCGGCGCGATGAAAAATGCGGTGATGACTGTGACCGCCCTCAAGGGTGCGGTGATATGAGCCGTCGGGGTTCTTATCGAATTCCACGCCCAGATCAATTATTTTCTTTAAATCATGAGCCGCTTCGCTGACGAGAGTGTGAACGGCTTCCACATTATTTTTAAAACTGCCGGCAACGAGAGTATCATTCTGATGAAACTGAATGTTGTCGGAGGGCGAATCATAAACTCCCGCAATACCGCCCTGAGCGAGCATGGAATTGCAGAGCGGAAGTTCTCTTTTGCAGAGAATGAGGATATTCAATTCCGACGGAAGATTCAATGCGGCGTAAAGACCTGCCGCACCGCATCCGGCAATAACAACATCATAATTTACAGACATAACAACACGTCCTTTAAAATAGATTATCATTTATATTATAACACATTATTTCCCATTTGTCACTATTTTTTTCGAAAAAATCCACGCAAATCAATTTTTACTTGTATGGCATTATTAAGGGGACGCTGTCCCCTTAAAATTCCCTGCTTAAGGGACATAGTCCCTTAAGAATCCCAATATTAATTAATTTTCGTACCCACAAGGGGTACGAAAATTAATTAAAATAGATTTCAAGAACGATTTCCTAAACATGAATTCAAGAGAATAGTTCCACTTAAATAAAACAGCATAGCAAAATTGATTTCCGCGCGAAAAATCACGTGGTAATTTTACTGTAGATTTCACTATTCATCATTCACTATTCACTTTTTTGCCGCTATCTATGTCTGCCCCCGCCATGATGATGAGAACCGCCTCCGCCGCTGCTATGATGCGAACTGCGCGAACCCGACGACGTTTCTATCTTTGTTTTTGTCGTATAAGTTCGTATGAAATTATCAGCTCTGCGGCTGAACGATGATTCATTATTGGCAACATATACGCGCGGATTCGCCGAAAATTTAAACTTGTACTTGCTTTTCGTTGAACAGTAATATACCAGAGCAACTACAAAACCGATCGGCAATGCGTAAACAAGCGGAAAAAGTCTCCTGCTCGGCGGAGGTCCTTTTTTTATCACGGTCTTTCCGTTCTTATATTTGTAATATTCGTCAGTCACGTCGTCATAATAAGAAACCACGTCGTCGGAGCGGTCGTATTTTTCAAGCTCCTTCAAAAAAGTCAGCGCGGCATTTATCAGTTCGTCCGTGTGGTATGAGTAATCCGAAACTGACGACGGCGGCATATAAGCGAAAATTTCATCGAACATTCTGTCAACTTTTTTTTCATAAAACGGCACTGCCTTTCCGCTTGTGAAAATAAAATCATAAGCAGGCGAATCGCCCGTAAGATCCATAAAATAAAATACGCCGTCGGTGTTTTTTCCAAACATATCGTTATAACAGTTCTCGGAAAATTCCTCTTTCTGATAATCGGAAGCGCTCAGACGAGAACCTGCCGCACATATAATTATGTTAAGATCAAGCTTTTCGGAAGTTTCGTCAATAAATTTATTCAGCACTTCTTCCTCGTCGTCGGAAAAAATATCGGCGTCGTCAATAAATCCCGATACAGCCGAATCTGCGCTTACCGAAAATTCCGACGCCGACGCAGCGGGAATCATAAACATCAGCGTAATAAATATTATCGCCGCACTAAATATTCTCTTCATATAAGCATCTGTCCTCCCAAAAATATTATAAAAGCGATCGCTGCGCCAATAATAGCCGAAAAACGCAGAAGCTTCTTTTTATCGAGGGGAGGAGTTCCCGCAAGCTTGCCTGTCTGACCGTTTATTGCAAATTCGTACATTTTTCCCTTATACTGATAAGTCATGAACCAGACGGGCAGCATTATGTACTGCCAATCGGTTTTGGCAATATTGTACGATTCATTCTGAACGTTCATCACACTATAACCGCCGACGCTTTCCCTGATAACGCTTTTTCCGGCTTCGGAGGCTCTTTCGCGTATTCTCGGAAAAACTCCCGCTTTGTCAACGTCGTATTTATCCGCGTAAAATCCGCTGAAATACGCCATTGAAAAATCTTTCAGCGCGCTGTAATCGTAAGGCTCTATGGATTCCATAAGCAGATCTTCTATTTTGCTTTCGCCGTCGGCAGGGATTCCCTTTGCGATTATATCGGCGCATCTCTCAACGGAATACTCTGAAGTTTCCGTATAGCGGTAGCTGCCCGACGACCATCGGCGTATCTTTTTTCCGATGGCGCGGTAATCCGCCCTGACCTGACAATCCGCAACCCAGAAAGGCACGTAAAGCCCCGTCATTTTTTCAAGCTGTCTGTCTGATTTAAAATCCGACGGTATGAATTTTTTTGAACCGCACCATGTTCTGAACGCGCTGACAGCCTGCTCCTTCGTTATCTGAAAACCGATTATCTTCGACGGCTTGTATCCGCCTGTCAGTCTGCCTGCAAGAATTACGGGATTATGGCAATAATAGCAGAACGTAGCCGTTGTTTCGGCGTCCGCGATTATATCCGCACCGCAGGTCGAGCAGTGATACAGATTCGCATGGCTGTCATTATCGTCAGCCGATGTATTTTCCTGAACAGGCTCGGTCGGCGGAACGATATCTCCGTACAATTCCTTAATATGTTCCATTGTGAACGTACTGCGGCAGTAAAGACAATTTACCTGCTGGGACTGCGGATCGAATACAAGTTCAGCGTCGCAGTTCGGACATTTATATATTGAAGCGTCCAATAAAACATCTCCTTTATCTTATTGAGCAGCGATGTATTGCTCGCTCACTCTTAATTTATATTAACATATATCGCCTTAATTTGCAAGAAAAAACAAAAAAAATATTGCAGTATCAGAAAAAATATGGTATAATGTTTCTGATAAAGTAATTTTTTACTATGCTGAAAGGAAAAATAATATGATTATTCTTGACGAACTCAGACTTGAAATGATCGGCTACCGCAAGGAAATGGAAGAACTTTCCGACGTACTCGCGATAAAAGCCGCCAAAGAAAGAATCGAGGAACTTAATGCGGAAACCGCGCGCGAGGGCTTTTGGGACGATCTCGAAAATTCACAAAAAGTTTTGCAGGAGACTAAGTCCCTTGAGCGTAAAATAGAGCGATTCAACAGGCTTAACGATCAGCTTGAAGATACGATAACGCTTATCGAGCTTTCAATTGAGGAGGACGACGAAAGTTCCGTTGACGAAATAAAATCGGAAGCCGCCGCATTCAAGGCGAAGCTTGAGGACGAAAAGCTTTCCACTCTTCTTACGGGAGAATACGACAATTCAAACGCAATCCTCACTTTCCATGCAGGCGCAGGCGGCACGGAGGCTCAGGACTGGACGGAAATGCTCTACAGAATGTACAATATGTGGGCTGAACGTCATAACTACAAAGTCACTCTCATGGATTACCTCGACGGCGACGACGCAGGCGTAAAATCCGCTTCTATTCTTATTGAGGGCGAAAACGCATACGGCTATATGAAATCCGAGTCGGGCGTTCATCGTCTTGTGCGAATCTCGCCTTTCGATTCTTCCGGCAGACGTCATACTTCATTCGCGGCTCTCGAAGTTATGCCTGAGATCGACGATTCTATCGAAGTCGAGATACGCGACGAAGATATCGAAATGGAAGTTTACCGTTCAAGCGGCGCAGGCGGTCAGAAAGTTAATAAGACCAGCTCCGCAGTACGCCTTATCCATAAGCCGACGGGAATCGTTGTTTCATGCCAGACCCAGCGAAGCCAGTATCAGAATAAGGATTACGCCATGAAAATGCTCCGTTCAAAACTGGTAGAGATAAAGGAGCGCGAGCATCTTGAAAAGATCGAGGACATCAAGGGCGTTCAGCGCGAGATAGCATGGGGCAGTCAGATAAGATCATATGTATTCATGCCCTATACGCTTGCAAAGGATCATCGCACAGGATTTGAAAACGGCAATATTCAGGCTGTTATGGACGGCGATATCGACGGATTTATCAACGCCTATCTGAAATCTCTTTCACATGGTACATTATAATCGATTTTTTTACTTGTGACGCTTTATGCAAGGGGGACGCTGTCCCATACGCACTAACCTATA
>DETO01000025.1 GCA_002362135.1 Ruminococcus sp. UBA3286 | reverse complement strand
TGATATAATTAAATAAATATTGATTAATAAAAAGCCTATCAGCATTCTGAGGAGTTACTATGATAAAACATCTTTCAGGCGATTATGAGACCGTAGAATATGACAGCAAGCGAACTATTCTGCTGCATAATAATTATGACAACGAAGCCTATCCCATACATTGGCACAACGCCATAGAACTGATAATGCCGCTTGAAAACAGTTACACGGTCTGCGCAGGCGGTATTGATTATGTGATACCCGAATACGACGTGCTTATAATACCCGTCGCCGAACTGCACAGCATGGAAGCTACCGCAGGGCATCGGCTGATATTTCAATGCGATAATTCCGTACTCGGGGAAGTCTCCGCGATAGAGCCGATTATGCGCGGATTAACCGCTCCTCTGCTTATAAATAAAGATTTTAACAAGGAACTTCACAGCCTTGCGAAAAAGACTATGCTTGATATTTTCTCGCTGTACAGCCAAAAATCAGAGCTTGCGGATTCAAAAATATACGTCGCGCTGATAAATCTGATGATAGCCGTTCGGGAATTCCAGACAGAGCAGAACAGAAGTTCGATTAAATGCAACGATGTGAAACTTGACGAATACAGCGAAAAATTCAGGATAGTTATGAAGTATATCGACGCAAATTATATGTATGATATAACTCTTGAACAGCTTGCGGATATAGCAGGCTACAGCAAATATCACTTTTCGCGTATATTTAAGCAGTATAACTCCATGTCGTATTTGCAGTACATCAACGCCCGAAGAACCAAGGCGGCGGAGCATCTTCTGCTCGACCCCGATATTTCGGTCACGGAAGTGGCTATGCGCGCAGGTTTCAAGAGCCTGACGACGTTCAACAGGATTTTCAAGAAGATAAAGCACTGCACTCCCTCGGACTTCAAAAAATTATTTACGCGCTGATTTTGTTCTTTCGCTTTTTCTGATTTTCAATTGTCCGCAAACATGGGAAAAAAGGGAAAAAAGTCAGTTTTTGGCTATATTTCGGGAAAAACCGCAGCAGGAAATAAGTTGGGAAAAAGTACTTATTTGCGGGAAAAAAGGGAAAAAAGCAGCGAATAGCAAGCAACTTTTGGTAAATTTATGAATTATTTCAAAAAGCTATGGTAATTTAGCAAACATTGTGCTATAATATAAATATCTGTTTCAACAAATTTAAGGAGTTGTTAAAAGATTTGAACTATAAAAGAAAAATAATCGGTGAAAACATCGGATTTTCTACCGTAACCGACGAAAAATTCAACACCTGCCATCTGAATATACGCCTTATTACCGAGCTTTCCGACGATACTGCCGCCGCAAACGCCATCGCGATGGGCTGCCTTGTTTACTCAAACAGCAGGCTTAAAACGCTAAAGGAAATGAGCGAACAGCTTTCCTCGCTGTACGGCGCGTCAGTAAGTTCGTCCGTTTCAAAACGCGGAGACTTGCAGATAGCGGGATTTTCGGCTTCATGGATATGCAATAGATTCGCCCTTGAAAACGAAGATATCGACGGAAAAATGTTCGAGATAATCGGCGACTGCCTCTTCCGCCCGAATATCGCGGACGGCGGTTTCGAAAGCGAAGCGTTCAGGATTAACCGCAAGGAACTGCTCGACAGGATTGACGCCGAACTGAACGACAAGCGAAGCTATACGATAACGCAGGCTTCAAAGATAGCGTTTGCGGGCGAACCTGCCGAAAATCCCGAATCAGGCACGCGCGCTTCCGCCGAAGCCGTTACTCCCCGGAGCGCATACGAAGCATATCTGAAACTGCTGGAATCGGCGCAGATAGAGATATTTTTTGTTGCTCCTGCTGAAAATTCCAACGTTGAGAAGCTATTTTCTGATAGTTTTTCACAAATCAAACGCGTCTCCAGAGATTATCCGTTCCGCAGCGTAAGCCCCGTCAAACCTCAGCCCGAAAACGTTTCGGAGGAGATTGACGTAAGGCAATGCAAGATTGCGCTCACATTCAAAAGCGATTCCGACGACAGCGAAGCCCTCACCCTGCTAAGCGCGATATACGGCGGTACGCCCGTATCCAAGCTGTTCGCCAATGTCCGCGAACGCCTCAGCCTTTGCTATTACTGCGCCTGCCGATATAATAAGTCAAAAAATGTAATCATGGTAGACTGCGGAGTCGAAAAAAATAATATCGGCAAGGCTTCGGAAGAAATTCTCCGACAGCTTGACGAAATCAGGCAGGGCAATATTGCCGAAGCCGAGATTCAAAGCGCGCTGCTCGCTCTGGAAAACAGCTGTATTTCCGTCGGCGATACGCCATATTCCTACGTTTCATGGTATTTTGAACGCTTTTGCTGCGGTGAGATAAAAACGCCCTCGGAATATTTCGAAAGTCTGCGCGGCGTTACCAAGGACAGGCTCATAAAGGCTGCCGCTTCATTAAAGCTTGACAGCACATATCATATGCTTAACAAGGAGACTGCTCAATGAAAAAAGAAATTCTTACAAGCAAGCATACAGGCGACAGCTGCATTCACGTAAATCACAAGAGCGGGCTGGATATCTATATCTGCGAAATGCCCGGATTCAGCGGCGTTAAAGCTCTTTTCGGCACGGATTACGGCTCGGTAGATACTACTTTCAAGGTCGCGGCGGATACGGAATATACTACTGTTCCCATGGGTATAGCCCATTTTCTGGAGCATAAGCTGTTCGAGAACGAGGACTGCGGAGTTTTTGAACTCTACGCCGCAACGGGAGCGGCAGGCAACGCCTTTACTTCGTTCGACAAGACCTGCTATCTCTTCTCCTGCTCGAAAAATTATACGGAAAATCTGAAAATTCTCCTTGATTTCGTGCAGAAGCCCTTTTTCACAAAGGAAAACGTCGACAAGGAACAGGGAATAATCGGTCAGGAAATTCAGATGACCAACGATAATCCCGAATGGCGCGTACTTTTCAATATGCTGAAATGTATGTATCATAACCACCCCGTCAAGATAGATATTGCCGGAACTGCCGAGAGCATCGCGCAGATAAATGCCGAACTGCTTTACAAATGCTACGATACGTTTTATAATCTCAACAACATGACCCTTGCGATTGCGGGCAATATAAACGCGGACGAGGTTCTTGCGATATGCGACGAAATGCTTCGTCCCTGCGAGGATAAAGGGTTGGAGACGTTTTTCCCCGACGAACCCCTCACGGTCGTTGAGCATGAGATAAGGGAACGTCAGCCCGTCGGCGCGCCTATCTTCCAGCTGGGCTTCAAATGCGCTCCCTGCGGCGGCTATGAACTGCTGAAAAAGAATCTCACGGCGGCGGCTGCCTGCGCGGTAATATGCGATACTTCCTCGGAGATGTACCAAAAACTCCTCAGCGGCGGCGTTATAAATTCTTCGTTCGGCTTCGACGTATTCTGCGGAGACGGCTATTTTGCGGTAATTTTCGGCGGAGAATCCGAATCCCCCGAAACTGTCCGCGACGAGATTCTCGGCGAGATTTCAAGAATCAAGGCGAACGGCGTTGACAAGAAGCTGTTCAGCCGCATCAAAAAGGAGACATACGGTATGTCTATCCGCGAGCTGAATAACGTGGACGCCGTGGCTGCCCTTATGCTGAACAGCGGAATGAACGGCGTTAAGCCATATGATTCCATAGATATTATTTCAGAACTTACAAGCGGAGACGTTCTTGACTTTATCCGAAACGAACTTTCCGAGGACAGGCTTGTGTTATCAATCATTGACAGAACGGAGGAGATGATTCAGTCATGATAAGCGATATCAACGAGATACAATTCCCGAAGCTGGGCTGGGAATTTCACATCGACCCGACGGCATTCACAATATTTGGCATTTCCATACAATGGTACGGAATAATAATCACTCTCGGACTTCTGCTTGCCGCGTTATACTGCTTCCCGAAGATGAAACGCTTCGGAATTGATTCCGATAAGGCGGTAGACGTCGTACTTTTCGGCATTATCGGCGGAATTATCGGCGCAAGAACCTATTACGTCATCTGGAAATGGGACGACTATCAGCGCGATACTTTCGGCGAAACTCTGAAAGCCGTTATCAATACCCGAAACGGCGGATTGGCGATATACGGCGGAATAATCGGCGCAATACTCGTGGGATACATCGTGTGCAGGATAAAGAAGATAAAGGCTCTGCCCATGCTGGACATCACGGTCATCGGTCTCCTTATCGGTCAGGGAATAGGACGCTGGGGAAATTTCGTAAATCAGGAAGCGTTCGGCACAAGCACGGACTTTTTCCTCGGCATGACCGGCGGAAGGATTCAGCAGACTGTCAGCGACCTCGGCATGGCGGCGGATAAACCCGTCCACCCGTGCTTCTTATATGAATCGGCATGGTGTCTGCTGGGATTCGTGCTTATCTCGGCATACTCAAAGCGCAGAAAATACGACGGTCAGATTACTCTTATGTATCTTGCATGGTACGGCGCGGAAAGATTTCTGGTCGAGGGACTGCGCACGGACAGCCTTATGATAGGCAGTATCCGCGTATCTCAGGCACTTTCGGCGGTATTGTTCGTAACGTCGGTGATACTCCAGATAGTTATCGGATTCCGCGTAAAGCGCGACCCCGAAAATTTTGTACTCTACGCAAATACCGAAGAATCGCGCCTGCTCATTGAAGAAGCGCGCCGCAGAAGTATGGGCAAGGGTATGGACGCGCACATCGGGGACGACGACGAAATAGGAATTCTCCCCGACGAGGAAGATTCCGAAGATATCGAAGATACCGAAGATACCGAAGATACGGAAACTAAGGACGAATCCGCTGACGAAGAAGATTCCGATGATACAGAGGAGATTCCCGAAAAAGAAGAAGATAAAACCAAGGAGGAAAAATAAATGGCTAAAATTATTGATGGAAAGGCAGTTTCCGCAGCTGTTAAGGAAGAAGTTGCCGCCGAGGCTGCAAAACTCAAGGACGAAAACGGACTGAAAATAGGTCTTGCCGTTGTTATCGTGGGCAGCGACCCTGCTTCCAGAGTTTACGTGAATAATAAGAAAAAGGCTTGCGAGGCGGTAGGATTCCGCTCCACGGAATATGCTCTCGATGAAAATACAACTCAGGAGCAGCTTCTCGACCTCGTGAACGTTCTCAATAACGACAAGGCGGTAAACGGAATACTCGTTCAGCTCCCATTGCCGAAGCATATCGACGAAAAGGCGGTCATAAACGCAATCTCCCCTGAAAAGGACGTTGACGCGTTCCACCCCGTAAATGTGGGCAAGATAATGATAGGCGATTATTCATTCCTGCCATGCACACCCGCAGGCGTTATGCGCCTTATCGAAAGCACGGGCGTTGATATCACGGGCAAGCAGTGCGTCGTTATCGGCAGAAGCAATATCGTCGGCAAACCGCAGGCAATGCTTCTTCTCCAGAAGAACGGCACGGTAACTATCTGTCATTCCAGAACTAAAAATCTCAAAGAAATCTGTCTGACAGCCGATATTCTTGTTGTCGCTGTCGGAAAAGCTAAATTTGTTACGGGCGATATGATAAAAGAGGGCGCAGTCGTAATCGACGTAGGCATGGATCGCGACGAAAACGGCAAGCTTTGCGGAGACGTTGATTTTGAATCCGCAGAAAAGGTCGCAGGCTACATAACTCCCGTTCCGGGCGGAGTTGGCCCCATGACTATTGCAATGCTCATGAAAAATACCCTTACAGCCGCTAAACAGCAGGCTGGGATTGAATAACTTGTTCGGCTTTATGTCAGGGGACGCCGTCCCCC
>DETO01000067.1:4157-4362 GCA_002362135.1 Ruminococcus sp. UBA3286 | reverse complement strand
TTTTGATATTTTTGTGAAAAATTTTTGGAGCTATTGCATTTTCATGATAAAAATGATATAATATAATTTGTATACCGTAAATCGGAAGATTTTTTTGAAAGAAGTGGATTTAAATGACAAAGATCACAATATTCTCAGGCTTCCTCGGAGCAGGCAAAACCACGCTTATCAAGAAGCTTATCAAGGAGGGTTATAACGGCGAAAA
>DETO01000067.1:0-3841 GCA_002362135.1 Ruminococcus sp. UBA3286 | reverse complement strand
TTCGGTCAGATCGGCATTGACGGCGGATTCCTCAAAGATGCCGGAATAGAGATCACGGAGATGAATTCCGGCTGTATTTGCTGTAGTCTTGTCGGCGATTTCGGCGAAGCTCTGGTCAAGGTTCTTGAAGAATATAAACCGGACAGAATTCTTATCGAGCCTTCCGGCGTCGGCAAGTTAAGCGACGTTATAAACGCCGTTCGCAAGATCGACGCTCATGATGTTGAACTTGACGGCTTTACGACTGTTGTTGACGCTAAAAAATGCAAGATGTATCAGAAGAATTTCGGCGAATTTTTCGACAATCAGATAACTTACGCAAGCTGCATCATTCTCAGCCATACAGCCGGACTTTCTCAGGAAAAGCTGAATGAAGCCGTTGCTCTGCTCCGCAAATTCAATCCTGCCGCGCCGATTGTTACAACTGAATGGGATGAACTCAGCGGAAGTCAGCTTGTTGACGCAATGACTCAGAAAAATACTCTCGACAATGAGTTGAAGTCGCTTCTTGAACAGGAGCATCATCATCACGATCATGACCACGACGAGCATGAGCATTGCTGCCACCACGACCATGATCACGACGAGCATGAACACTGCTGCCACCACGACCATGATCACGACGAGCATGAGCATTGCTGTCACCACGATCATGATCACGACGAGCATGAGCATTGCTGCCACCACGATCATGATCACGAACATCATCACCACCATGCCGATGAAGTTTTCACAAGCTGGGGCGCTGAAACTCCCCGTCCCTACTCGATTGAGGCAATAACAGCTGCTTTGGAGGCTCTTGCTGATGAAGAAAAATACGGAATCGTTCTCCGCGCAAAGGGAATCGTTGCAGGCGAAGACGGTCAGTGGATTCATTTTGATTATATCCCCGGTGTTCCCGACGTTCGTCACGGCAGCGCTGAAACTACAGGCAGACTTTGCGTTATCGGTTCAAAACTTAACGAAGAAGCCGTTGCCAAGCTGTTTTGCGTTGAATAAGAGGTGATAAATATGCCTAATTTCAATCAGGAACCTATTCCGGTCTTCCTTTTTCTCGGATTTCTCGAATCGGGCAAAACTAAATTTCTTCAGGAAACTCTTGAAGATAAAAGATTTAATTCCGGCGAACAGACTTTGATCCTCTCTTTTGAAGAAGGGATTGAGGAGCTGGATTTTACGAAATTTCCAAAAAAAGGCAGAAATCTCGTAATGCACGTTATTGAAGATAAAGAAGAAATGAATGTTCCTAATCTTGCTCGTCTTGCATATGAATCACGCGCTGAACGCATTGTTATCGAATACAACGGAATGTGGCAGATCAGCGAACTTTTCAGCAATATGCCTGATAACTGGGGAATTTATCAGGTGATGTTTTTCGCCGACGCTTCAACTTTTATGACGTACAACGCAAACATGAGAAGTCTTGTTGTGGACAAGCTTAACATCTGCGAACTTGCCGTGTTTAACCGTTTTGACAAAAGTATGGACGTAAACGAGTTCCACAAGATCGTCCGCGGAGTCAGCAGGCGCGCAGAGATCTGCTATGAATATACCGACGGTCAGGTCGCTTATGATGACATTGAAGATCCGCTTCCTTTCGATATCGAGGCTGATCATATCGTGATCGACGACCGCGACTACGCTATCTGGTACAGAGATATAATGGACGAGCCTGAAAAATACGATGGAAAAACTATTACTTTCAAGGGACTTGCCGCTAAAAATAAAAAATTTCCCGCTGAATGTTTTGCTTTCGGCAGGCATATTATGACTTGCTGCGTTGAAGATATCCAGTACTGCTGGGCTGCTGCCGTATGGGATAAGCCCTTTGAACCAAAACCTAAGCAGTGGCTTACAATAACTGCTAAGATAAAAGTTCAGCGTCATAAGCTTTATAAGGGTGAAGGCCCTGTACTTTACGTTGAATCGCTGGAAAACGCCGACGCTCCCGAAAAGGAAGTTGCAACATTTTATTAAGGAGAATATTTATGAGCAAAATAAATATTGGTTTTATTGGCGCAGGAAATATGGGCGCTGCCATTATCAAGGGAATTTCTGCAAGTCCTGCCGCTGAAAATATCGCTCTTTTCGCCTTCGATCCCGATACTGCGAAAGTCGGCGCACTTAGTGGATTTGGCGTCACACCCTGCGGAAACGAAGCCGAACTTACCGAAAAATGCGACTACATCTTTCTTGCAGTCAAGCCGCAGATAATCGAAAGCGTCATCGAAGCCGCCGCTCCAGCCGTTACGTCAAATAAAATAATTATTTCCATTGCAGCAGGAATAAGCGATGAATTTATTGCTTCTAAAACAATTCCTGACGCAAAAGTTATTCTTGTTATGCCAAATACTCCCCTGCTTCTCGGCGAGGGCGCATCGGCTCTTTCCCGCAACGAAAATGTCAACGACGAGGAATTCAGCGTTATTCTCGATGTTTTCCGCGCCTGCGGCAAGGCTGCGGTTATTTCAAAAGATAAGATGAAAGAAATAATCGCCATCAACGGAAGCAGTCCTGCGTTTATTTATCTCTTTGCAAAAGGATTTATCGACTATGCGGCTTCTGTGGGTATCGATGAATCGGCGGCAACAGAGTTGTTCAGTCAGAGCCTGATCGGTTCAGCTAAAATGATTACGGATTCAGGCAATTCTATTGACGAACTGATCAAAATGGTATCGTCTCCGGGAGGTACTACGCTTGCAGGTCTTGACAGATTGTATGAAGGAAATCTCATCGAAACAGTCCGCAAATGCTGCGAAAGCTGCACTAACAGGGCATATGAACTCTCCAAATAATCTGTATGTTCTAACGCCTGTCCTTTCTGCATAGACTTTAATAAAATTTGTTAAAGCCGAAAGGATTGGTGTCAAATGAAGCATATCGAACGAATTGCGCCTGAACGCAGGCATGGAACAGTTTTTCTGCTGTGCATTGCGGAAATGATCGGGATAATAGCAGGCTCTGTTGCCGCGGCTTCGGAAATGAATATTCCGTCACGTTTTTTTTGTCCGTTTTTCTGCGGCGGAACTCTTCTTGACGTGTTCGTGAATACGCTTATCATATCCATGATTTTTCTTGCCGCCGCATTTTTATCGGGTCTGTTCGCATTCGGTCAGCCCGTGGGAATCGCCCTTATGGTCGGCATGGGAACGGTTCTCGGAATTTCAGGCTCGATAATGTACAGCGTTACGGAAAAGTCCGATATTCTTATCGCCGCCCTGATAATCCTGCCAAAAGCAGCGGCATTTTCCGCGGTTTCACTACTTGCCGCGCGCGAAGTATTCCGAAGTTCTTCCGCAATTCTGGGATTTATTTCGGGTAAAGAACATAATACTGCCGATCTGCGGCTGTATTGTATAAAATTTATTGTTATTGCAGTTATATTTTTTATCATTTCAGTTGTCGATTCTCTGATGAATTACATATTCGGGAATCTCTTCTGAGCAAAACGGAGGAAGTTGAAATTGAGTCTATTCAATAATTACGAGAGCGCAGGATCGGGAATTTCCAAATATGCGCCGAAGAAAACAGGTCTTGCGCTGTACTTCGATCTTTTTTTCAGAAAAGTCTGGAGTCTGACAGGATTGACGATGCTTTTGTTCATCTTCATACTGCCCGCTTATATTGCGTTTTTCTCGCTCTACTACATCAAAAATTTTAATATTGCGATGATTGTTTCGGGCATAATGTTCCTGACTTTCGCAATAACTATTGGACCGGGAATTGCAGGAATGACCAAAGTTATAAGGCTTTATCTCATAGAAAAGCATTCGTTCATGATCCGAGATTTTTTCAAGGGATTCAAAGAAAATTTCTTCCGCGCCGCTGTTATGGGAATACT
>DETO01000143.1:8982-9220 GCA_002362135.1 Ruminococcus sp. UBA3286 | reverse complement strand
ATCCTTGAACAGTTCATCGAGCCGATAAGATTCGTCTCCATGATCTTTCTGCTGTTTTCGGCGGAAATTCTGGTGAAAAGCTCTATTTCCGAAATTCCCGCATTATTTACAAGAACTTCTGCATAGCCGATTTTTTCGGCGACAACTTGAATCTCGTCATATTTCGTGACATCAAGTTTTACAGCTTCGCCGTCTATTTCCGCAGCAAGTCGATTCGCTTTATCTTCCGACGCCGAAT
>DETO01000143.1:0-8706 GCA_002362135.1 Ruminococcus sp. UBA3286 | reverse complement strand
CGCTTTATCTTCCGACGCCGAATATCCAATAAATACAAAATAGCCTTTCTCCGCCATTTTTCGGCATATTGCCTCCCCTATTCCTCCTGCGCCGCCTGTTATTAGAGCCTTTTTTCTCATAGATTATTCCTCCCGAAATCAAATTGCTCATATTATTATAGCACATTTTGTATTAAAATCCATATTGTCAAAATGCACAATTATACTGTGTAAATTCAGTACATAATTACTAAAGCGACGAAAATAATGACAAAATAAAGATAATTCAAAATTTGACTTGAAACTTTTGATTTTCTGTGATATATTAATATATATCGCAATCAGACTTGTCTGAGATTTGCCCAAAATGTGCATTTCATTTTCTGAATGAACAGACGAAGTCGCCTGACTTTAACGGAGGAATCAGAATGACGGAAAAAATAAAATCACTATGCAAAAAAATCGAAAAAAAAATTGGGAAATTCAATGAGATTCGCGACAAAAACAGCGAAAAATTCAAGATTTTGAATATAGCCCTCATGATAATATTCCCCATATTTATCGCTTGTATGGCAGAGATCAATCAATTTAAAAAAGTTGGCTCTTTTTTGGGATTCGCCGTTGATCGTCCTACGGTGCTGATTTTTAATTTTATCGCTTCCGGACTGATCTTCACCCTGCTTACCGCAGCTTTCCGAAAAGGCTGGCTTTCTGCCGCGGTTCAGAGCATTATTTACATGGCTCTGAGTATTACAGAATTATTTAAGTACAATACCAACGGAAATCATCTTATACTATCGGATATGAAGCTTTTCAAAAGCGTAAAAAGCCTGAAATCTTTCGCTTACATACGAATAACGCCCAGCCTGATAATTTACTGTCTGATAGTTCTGGCTTTTGTGGTGGCAATGTTTTACTTTAACCCCAAACTGCCGCGGCATAAGCCGATAAAACGAGTGATTGCCGTTGCCGCGTGTACTGTACTCGCCATGTGCATGATCGTATTCCCCGGATTTTACAATCCTGTTTACAACTTTTTCAAGCTTGATACGACTGCCGCAAACAATACTTTTCTCCTCAATGAAAAATTCGACAACAACAGTTTCCTTGCGTTTCTTGTTCAGACCGCTTCCGAAAGCTATGCGAACAGACTTGTCGAACCTGATAATTACAACGAGGAATTCGTAGACGAGATAACGGCGATCAACGTTGATGAAACTTCCGATTTCAACGGCGGCAAAAAGCCTAATGTCATCGTTGTTATGAGTGAATCTTTCGCTGATTTCCGCGTTTTTGACGAGCTGAACGTTGACGATTCGTATTATGCAGGTTTTGATAAAGCCTGTTCCGAGGGCGTCAGCGGCAAAATAATTACGCCTACTTACGCAAGCTACACGGTTCGTTCGGAATTTGAGCTGAT
The DNA here is from genome assembly GCA_002362135.1 of Ruminococcus sp. UBA3286. Taxonomy (GTDB): domain Bacteria; phylum Bacillota; class Clostridia; order Oscillospirales; family Ruminococcaceae; genus Ruminococcus. The sequence goes on along the minus strand of DETO01000143.1, from coordinate 7,307 downwards.
GTTCGGTCTGCCCGTCCGCGGATTGAACGCGCCTAATATGCCTCAGCGCGAACTTGCGGAGCGTGAACAGCCTGCGCTTGCTCAGTATTACAAAAGCTGGGGATACAGTACAGCGTATGTTCACCCGTTCCAGAGTTCATTCTACAGCAGATCGCGTATTTACAGCGAATTCGGATTCGATCGCATGATATTCCATGACGATATCGACGGCGTTACTGATTTTACCGTTCCTGTTGAACATTATGGCACATATGTTGATGACAACACGGTTTACAATCAGCTTCTTCAGCTGATCGAAACTACCGACGAGCCGATGTATATCCATACTACCACGATGCAGAATCATCAGCCTTATGATCAGGGCGAAGATCCTAATGACGAATTCGGCAACTACCTCACATGGATACAGCACAGCAATGAAGCTATGACGGCTTTCCTCGACAAACTTAAAGAGATCGACGAGCCTACCCTTGTATTTTTCGTGGGTGATCACTTCCCTTCACTGCGTGGAGAAACAAGCGTTTATAATCAGCTTGATATTTCCGGAGATCACTGCAAGGAACTTTATGAGCAGACTTATTTCCTCTGGAGTAACTATGACGCTGATTTTTCATCCGTTCCCACCGAGAAATTCTCTTTCTTCTACGTTCCTTATGTGATAATCGACGTTATCAATGCTCCTCATGACGCTTTCATTGAAAAAATGGACGATTTCATGCAGAAGCTCCCCATCTATTCGGTTGATTATGACGACGGTACGCCCGACGATACAGAACTTGACGTTCTTACATACGACCGTGTGGTCGGAGATGTCATTTCGCCATGTCCGATACCCGAAGAAATTCTTGAAACAAGCAAAGGAGACTGATCATGAAAACTATCATTACAGGAATCATCGGAAAAGCCGCCGCGGAAGTTTCTTCCGATAAGCTGGCGTCGGCAATGGGAAGCGGAAGTCTTGACGTATTCGCTACGCCGTCTATGGTCGCGCTTATGGAAAAATCAGCCTGCAATTGTCTCGCAGAATTTCTTGAAAATGATGAAACTACTGTCGGAACAGAACTCAATATCAAGCATACTGCCGCTACTCCGAACGGCATGAACGTGACCGCCGAAGCCGTTCTCACAAACATAAACGGCAGGGAATTTACTTTTGAGGTAAAGGCTTTCGATGAATGCGGAATGATCGGCTGCGGCTCGCATAAACGTTTTCTTGTATACGGTGAAAAATTTACCGCAAAAACAAATGAAAAACTTGCTAATAAGAAATAAAATTTATTCTCAGGAGCTGTTCCAAAATTTATGGAGCAGCTCCTTTTCAATATTTTCCGTTGGTTATCATATATTCATCACATAAAAGGATATAATAATAATCAGAGCGTAATTCACAATACGCTTACACGCCGAAATTTCGGCTGACAAATCATAATGTGAGGTCTTAGATCATGTCTGATATAAACAATGAAATAAGCGAAAATAATATGAAAAGCGATCCGCCGAAGCCTGCTGAAAATGCGGAAAACGGCTCTTATTCCGTACAGTACGGTAAGTCTGACAATAATGTCGGCAATCAATATTACAACAACGGATATAACAACTATAACGGCTATAATCCTCCGCCTGCCGGAACTTCTTCCTATTATTCGGGCGGTCAGCCGCAGCCGCAGAAACCTAAAAAGCCCAAAAAGCATACGGCTCTCAAAGTCGCTGCATTCATCCTTTGTCTCGGAATCGTCGGCGCAGGTTCTGTGCAGTTATATAAATTTATGGATACGAGCCGATTTAATATGTCGGATTCCACCAGAGTTAATTCTACAGCCAAAAAGCCAAACAACGGCGATACTTCAAAGGCTGAAAACACAACCGAACAGACTTCCACCGTTCCGTCTCCGCAAAATTTACCGGGTCTTTTCGATATTGCTACCAGAACAGACGCAAAATATCTTCCCGATATCGTAGACGAGATCATGCCATCTGTCGTAGGAATTTCCGCAACTTTTGAAATTTCTAAGGAATATTCATCATGGGGCTGGGGATTTCAGACTGAAACACGCTCGCAGGAAGTTCCGTGTACAGGCACGGGAATCGTTATGACTGAGGACGGATATATCGTAACAAACGCTCATGTTATCTATATGAGCCAGTATAACGCGGGAAAGGCGAAATCTGTCTCTGTTCTTTTCAACGATGAAAAGGAATATGACGCAGAGATCATTGCATATGATATAGAGACCGATCTTGCCGTCCTTAAAGTAGATGAAACCGGATTCACTCCTGCAACGTTCGGAGACAGTGACGATCTCAGAGTCGGCGAGCTTGTGATTGCGGTCGGAAATCCGCTTGGATTCGAACTTTTCGGCTCGGTGACCAGCGGTATCGTTTCCGCACTCAACCGCGAGATTTCTATAAACGAAAAGAGAATGACTCTCATTCAGACCGATACTGCCATTAATGAGGGAAATTCCGGCGGCCCGCTTCTTAACAGCTGCGGTCAGGTAGTCGGTATAAATTCCGCAAAAATTTCATCAAGTCTCGGTTCTGCAAGCGTTGAAGGTCTGGGATTTGCTATCCCTATAAACGACGCAAAGGTCATCATTGACGATCTTATCAACAATGGTCACGTTACGGGCAGACCGCAGATAGGTATTTCAGCGGTCGATGTTACGGAAGCCTACTCCAGTTATCTTGGACTTCCGATGGGAATTTACGTCCGCGATATTTCGGAGGGCAGCGCTGCCGAGGAAGCAGGTATAAGAGTCGGCGATGTTATCATCGGCATCAACGACGAAGCCGTTTCTACAATGGAAGAACTCAACAGTATTAAAAATAAATTCAAAGCAGGCGAAACTGTTACTCTCAAGGTTTTCCGTGACGGAGAAGATCTTGATATTCCGCTTGTTCTCCATGAATCCGTGGAATCAGCCGATGATTCCGAATCAAATCGATAATCTTCAATCTCCTATCATAAAAACAGCGTCTCACATTTTTTGTGCGGCGCTGTTTTATTCTTATTCAAGAACTATTTCCTTTTCCATTTCGATTGAGTAAAGTATCAGCCCTTTTACCTTTTTTTCGGTGGTAAGTTCGATAGCCGCCTTGTAAATTTCCATCTGTTTCGCGTATCTTTCACGAAGTTTAGCTTCATTTGCGCCGCGGTCGGATTTGTAATCGACGATCACAATGCCGTCCTCCTCTTCGTACATAAGATCGATTATTCCCTTGATCATGCCGTCGGAATTTTTCAATCTGCAAAATACCGGATCGTCTATTTCAAGCTGCGCTGCCGCTACGGTGAACTTTTTCTCGCGCACATAACCCTTGGATTTTTTTATCCTGTCATACAGCTCCGAATTGAAAAATGCCATTATCTTTTGCGTCTCGATACATTCCGCCTGCGCTTTCGTAAGAAAACCGTGCGTCCTCAAACGTTCCGTTTCTTCAACAGTATTTTTTATCGCATTATCGAAATCGCAATATTGAAAAAACGTGTGTATCGCCGTACCGCGTTCCGCGCCTGTCTGACTGCTTTTTTCGGATATAAATTTCGGACGCTTCAAATGAAAATCGAAATTTTCGTCGTCTCTGAATTTTCTCGAAATCTGAGTAACGCTGAGTTTCGCCGCCGTTTCGGAAAGAGTGCGGTCATAATCGTTTCCGATAATTTCAAGCAGTTCGTTTACAAGTTTTGAATCAGCTTGAGCGGCGACCTCTTCCTCCTCCAATTTGACATCAGTCAGTTCCTCCATTGAAACATAATTCCATTCAAACAGATCGTCATTACAGCTTGCTGCCGGAAAACCGAACGTTTCACTTTCTATTCCCAGCTTTTCTGCTATCTCGATGAAGCTACCATGAATCATAAGACAAAGCCAGAGCCAGTCGGAAAAACTATCGGCGGCAGCTGTCAATTCATTAATGCCGCTGTTGTTTACTACGCACTCTTCAATAAGCTTTTCGGTTCTTTCCAATGACTTGCCGCCGCATTTCATATTGATGAATAACTGCTGTTTCGCACGCGTCATACCGACGTAAAGAAGACGCATCTCTTCGCTGCGCGACTCCATTTTACGCTCCTCCGTCAGCATATTTCTCTGGAATGTTTTGTACTTCCGCAGCAGTTCATTATCACAAAGTACAAATCCTATTCTGCCGTCGTCGCCGCACATTATCTGATCGTAATTGAATTTGAATTTTGACGACGTTTCGCATATAAATACAAACGGATATTCCAAGCCCTTCGATTTATGCAGCGTCTGAACCGAAACATAATCGCCTGACGAAGCGGAAACTTTACCCTGATTATAGTCACCGCTCTCGGAAATTCTGTCGATATGCCGCAAAAATCCGCCAAGCCCTCCACAGCCTTCCGCAGCTGCAAATGATTCGTAATTCTGCGCATACTGAATAAGCATACGAAGATTAGCGCGCTTTTTTTCGCCGTCCTGCGTAAGCTGCATTACAGAAATGAAATCAGTTCTGTCGTATATTGAGCCAATCAGTTCGCCGATAGTCATTGTAACGGAATCAAGGCGAAAACGATCGATAGTTTCCAGAAATGAACCTATCCTGACCGCAATTTTCTGATCAAATCCCGAAATTTCGCCTCTTACCGCAGACAGCATAATACCGTATAAATTATCTTTTCTACCGTAAGATTTTATATACGCAAGTTCCTCAACCGTAAATCCGTACATTGGAGAAACCATTACCGCCGCCATTGGAATATCTCTGAGCGGATTTTCAATTATTCGCAGCAGATCGATAAGTATCGCTATTTCCTGAGATTTCAGATAACCTTTTTCATCGCTGCCTTTCGCGCTGATTCCCCTGTTTTCCAACGCCTTGACATAAGCTTTTGTGTAATAATTTTTACGAACAAGAATGCAGAAATCCGAAGCCATACAAGGTCGGACGCTGCCGTCTGATTCAGTCACGGAGACTTTGTTTTTTATCATATCAGCAATTTTTGCCGCAGTATATTCAGCCTCCGGCACTTCAACAGCTTCGCCCTCATCATCGTCGTCGGTCTGCGGATCGGTATTTATAAACGATATCACTGTTTTTCTACTTTCCTCATGAGGCGCTGAAAAACACTCCGCGCCATAATACAGCATCTCATCCTCGTTATAACTTATATCTCCGCAGTTTTCCGACATTATCTGCGAGAAAATAAAATTCACAAAATCAATAACTTCACGGCTGCTTCGGAAATTTTTATTGAGCAGAATGTATTTATTGCCAATTTTATCAGCATCACCATACGAAACGCAGCTTTTCATTACGTCGATGAAGTTTTTAGGATTTGCCAGCCTAAACTGATAAATAGACTGCTTGACATCTCCCACAAGAAACGCATTATCGCCATATTCAGGCTCGCCGCAATCGCTCTGCCTGTAATTTTTCGACAGCAGCTTGAATATCATATCCTGCTTATTATTGGAATCCTGATACTCGTCGATCATGATAATACTGTAATATTCCGAAAGCCGCTCCGCTATCTCGGACTGCTTCAGATTTCCGTTCTCATCAATATCCGCGAGAAGTTCCAATGCAAGGCGTTCGCCGTCGTCGAAACTTATGGAATTTCTCTCGCACTTCCGCTCCCATACAAGACTGCGGTATTTACGTACAACTTCCGCCAGAATTTCCACAACTTCTCCCGTTTCGGCAAAATCATTTTCAGAAGAATTCAGCGACGAAACGGCGGCTTTCAGAATATCCTTTATCTTATTACGCCTTACCTTATACACCTCGCGCTTGGCAATATTATGAACAACTTTTTTTCCTACGCGCACCAGATCGGGAAATTTTGTAAAATATGCAATCTCCTGTTCGTTAGGAAAACGCCGTTTTTCAGCCATCATGATCGCGTCCTCAACGATAATGCAGTCCTCATGCGCCTGCGTAAGTGATTTTTCCGCTTCCTTCATTTTCATATCAGGAAAAATCTCCCTGATCATCGCCAGATTATCTTCCGCAAGCTGTGCCGCATAATGGAATTTTGTAAGAAGCCAGTCAAAAAGCGTGCTGAAATAAATAGAATCGCAAAAATCCTTTTTATATTCGGAAACCGCCGTATCAAGCCATTTATCGCTCATTGCAACCGATGAAAGAAATTTATCCGTCTTATTTATTATACTCACAAGCGCGCTGTGATCCTTAATGCAGAATCGGTCGTAAAGATATGATATTTTATCATATTCCTTACTGCTGTAATAATCCAGCAATTCCTCCATTGCCTGAGATTTTATAACGCTGTCGTCATTTTCATCAAGAACGGAAAATCCCGATGTTATTCCCTGATCTGTAATATTATCGCGCAGAAGTTCAAAACAAAAGGAATTGATCGTCGAAATTTTCGCATTCTGCAAAAGAGCCTGCTGTTTGAGGAGATAAGAATTTTCCGGATTTTTTTCAATAAGGGCGCGCAGCTTCATATCAAGTCTTTTTCTCAACTCCGACGCTGCGTCGTTTGTAAACGTAACCACAACTATCCTGTCAGCGCTGATATTGGATTCAGGATCGGCAATCAGCTTTACCAACCGCTCGGTCAGTACCGCGGTTTTTCCGCTTCCTGCCGCAGCCGATACGATTATTGACGAACCGCGCGCGTCTATCGCATTTTGCTGTTGTTCTGTCCAAGGCATATTTTTTACTCCTTTCCGCCGAGTATTTCTTCGGCTTCTTTCAGCTTTTCGGCATCGATATCACGGTATATAAGTCCGTCGCCGTTACCGCAGATATCGCTGAATCGGCAATATTTACACGCCAGCCCTTTCGTGGCGGCAAGAGGAATAGCTTCTATCTTTCCGTTGTACATAAATTCAGCCGTTTCAACGAGAATCTTATAAACATATTTTTTTAATTTATCCATTCCCGAATATGAAATAACAGAAGAATTTTTACGCAATCCCCCTCCTACTTTCGCCTGCGCCGGAATATATCTTCCGCCGATACCATGCTCCATAGCTTCGAGAACGTCCATATCGTTTATTATAAGACCGGTAGTTTTCAATTGAGAATCAATTCCGGACTGATTATATGACATTTTCTTGGATTCCTCGGTATTGATATCATTCAGATGAACAGGCGAATATAAAACCCCTGCCGGAATATAACCGCCATATACAGCGTTTTCTTCCGAAGCTGCAAAAAGATACAGCAGCATTTGCAGATTAAGACCGCCTGCAAGAGTTTCCGCGCTTATCTCCTTTCCGCTGCTTTTATAATCTGATATTCTTAAATATTTTTTTCCGTCGATCTCGCAAATATCAACGCGGTCAATTATTCCTCCGAAAATCAATTCT
>DETO01000127.1:3390-19859 GCA_002362135.1 Ruminococcus sp. UBA3286 | reverse complement strand
TAGTCAAACAACTTGATAATCAACAAAGTGGAACGATGAAACTATGTCGTAGCTGCGTTGTCGTCGTCACCATACGACAGTATGCTTTCCTCCTCCGCCTTGCTAAGGCATAGTTTCATTCGTTCCCTTTTTGCCGCTTATCAAATTGTTTGACTATACCAGCCGAAATGTTTACAAAAAATTAATATTTTCTCCGCACATATGATAATGATTATCCGTTAAACTTATAAATGTATTTTTTTAGCGGAAGATTGACAAAATGCATTTATAATGTTATAATGTAACAGGTTTAAAAAAATAAAGAAAAAAGGAGTTTTTTTATGAGTGAAGAAACCACGGCAAAATCTGCGGCAGAGGAAATAAAGCCGTCAGACGCCAAAGAAACTGAAACTTTCAAAAAATCAGACGCAGTATCTACAAATTCCAAAAAACAAAAAACGAAATTCAACGCTGAAGATGTATATCTCAAATGCAAAAAATCTGTGCTGAAATCCTGCCCTTGGTTGGAAAAATTTTCCGTATTCTTCGAAAAATGCGGATTTCCCGATATGGTCATGGTCAGATTGTTAGCGGTATTTTTCTTCTTTTCCGGAGTAAATATCTACGAAATGCGCTCCGGAAACATATATGCTGATTCGCAGTGGCGAGACTTTGTTCAGAACATAGATATGGGAAAATCCATTCTTTATATGGCAATCGGATTTATTGTTCTGACGATTATTCATTGGATAGTGCCAAAAAAGTTACGGTTCAGCGATCATATTCTTGCTGTAGGCGCAATCTTTTATTTCAATTTCACTCTTTTATGGAAAGGAATGAATCTTTATCTCTGCATAAGTTTTGCTATAGTTTCTGCAATTCTTGTTAATTATATTATTGGTGCTCTGAAAAAGAATCATATTGAAGGGATGTGCAGAATCCCGGATAAAGTTTGCGGAATTGTAGTTTTAGCCGCGGCAATTTTTGTCGGAACAGTAATGAGCGTTTTCATGATACTCCGCGACAAATGTTTTGAAACTCAATGTTTTGACATGGGAATATTTCTGCAAATGTATGATCATATGGCAGATGATCTTAAACCTATCACCACGTGCGAGCGCGATTTCGAAATGTCACATTTCAAGGTTCACGCATCTTACATTTTATATCTGCTGCTCCCGTTCTACAAAATCTTCAGCAGCCCTGTAACTCTTCACATTGCTCATTCTGTTCTCGTAATGGGCGGAGTGATACCGCTTTTCCTTATTGCAAAAAAGCGCGAAATCAAGGGGATCCCACTTATCGGAATCTGTCTTGCATACTGTTTTTCCGTTGGAATTACAGGCCCTTTGTATTATTTTTTCCACGAAAATTCATTCTTGCCAACACTTTTAATGTGGCTTCTCTGGGCAGTTGACAATAAAAAAATCCCCATGTTTTATATCATGTCCGCTCTGGTTTGCTTTGTAAAAGAGGACGCGCCTTTGTTCATCATCTGCATAGGTATGTATATGTTCTTCGAGTATAAAGGAGAATTCAAGCGCATTCACGGCATTATCGTTTCGCTGCTTTCGGGAATTTACATGATAAGCATTCTTAACTATCTTACCGAACACGGCGACGGTCAGTCCATGTCATCTTCACGATTCGGACATTTAATGATCGATTCAACAGGCGGAATGTCGGAAGTTGTGAAGAATTCCCTCTCCGACCCTGCTTATCTGATAAGTATGCTCTTCAACGAATCCACGATACAGTACTTGCTGGCAGTCATGCTTCCCCTGCTGTTCGTTCCGCTTTTCACCAAAAAGATTCACCGCTATCTGCTGATGATGCCGTTTATCATAACAAATCTGGTTATCGGATTTTTCTATTCCGGCGACGATGCTCATTTATCTTGCCACAGTAAACATTTCCGAAATGGAAGAATCCAGAAAACGGCAGCTTCCTATACTCATGGCTGTAGTCTCTATCATCATGACTTTCGGAACACAAACCAAATTCGCCTACTGTATCAACAGCTATAAGTTCAACAAAGAAGGAATCGCGGCAGTAGATGAAATGCTTGACTCTATTCCGCAGGACGCTTCCGTACTTTGCGATCCATACTATGTTCCGCACGTTGCTCAGCGCGAAAAAGTTTATCTTTTCGACTTCTATGACGTTGATCAAAGCAACAATTCTCTCATTGATTCCGAACGCTACGACTTCATCGCCGTTCCTGTAAACAGCGATCTTAATGAAACTATCCGTCCATTCTTTGATCAAAACGGATACACGGTCTATGACGTAGTTCCTGATCGTCTCATAGTTTATCAGGCTCCGTTCTATACCATTAAAGAAGATTGATATAATACAAATATGAGAACAAGTTCTAAAAAATGCAGCCCGTAATTGAGCTGCATTTTTTATATTCTATCATTTTTTCATTTCAAAACCGAAATGGCGTCGGTCATCGTTTTTTCAAGCGCTTCTTTGCCGTATTTATCTATCTCGGCTTTATCCTTGACTCCGTGGGTAAGGCAGCCTGCTCCGCCGATACAACCGCCTATACAAGCCATTCCCTCAATGAAATTGCCGTCAAGAACGTTTTTACTTTTTTTCATCAGCGCTGTACGGCATTCCTCGATTCCGTTGCAGATAATGGGTTTCAGTTCAAAATCAATATTTTGCTCTTTTATTCCCTGAGCCGCAGCGTCTGAAAGTCCTCCCGATCTCGCGAAAATTCTGCCGTAATATGAAGCGTTGTCAAGCACGTCCTCCTCCAACTCTGTGATCTCCAGATCACGGCTGTCGAATAATGCCTGAAGTTCCTCAAAAGTCATAACAGCGTCTATATATGGACGCACGGATTCAAGCTGAGCTTCAGCTTTTTTAGCGGTACATGGCCCTATAAAGACGATCTTCACGTTTTCCTCGGTCTCCTTGATATACTTAGCGATCGTCGCCATAGGAGAAAGATTCGTTGAAACATGAGGCAGCAGATCAGGAAATGCAGTTTTAACATATTTAACGAACGCAGGGCAGCACGAACTGGTAAGAAAGCCCTTTTCTGAAATTTCTCTGGATTCCTTCATAGCTACCATATCTGCGCCGAGAGCAGCTTCCACGATTGCATGAAATCCCAGCTTCTTCAGACCTGCGATCACCTGACCGAGCTTTGCATATGTAAACTGGCTTGAAATCGAAGGCGCGACAACGGCATAAACCTTGAATCCGCCCTGCTCTTTGCTCTTTTTCAGCAGATCGATAACATTAAGTATGTAGGACTTATCCGTGATCGCTCCAAACGGACACTGATAAACACAAGCGCCGCAATTTGTACACTTATCATTATCAATGCAGGCGGCATTTTCGGAATTTATCTTGATAGCCTTGACTTTGCAGGCTATCTGACAAGGACGTTTACGATTGACAATCGCAAAATACGGACAAACCTTCGCACACTGACCGCATTCAACACATTTTGATTTATCGATATGAGCAACGTGGTTGTGATCGAAGGAGATCGCTCCTCGTTTGCATACGTCCTCGCAGCGGTGAGCCAGACAGCCACGGCATGAATCCGTGACCTCATAGCCGGCAGCAGGGCATTCGTCGCAGGCAATATCAATGACCTGTATCACATTCGGATTCTCCGGATCACCGCCCATAGCCATTTTCACACGCTCAGAAAGAATAGCACGTTCTTTGTAAACACAGCAGCGCATAGTCGGTACTTTACCGGGAACGATTATCTTCGGAATATCAAGGACGTTTTGCAGCAATGAATCGTTCCACGCCTGCCTTGCCACTTCACGCAAAACTTTATATTTCAAATGCTGTATTTTAGTATCAAATTTTCTCACAGCGACCTCCTAAAAATAGCTTACCTTAATGCGCTTGCCCATTTTTTTCAGACATTCCGAAAGTTCTTCCACAAGATTCATTTTAATGCTGAAATTAATAGGCAGATCGGGGTTTTGATGTGCGGGGTTTATCGCTCTTCCCACATAAAAATTAATGTCAGTAGCCTCTTCAAAAAGAAGCCTGCTTATCATGGAAGCGCCGTCCTGCTGAAAATTCCACTGCTCGTAGAGTTCGTTTTTATCAAGGTAATCCTTAGCGTATTCAACAACTCGATTCACAGTGATAACTCCTTCTGTCACCAGATCAACACCTTCCAGCTCAGCGGTGGGCGGAATATCTGAATTTCCGAAATCCAGACTGGGACGAAGCGGCTTTCTCAAAAATTTCGAAGCGATAGACGATGTAGTACCGCCGCAGATAATATGCTTTCCCTCTTTCGAAAAGAAAAGCGACATCATTCTGTTTGCGTCGTCACGATTGGAAGGTGGCCCAAACAGCATATTCATAGGCGCTCTCTTGCGGATTTTCACAACGCAGGCTGTAGCGTCGTCGCCGGGCTTGCCGCCGTAAAGCTTATTGCATTCGTCAACAAGAATAGTAGACAACGTTTTTGCGGTATATCCGCAGGTTGAAAGCGCTTCCATAAAATCAATGATCTCTTCGCGCTTCCAGCCGAAATTATATCCGATACCGATTCCCGCATGGGGACAGCCGTCGCTCATCGCTATAAAAATATCGTTTTCGCACAGCTTAACAGTCGATTTATATATCCGCTTGCCATCGATATTCATTTCCATCTTCGGATAATCGTAATTCTCGTTATTCCTGATAAGAATAACATGAGGATTGTCATATTGAATTATATCAGCAACTTCATTTTCACGGATATGAATTATTGTAAAGGTTGAATATGCAACGCCTCTTACCGAACATACGGGCAAAGTCGCTGCGATTGTACTGACGCATTCTTCAATGGAAAGCCCTGCCGCCATCATGGTTGAAATTATCTTTGAAGTAAGCGTTGAAAGAATACTCGCCTTAACGCCGCTTCCGAGACCGTCCGCAAGAACGATAACGGTCGAATTCTCATTCTGCTCGACAATATCAACATGATCGCCGCAAAGCTCTTCACCATAATGGAAAATGCTCTTGTATCCAATATCTGCGCAAAGGTTATTCATCAGAGATCGACTCCTTTAACTTGGAAAGAGCGATCTTAGTCTCAGCGGCAGTTTCACCAAGCAGCGAGGCTATTTCCTGAACGATTCGCATCTGCTTTTCAACTACCTTATCTGCGACCTCAGCAGTCTGACGTCCAAGATTTTCCTTTCTTTCCCTTGATTCCTCTTCGTCTGTAACATCGCGAATTATGCCTATCAGCAAATGAAGATTTTTCTCGTGAACGATAGTCTGCTCGACGTAACGTCCGTATTCCGCAAGATATGTACGCTGATTACGAATTTTCTCTCCCTTTGCAATAACATTGACAAATGGTGTCGGATCAAGAATTCTTATGACCTGATCACCCATAATATCGGATGCGCTGCGAATATTCATAATATCTCTTGCAGCGTCGTTTATCTGCTGAACTTCCAGTTCCTCGTTCAGAACAATAAGACCGTTCGGCGAATTTTTAACGATAGTATCGGAAAAACTCTCGGCTCTGTCCTTTAGGAATGGCAGACACATTGAATATTCAGCCTTTCCCTGACATATTGCTATCGCCTTTTCGCGGCAGGTATTATAGCCGCACGAACCGCAGTTAAGATGATCGGAAGGCTTTGTTTTGCCCATTTTCTTGAGAACTTCGTTGATCTCGTATTCCGAAGGCTGCTGGAGTCTGTGTTCTATGAATGTGAAGTTTTTACGAAGTTCCGTGCTTTCAGGCTGTATCACGTCAAAATTCTCATCGCCTGCATAATGTGCGACAGCAGAATAATCCTTAATAGGCGAACGATGATATTTCTCCATAACCGGGCCGCCTACGCAGCTTCCTGAACATACGGACATTTCGATAAAACATTTATGAATATTTCCGCTTTCGATATCACGCAAAGCAGCGATGCAGTTATCTACGCCGTCCACCGCAACGTATGTATAGCCGTTGATATTATTTTCCATTGTTTTGAGAATTCCGCCTGTTGTCGGGAAAAATCTCGCAAGACTGTCTTTTCGGCTGTCAACTTCCTTTTTAAGCTGAATATTTTCCGCAGCAAGCCAATTTGTAAGCTCCTCGAAAGTTAATACTGCATCTGCGGCTTCTTCGTAATATTCGGCTTCGTCCTTTTTTGCAACACACGGTCCTATGAAAACTACTTTCGCATTTGGAATTCTCTTTCTGATATCCATACAGTGCGCGTGCATGGGCGAAGCAACATCGGCAAGATATTTTAATTCCGCCGGGAAATATTTCTGAATCAACAAATTAAGGGAATGACAGCATGAAGAAATAAGGATATCTTTGTTTTCTTCACGAAGTATCCTTTCGTATTCATTTTTAACTATCGTAGCTCCTACAGCGGTTTCCTCAACGTCGTAAAAGCCCAGCTTTTGCAGCGCTTCACGCATGGATTCAATGCCTGCACCCTCATAATTTGCAATAAAAGATGGAGCAAGACTGACAACGACAGGTTCGCTGCCCTGCAGAAGAACCTTACATTTTTCTACGCTGTCGGCAATTTCTTTTGCATTCTGAGGACAGACCACGAAACATTGACCGCAAAGAATACACTCATTGCCGATTATATGCGCTTGATTGCCCGAAAATCTAATCGCTTTTACAGGACAATGGCGAATGCATTTATAGCAATTTTTGCAGTTTGATTTTTTTAAAGTAAGCCAATTCGACATAACTCAAACGCTCTCCTCACATTTTTGCCTTGATATTATTTTCGAAAAATTCCTTGACAGAATCGGGAGTGACAGAGAAAAATTCCTCGTCAACGTTTACGCAAACGCCTTTCTGACAATTTCCCATGCAGAAAGTGCCGCCCAATTCGATCTTATCACCCAAACCGTTTTCCTCGATAAGATACTGAAGCTGTTCAACAACACTCCGCGAACCTTTGATATGGCATGAACTGCCGATGCAAACTGTGATTTTCATATATGTATTCCTCCTGATAATATTTTTAAGCAATACCGCACAAAGATTGCGCGATATTGCTGATTTGTATTCTTTTATTTAGAATGTGATTTCTTATTCGTATTCAACAACGTTTACCCATGATAACAAGAATTCACGCTCTTTTTCGTTGCCCTTGACTGACTGCGAAGCAGCTACAATAGGCATCCACTTCTGAACATACTGCTTTGCCGTATTACTTTTTTTACAGAAAAATTCCAGATAATCACGCGCGCCGTCGATATCGCCTTTGAGCCAGAAAAGCAGATAAGTGCGGGCTGCGTCAGCGGAAGCGTTTCCCTGCGTTGCATGAGACCAATCGATTATATAAGGTACATCGTCGCTGCTGATGATGATATTCGACGGATTAAAATCGCCATGGCAAAGTTTGTTGTGCTTAGGCATGCCGTCCAGTCTCGTGTGAAGATCATATCTTGTGGTAGCGTCGAGATCGCAGGCGCTGATCTTGGCATTCATCTTATCTTTTAACTTATTGAGCAGCGGACAGGTTTTTGACTGGATGTCAAGCTGGATATCCACAAGCTTTTCAATATAAGAAAGCTTTTTCTCCGGATTTTCTTCCATAAGCTGCGAAAGCGTTTTTCCCTTGATAAATTCGGATACTATCGCCCATTTTCCGTCAAGAGTAGTAACTCCGAGGATTTTGGGAATATTCAATCCCGTCTCCTCAACGCGCGACTGATTAAGGGCTTCGTTGAGAACGTCAGCCTTGGAGTATTCCTTGCTGAAAACCTTAATGCAAGAGTCGCCGTCGCGATATATCGTTTTATTATTTCTCACCGCAATTACTCTGTCAAGTTTCATAACTATTCTTCCCTTCTTATGCTCTGCTGCTTTTTCTTCCGTTATTGTAAGCCGCCTTTACGGAATCCGAAG
Source organism: Ruminococcus sp. UBA3286 (assembly GCA_002362135.1). Classification (GTDB taxonomy): domain Bacteria; phylum Bacillota; class Clostridia; order Oscillospirales; family Ruminococcaceae; genus Ruminococcus. Next base: position 12,010 of record DETO01000127.1, on the reverse strand, counting down.
AATCATCGTATACTGCGATTTTTTCGGGCATTTCCTTCTCAACAAAATGCTTGCCGTAATAAGCGTTGAGATACATCTGCTTTATCTCGCTCATGAGTGGATATCTCGGATTTGCGCCGGTACATTGATCGTCGAACGCCTGCTCTGTCATCTCATCAAGAGAATTCAGGAATTCATTCTCATCAATATCATATTCCCTGATTGTTTTACGAATTCCAACTTTCTCTTTAAGCTCGTTGACAGCCTTTATCAGACCTTCCAGCTTTTCTGCGTCCGTATTTCCCTTGATTCCCAGGAAATCCGCGATTTCGGCGTATCTTGCAAGAGTATGAGGGTGATCGTACTGTGAGAAAGTACCCATTTTTGCAGGAGATTCAGCAGAATTGAAGCGAAGTACTTCCTCGATAAGAAGCGCATTGGCAACTCCGTGGGGAAGATGATGGAACGCGCCCAGTTTATGCGCCATAGAATGACATACGCCGAGGAAAGCGTTTGCAAAAGCCATACCTGCCATAGTAGCTGCATTTGCCATTTTTTCACGCGCTTCAACATCAGTCTGACCGTTTTCATAAGCGCGCGGCAAATATTTGAAGATCGTCTGCAAAGCCTGTTTCGCAAGACCGTCCGTATAATCTGTTGAAAGCATGGAAGCGTAAGCTTCAAGAGCGTGAGTAACGGCGTCGATTCCCGAAGCTGCCGTCAGACCTTTAGGAGCGGACATATGGAAATCTGTATCAATTATCGCCATATTCGGCAGTAATTCGTAATCGGCAAGAGGATATTTCACGCCGCTTTTTTCATCGGTGATAACAGCGAACGGCGTAACTTCCGAGCCTGTTCCTGCGGAAGTCGGGACAGCGATAAAGTACGCTTTTTCGCCCATTTTCGGGAAAGTATACACTCTTTTTCTGATATCGATAAAGCGCATTGCCATATCCATGAAATCAGCTTCGGGATGCTCATAAAGAACCCACATGATCTTTGCGGCGTCCATGGCAGAACCGCCGCCAAGGGCAATGATAGTATCGGGACAGAATGAAGTCATCAGCGCTGCACCTTCTTTTGCTGACGCAAGCGTCGGATCGGGAGCAACGTTGAAGAATGTCATATGCTCTATTCCCATTTCGTCAAGCTTTGAAGTGATCGCCTTTGTATAACCGTTTTTATACAGGAAATTATCGGTAACAATAAAGGCGCGCTTTTTGTTCATAACCGTTTTCAGTTCGTCAAGAGCAACAGGCAGACAGCCCTTTTTAATATAGATCTTCTGCGGCGCACGGAACCAGAGCATATTTTCCCTTCTTTCTGCAACGGTTTTGATGTTGATAAGATGCTTCACGCCAACGTTTTCGCTTACGGAATTTCCGCCCCACGAACCGCAGCCAAGCGTGAGTGAGGGAGCAAGCTTAAAATTATAAAGATCGCCGATTCCGCCATGTGAGGAAGGCGTATTTACGAGGATTCGGCAGGTTTTCATTCTGCTGCTGAATTCGGAAATCTTCGCCGTCTCGGTGATTTCGTTGATATAAATTGAAGAAGTATGACCATAACCGCCGTCTGCAATCAGTTTTTCAGCTTTATCGAGAGCGTCGCCGAAACTTTTCGCTCTGTACATTGCAAGAACGGGAGAAAGTTTTTCATGGGCAAATTCCTCGCTTATATCAACGCTTTCAACTTCGCCGATGAGTATCTTCGTGCCGACGGGAACTGTTACTCCCGCAAGTTCGGCTATCCTAAATGCAGACTGACCGACTATCTTAGCGTTAAGCGCGCCATTGATGATGATAGTTTTGCGAACTCTTTCGGTTTCGGAATCCGTCAGGAAATAACAGCCGCGTTCAGCAAATTCATTTTTGACCGCATCATAAATTTTATCGGCAACGATAACTGATTGCTCGGAAGCGCAGATCATACCGTTATCGAATGTTTTTGAATGAATTATCGAATTGACAGCAAGGAGGATATCCGCGCTTTCATCAATGATAGCAGGCGTATTTCCTGCGCCTACTCCAAGAGCGGGTTTGCCGCTTGAATACGCAGCTTTCACCATGCCCGGGCCGCCCGTAGCAAGGATTATATCGGCTTCTTTCATCACAAGATTCGTCATTTCGATAGAAGGCACGTCTATCCAATCGATGATATTTTCGGGAGCTCCTGCTGCAACGGCGGCTTCCAGAACGATCTTGGCAGCTTCTATCGTGGATTTTTTTGCGCGTGGATGCGGAGAAATAATAATGGCGTTTCTGGTTTTCAACGCGATCAGGCATTTGAAAATTGCGGTCGAAGTTGGATTAGTAGTTGGAATTACCGCAGCGATAACACCTATCGGTTCAGCGATCTTTTTTACGCCGAAAGCCTTATCCTCTTCAATTACACCGCAGGTTTTGGTGTTTTTATAGGCATTATAAATATACTCGGCAGCATAGTTATTTTTGATAACTTTATCTTCAACAACGCCCATTCCGGTTTCTTCAACAGCAAGTTTTGCAAGGGGAATTCTCGCTTTGTTGGCAGCAGAAGCGGCGGCAAGAAAAATTTTATCGACCTGTTCCTGAGTATAGGACGAAAAAATCTGCTGTGCTTTCTTAGTGCGACCGATAGCCTCTTCAAGCTTTTCAACGCTGTCTACGATCTCATAAGCCGTATTCTCCATAATTTTCCTCCTGATCATGGCTGCCTGCAATTATATGCAGCTTGCCAAAATATTCTTTGCGTCAGTCCTTACTCGCCGCTATTGCAAATAGCTGCAAGTATAATTCTGACTTCGTTATTATTATAACAAACTTTTAGCTTTTTGTAAAATATAAGAATGCTATAATTGCTTATCATCATTGATATAACCAAAGCCAACCTATTTATTCAAGAAATTTCAAAAATCAGAAGAGAAATTTGATTTAAATAAATATTCCGGTAATAAATGCCGCAAGCGAAGCAGACAGTGCAACTACTATCAGCGGCAGATCAAAGAAAGCGAGAACAACTGCTATCAAAGTTCCGACAGCCGCCGTGGCAATATTTCCGGTGCTGTAAAAAATTGCCGGGATAGTCATTGCGCTAAGTACCGCATACGGAATATATTTCAGAAAACTGCTTATAAACCGCGATTTTATCTTCTTTTTGAAGAATGTAAAGGGAACCATTCGAATTATATAAGTTACGCCTGCCATAACTATGATATAAACAGCTACACTCATTGCTCCGCTTCCTCCGTTTCTTCAACCGGAAACAGCAGCGCACAAACTGCCGAAGCGACGACAGCGCAAATTATTACTGCAAACCCCGATGATATAAATGTAAGGAAATATTTGAATATCAGGCTTAATGCAGCCGCGATCGTCACCGCGCACAATACGCTTTTCTGCTTTTTGGCAGGTGGAATTATGATCGCAAGAAACATTCCGTACAGTACTATTCCCATGGCGGAAGATACGGATTCCGGCAATATCTGACCTGCTGACGCGCCTAAAAAAGTTCCCAGTATCCAGCCGACTGCCGCAATAAATATCATTCCATACATATATGACGGCACAAGCATATTTGGTTGTGCAGAACACACTGCGAATATTTCATCTGTGATTCCGTATGACGCCACTAATCTGTGAGGCGTTGTGAATTTCTTGTCCAATTTCTGAGAAAGCGACAACGCCATTAGTGAATATCGAATATTTATGGTAAGCTGTACAAGTATCATTTCTAAAATTGTACCGCCTGCCGCGATAATGTCAATTCCTGCCGCTTGTCCTGCCGATGTGAGATTAGTCGCTGAAATCGCCGAAGCCTCAAACACCGATAACCCCGAACGAACTGCGCTTATCCCGAATCCGAACGATACTGAGAGATAGCCCAGCGCAATGGGAATTCCATGGGAAATTCCGCGAAAAAAGTTTGATTTCAAAATTTATCTTCCTTTCAATTCCCGATTCATATGAACACAAGTTCTCAATTTGCTTTCATATTGCGGCGGCGCGCATGGCACAACTCCGTAATAAAGCATTTATCAAGTTCAGTAAACTTATATCCATTTTTATATATCAGCAAATCTTTATAGATTTTGTCGTTGTCTTCACAACTGCGCTGCACAAGTCCGTATTTGTCAAGAATTTCCCCTGTTACAGGCGATACCCACATATAAGTACGATGATTTTTCGAGAGAATATCAAACTGACTTGCTCTTTCGAAAACATAAATGCACTTTTTGACGTTATCATGCATTTCCTCCCGCATCGTCTTTGACATGGAAAGAGACGGAACATATGGATCGGCATGAGAAACTCTTATATAACTTTCCAGATCTCCGAAAGATATAGATTCCTTTTGCACAAGAGGATTTTCCTTGCTCATAAGCAGTTTATAGCTGAATTCCGCTATCATTTCATATGACAAATTCTTTTCTTCCAGCATAGTTTTAAAATATTTGTCATGAATGGCGGCGTATCGAATTATTCCGAGTTTATATTCGGAACTGAGAACATCATTTACAGTATTTTTGGAATTTGTTTCCCTGTAAAAAATCTCGGCGTCTGCTTCGGAAAGGCTTTTGGAAAATTCCGCAAAAGCTTCGGAAATATAACACGCGCGCGGAACTGAGACTGAGAATTTCTGCTTTTTGACAGCCCCTGATTTATAAAGCATATCAACATGATTTATGTAATCAATTATTTCCTTGGCATATCCAATAAATTCCTCGCCCTCGGCAGTAAGAGTCATTCCCTTTACGGAGCGTTCAAAAATTTTAATTCCCAACTCGGATTCCAATTCCTTGATAGAACGGCTCAGATTAGGCTGTGCAAGAATGAGATTCTGTGCCGCCTTGTTAAGCGAACCAACTCTTGCAATCTCAAGGGCATATTTCATCTGTAAAATATTCATACAAAACAGTCCTTTCATTCAAGTTAATATACATTTATATTATATCATTATATTCTTAAATTGACAAGAGTAATTTTGCAAAAAAATAACGCCGCACATAATGTGCGGCATCAAGTTCGTTATTTACCAATCAATATTTATAATTTTTTATATGATAATCCCAGATAACATTTTCTGAATTATAATCGTCTTTGGAAATTATTGCCGTAGCAAAAAGTCCGTTTACAATATCAATATAAGGTTCCAATTCATAATTATCACTGTATTTAACGATAATCGTGTCACCTTTTCGGCTTACGGAATTGATCTTGTACATAATACCTCCGCCGCAGCTTTGATAAATGCAATTCGCAAGCATAACGTTTTCCTCAAAGAAGCTATCGTCGTATTTCGAAACATAGTAATCAACACCACGTTTATTTTCGTCGTCGGTAATAGATTCGAGATATTCTCTCAGCTGATCAGAAGAAGTGATAACCTCGGAGGATTCGTCGCTATACGCTCTTTTTAACAGTTTATCGCTGTATCCTATCATATTCACCGACAGCTCCGCAGAAACATTTTCTTCAGGAATATCGACTATCATTTGTTTAAGCAGGCATAAATCGTAAACGTCGATCACGCCGTCCTTGCAAAGGTCGATATTTTCGCTGTACTTCAAAGGCTGAGCGCCAAGAAGTCCGTTTTGGAGAGTAACAGCGTCCGAAACTCCGAGAATGCCGTCGCCGTTCACATCGCCTTTTACAGCCTCTTCGGTATCGCTTGAATAACTGAATATACCGTCTTTTATTTCGAGTTTGTACTCAACGTCATTCGCGAAAACAGACAGCTTTCCGTCGTTTACAGCTTTGAATCTGTAGAAATCCATGATATCGTCTGTGGTCGCTCCACTTGCAGTATTAAGAACGTCTTCACGTTCCACAAGGCTCTCATCGGAAACTTCCGGAGCTTCCGCAAGGTATTTTCCATATCCTCCATTGACGCAGAAATATGATTTTGTTGAATATCTGCCGTAAATAGTCGTGATATAGTCTTTCAAATGGTTGCCCGAAACCCCAAAAGGCATATTACCGTTCACAAATGAATAGTAATAACCAAATAAACCATTGTTATACAATTCGGACTGAACATCCCCAAACATCAATTCATGCTGTTTGCTGCAATCTTCAATGATCTTGTCGATCTGTGTCTGCGAATAAGTATTGCAATTCCAATCCTCGTTGATAGTAATTTCCCCATCGACGCATTCTACGACATAGCCAGTGATAACTTGGTAAAAATAGTGGAAATGTCCTGAATAATCGCCCTCGCCGGTTTTAAAGATCTCTTCTTTCAGCGATTCGACCGATATTACATATCTGCCGTTTTCAGCTGGAGTAAACACCCAATCATCATCATCAGACGCCCAATCCGTTTGTGGTGTTTCACGTTCCATTGTGTAATCAAGATTTGAGCTAACAATATAACTCAGATAAGCGTTCTTATTGCCGAAAAAATTAATTTTTCCATCTTCGACTACATACGCAAAGTCGTCTGTTTCGTGGATGTCTACCAAATCCTGCACATCAACGTCAGCCGCAATGACGGAATCCGAAACATTTCCGCACAAAAAACCGCTTGTGAGCATCGTTACCGCAGCCATTGATAAAGCTGCAACTTTCTTGATTTTCATCATAAAATTTTCCTCCTTAGATTAAAAATTCTTGAAATGCAAAGCAAATTTTTGCTTTCTACTATGTTTAACGGAGAAAAAAAGGAAATGTGCGGAAAAAATATTAATTTTTTGTAAACAATAACAATTCACTTCACTTATCGCGATATCGAGTCAACATATACATCAATCCATTACAAACAGCTGCTGCAACATTGCTGCCACCTTTTCTGCCTTTTGCAACAATATAATGAGCATTCGAATTCATAATAAGCTCTTTCGATTGTACAACATTCACAAATCCCACGGGCATTCCAACTATAAAATCAGGCATAAAGCTTCCGTTTTTCATATGATCATAAAGCGCTACAAGAGCAGTCGGAGCGTTTCCGACCACATAAATTATCGGTTTTTTAATTTTCGCCGCCAATTCAACAGAAGCTGCCGCTCGCGTAATTCCGCGGTTTTCAGCCAATTTTGCGGTTTCAGGTTCAGCCATGAAGCAAATCGCTTCGCAGCCAAGTTTTTTCAGCGCAGTTTTATTGATACCTGCCAACGCCATATTTGTATCGGTAACGATAACGCATCCTCCACGAAGCAGTTTGAGGGCATGATCAACAGCATTTTCCGAAAAGCAAAGATTTTTTGCGTAATCAAAATCTGCTGTCGTATGAATGCACCGCATAACAATAGGCTTATTTTTTTCCGGAATCTTCATCTCGCCGAGTTCCGATTCAATGATCTCAAAACTTCGACGTTCAATGTCAGCAGGCAGCACAAATTCTAATTCTGTCAACTCAATCCCTCCTCAATAATTTTATAAAGGAGCTCCATATTCAAGCTTTTTCGCACTTCGTCGGCAAGAATATCAAACTGTTGTTCTTTATAAGTTCGTCTGTCAAAATTGCCCTTCGACATGGTCAACCCCTTCTTCTGAAAAAGCTGTTCAACAATTCGCCGCGATACTTCCGCATTATCGAAAATCCCATGAACATAACTTCCGTAAACATTGCCCGACTGACAGCCTCCGATGTTCGTAAGTTCTGTTCCGCAAGAAGAAGTTTGCCCCATGTGAATTTCATAGCCCTCAAATCCAATACCGCTCAAACAGGAGAAGATTCCCTTTACATCGCTGAATTTGCCAACAGTCTGGGTTGTAGTTTTATTCTGCGAAAATTCCGTAACGCATGGCAGCATTCCCATTCCTTCAATTTCGCCGCCGCCTTCTAAATTATACCTATCGTATATTCGCTTGCCTAAAATCTGATACCCGCCGCAAATTCCAAATACCGGTACACCGCTATTTGCAGCCCTTTTAACAGCGATCTCCATTCCGCTTTCGCGCAGCCATTTCATATCGGAAATCGAACTTTTCGTTCCCGGAATTATAATGAGATCAGGTTCGCCGATTTCATTATAATTTGATACATAGCGCACGGAAACGTCCTTATATTGCGAAAAAACGTCAAAATCAGTAAAATTGGAAATCCTCGGCAAGCGTACAACCACAATATCTATTAATCCTATCCGATTAATATTAAGCTTATCTGAAAGGCTGTCTTCGTCCTCAATATCACAGCGAATGTATGGTACGACCCCCAGCACAGGCTTGCCGCCGCGTCTTTCAAGAATCTCTCTGCCATCGCGAAAAAGCCCTATATCACCACGAAATTTATTCACAACAAGCCCTTTCACCATGTCGATCTCGTCATTTTCAAGCAATGAAAGCGTTCCAAGCAGTTGTGGAAAAATTCCGCCCCTGTCAATATCTCCGACCAGCAAAACAGGCGATTTTGCAATTTTCGCCATTCCCATATTAGCAATATCGTCCGATTTCAAATTAAGTTCAACAGGACTGCCTGCACCCTCTATGACAATAATGTCATAATTTTCTGAAAGTCTATTATAGGCGTTCCTGATATACGGTATTAGTGAATTTTTACTGCGAAAATAATCAGCTGCCGTCATATTTCCGATTGCCTTGCCATTCAGAATAACCTGCGATCCAACGTCTGTGGTAGGCTTCAAAAGAATCGGGTTCATATCCGCAGCAGGCAAAATTCCTGCCGCCTCAGCCTGCATAGCCTGCGCTCTGCCGAT
>DETO01000127.1:0-3052 GCA_002362135.1 Ruminococcus sp. UBA3286 | reverse complement strand
AGGAATTCAGCGCCATATTCTGTGATTTAAAAGGCGCGCAGCTATATCCGTCCTGCTTAAAAATTCTGCATAAAGCAGCCGCAAAAAAGCTTTTTCCAGCATTGGACATCGTGCCTTGTATCATGATGCTTTTAGACATGGAGAATCCTTTCTATCGCTTCAATGAGCATGATATTTTCTTTATGTGTGCGCACGGCGATTCTGTAGTGATCTTTTTCGATGCCGCCGAAATTCGAGCAATTTCTGATTAAAATCCCCTTTTTGAGAAGAAGTTTATCAAGGGGAAGTTCACAACGGAAAAGTAGAAAATTCGCCTTCGACGGGTATACCATCAAGCCCATTTCCGTTAGTTTTTCCATGAGAAATCTGCGCTCGCAATCTATGATTTTTCGCGATATTCGTACATATGCAAATTCATCGGCTGCTGCTTCTCCTGCTGCGAGCGCCGGGACTGAAACGCTCCAGAATTGCCCGCTGTTTCTAACTTTTTCAGCCATTTCAGCATCGCCAAAAATTCCATATCCAAGCCGCAATCCAGCCATTGCATAAGTTTTAGTAAATGCTTTAATTATAATTATATTGCTATTTATCATTCTCTTTACAGTATATTTTCCGCCGCCCACAACAAGATCCATAAAGCTTTCATCGCAGACGACAAGAGTATTTGTATAAGCGCACTTATCAATAATTATACTCATCGTATAAGGCGTTATCACTTCGCCATTCGGATTATTCGGACTGCAAAGAATGATCATATCAGTTTTCGGGGTAATTTTGTCCGCAAATTCCGATGTAAGATTAAAATTGTTATTTTCAGAAAGTCTATGTTCCGCAACATTGCATCCATTCTGAATCAGAGCCTTTTTGTATTCGCTAAATGTCGGGGCGCAAATCAGAGCGTTTTTAGGCTTAACAGCCGCAATTATGCGGTAAATTAAATCGCTTGCGCCATTGCCGCACACAATATTTTCCATCGGAATCCGCTCATAAACCGAAAGCTTCCTGCGCAAAACGGTGCAACCCGGATCGGGGTAGCGATCGCTATTTTCAATTGCGTCAGCAGCTGCCTTTTTAACGTTTTCGGGCATACCAAGAGGATTGATATTTGCCGAAAAATCGAGCTTAATCTTGAATTTATAAGTATTCCCACCATGTTCGGGAAGCTTCATAACAAAACACCTCCAACCCAAAAGCATCTGAAAATCACGGCAATCATCAGCATGATCATAGTCGTTGCATACATCAACCGATTTGCGCGGCGGATATCATCACATTCTATTTTACGTAGTTCATCGCCAATAAACTCTTTTTTGTGCAGCTCGCCAAAATAATAAGCGTCTCCGGCAAGACGAATTCCCAACGCTCCTGCGCAAGCAGATTCAGTTTGCGCAGAATTCGGACTTGCGTGTTTGCGGCGATCTCTGCGCCAAATTTTGAAAGCATTTCGGGTATTCAGTCCCAAAATCGGAGAAATTCCAACCATTATAATTGCAGTCAACCGCGATGGCAAATAATTCAAAACATCATCGAGTTTTGCGGCAAATCGCCCTATATCGGCATATTTTTCATTTTTGTATCCTATCATGGAATCCATCGTGTTGACAGCTTTATAAAAAAATCCGATCGGAGCGCCGCCGATACCCATGAAAAACAACGGTGCAGTAACGCCGTCCGACGTATTTTCGGCAACGGTTTCGACCGCCGCACGAATAATTCCCGACTCGTCGAGAGGCTTGGTATCGCGCCCAACTATCATTGAAACAGCCTTGCGAGCTGCCTCGATATTCCCATTTTCAGCCGCTCGGCACACCTTCATGCTTTCAAGTCGAAGACATTTGGCGGCAATTAAAAAGAAACACATTATGCCTTCAACTACAGCGCCCAGCCACAAATTGATTTTGTAACAAATTATTAGCAAAATCAGCGGTATCAAAGTCGAAATTACCGCCACTATCAAGGCCATAATCACGCCGCCTTTTCTTAAATTTTTAGAAAATTTTACGCGTATTTTTCCTTCCAGCGTACTGATCATACGACCGATCAGGCGTATTGGGTGCGGCATCGAATACGGATCGCCAATGATAAGATCAAGCAGAAATGCCAATATAAGCGGAATTGCAGCAATTATGTATTTCATATTTCACCTGCGATAATAAGATTTGAACCGTTAAAATCGACGATATAACCCTCGCCATTCGCAACGCTCCATTCATAAAAATTTCTCTTTTCCATGGCCAGATTTTCAAGAATCGCAGAAATCGTTCCACCATGCGTAATTATGGAAATATCTTCATCAACACTTCTGACTAAATCAAGAAAATCCGCAATACACCGCTGTTTGAAGCCTATTATCGATTCGCCGTTCGGAAAATTCAATACTCCTCCGCTGTCAATCCAACGCTGATAATCAGCATTTTCGGCAAGCTCTTTATAATTCTTCCCCTCAAAATCGCCGAAGTCGCATTCGCGCAGATCATTTCTCAAAATCGGCGTAACATCGGGGTAAATCAAATTTAAAGTCTCAATACACCTTTTCATCGGACTGACCGCTGCAATTTTACAAGGAGGATAATTTCCGGCTTTGATCTGCTCTATCCCAAGATCACAAAGCGGCTCGTCGGTTCTTCCAATGTATCTTTTTTTCAAATTTCCTGCCGTCATACCATGACGAATGAGATTAATTTTCATGATCTTGTCCTTTTATAATAGAATTTATTCCACAGCAAACCCGCACCACATACTGCGAATTTTCGGCAATTACACACCCTGCACGTCCAACAGCTTCACGCATTTGGCGATCATTTTTATCAATCGGAACGATTCCGCAGCCGATCTCGTCCATAATTACGACTGCATCGGGATTTTGACTGCAAAGTATTTTTACAAACTCGTCGGTATCATTTCCGGATTCCAGAAGTCGTTTTATAAGAAGCTGAAAATCTGATATACATTGTGATTTTAACGCTTCTTCGGCAGTACAGCTTCCGCCGTCTGCAACCTCCGACAGATCTATTGAAAATAATTCAACGGCTGATCTCAATTTATTTTCATA
>DETO01000036.1 GCA_002362135.1 Ruminococcus sp. UBA3286 | reverse complement strand
TAATATAAAAGTCATATTAATAAGGAGACGATTTCTGTTATTTGAATTTAGCAGAAATCGGGATATTTTGTATTTGGAGTAGATTCTTATATGAATAACAATTCTTTTTACGAAGCCAGAAAGGCCGCGCTGAAAAGGTATTTCAGCCGTATGAACGAAATGCAGCAGGAAGCTGTCTTTACCGTGAACGGGCCTGTTCTTGTTCTTGCGGGAGCAGGCAGCGGAAAAACTACTGTTATCGTTAATCGTATTGCCAATCTGATAAATTTCGGCAACGCTTTTTACGACGAGTCGCGAAACGGAAACGATGACGATATTACATTTCTGAAAGATTACGCGCAGGGAAAGACTGATGACTTTGAAACGCTGCGTGAGATTTGCGCCTGCGATCCTGTCAGACCTTGGAACATTCTTGCTATCACTTTTACAAATAAGGCTGCGGGCGAACTTAAAGAACGACTTTCCGCAATGCTGGGAGAGGAAGCTAATAATATTGCCGCCGCTACTTTCCATTCGGCTTGCGTCAGAATTTTGCGCAGCGAGATAGAAAATATAGGTTTTGGCAAAGATTTTACCATTTATGATTCCGACGACAGCAGACGAATGATAAAAAATGTAATGAACGAGCTTGACGTTTCAGAAAAGCAATTTGCGCCTAAAACAGTTCTTGCCGAGATAAGCTTTGCAAAGGATAAAATGATCGCTCCCGAGCAGTTGCTTGAGGACGCAGGCAGCGATTACAGAAAAAAGGTTATCGCGAAACTTTATAAGCTGTATATGGAGCGTATGCATGACGCAAATGCGCTGGATTTTGACGATATACTTTGCAAAACTGTCGAGTTGTTCGAAAAATTTCCCGAAATTCTGGAAAAATACCGCGGACGTTATAAGTATATCATGGTTGACGAATATCAGGATACCAATCATGTGCAGTTTAAGCTTGTATCGCAGCTTTCGGGCGGTCATAGAAATTTGTGCGTTGTAGGCGACGACGACCAGAGTATTTATAAATTCAGAGGCGCAAATATCGAGAATATTCTCGGTTTTGAAGATAAATTCAAGGGCGCAAAGGTTATAAGACTGGAGCAGAATTACCGTTCGACCCAGACCGTTCTTAACGCTGCAAATTCCGTTATTTCCCATAATACGGGAAGAAAGGAAAAATCACTCTGGACGGCTGGAGAAAACGGCGAAAAGGTTTTATGGTTCAAAGCAATCGACGAAAACGACGAAGCGGAATTTATTGCCGAAAAAATAAAAGAAGATTATAAAAAGTATGGTACATACCGCAGAAATGCCGTTCTTTACCGCATGAACGCTCAGTCCAACAACATCGAGCGTATGCTTGTTAAGGCGGATATACCGTACAAAGTTTACGGCGGTATGCGCTTTTATGACCGCAAGGAAATCAAGGATATTACGTCGTATCTTGCATTTATCAACAACCCGTATGATATGCTGAGATTCAGAAGAATAATCAATGAACCCAAAAGAGGAATCGGCGAAGCAACGGTGGCGATGATAGACGATATCAGCCGCGATCTCAGAATTTCGCCCTACGAAGTTATGCGTACCTGCGAGGATTTCGCGCCGCTTGCCAAATCTAAAAAGGCGACGATACTGAGAAACGCCGCTGATCTTTTCGGCAGGTTGATGGAAATGGCGGATAAGCTTCCTCTTGACGAATTTTTCGATCTTATGCTTGATCTGACAGGATATCTGGAATATCTTAAAACTTTTGATAATGCTGAAACGAAAATCGAGAACGTTCAGGAACTTCGGACGGCTATCGTTCAGTATATGAACAGCAGTGAAGAACCTACTCTCGGCGGGTTTTTGGAGGAAATCGCGTTGTATACCGAAGCTGACAGCGACGACGGCAGCGACGATGCTGTAATGCTTATGACGATTCATTCGGCGAAAGGTCTGGAATTCGAAAACGTATTTATAATTGGGCTTGAGGACGGAATTTTCCCCGGCAGCCGTTCATTTGACAACGAAGCCGACATGGAAGAGGAACGCCGCCTTGCCTATGTTGCAATCACCCGTGCGAAAAAGCAGCTTTATGTTACCAGCGCGAGAAAGCGAATGATCTTTGGTCAGACGCAGCGGAATGTAACTTCGAGATTTATCCGCGAGATTGGCAGGGAACTTATCAATAAAATTGACAGCGCGGCGGAAAAACGGATCGAAGAAGATCACGACAACGAAGTTACTGAAGTTCAGTCGCTGTCTTTGCAGCAGCAGCTTGCAAGAGATAAGCGGCAGGCGAATCTTTCAAAGAGCGAATCGGCTGTTTATGAAATCAGCGAGCGGGTTCGTCACAGCATATTCGGCGACGGAACGATAATTTCCGTTAAGCATATGGCTAACGACGCAATGCTTGAGATCGCGTTTGAAAAAGTCGGAACGAAAAAAATCATGGCGAATTATGCCAAGCTTAAAAAAATAGATTGATCAAAAGGAGCTTTTTATGAGAAAAACTAAAATTGTCTGCACCATAGGGCCTGCAACTGATGATGAAAATATTATGCGCGAACTTATGCTTGCAGGGATGAATGTTGCGAGATTCAACTTTTCGCACGGCGATTATGAAACGCACGAAAAGCGTTTTCGTCAGGTTGAAACGCTGCGAAAAGAACTCGATCTGCCTATTGCAACGCTTCTCGATACCAAAGGCCCTGAGATTCGTCTCGGAAAATTTGTGGATGATAAACCTGTTGAAATTCACGACGGCGATGTGTATACGCTTACGACTGAAGACGTTCTCTGTACTAATGAAGTGGGCAGTATAAGTTTTAAAAAGCTTCCGCGCGATGTAAGCATGGGTACGCGAATTCTTATAAACGACGGCGTTATCGAACTTCTTGCCGAAAAGGTTACCAAAACCGATATTATCTGCCGCGTAATACACGGAGGAACTCTTTCCAATAATAAGGGAATCAACGTTCCCGGTGTAAAGCTTTCGATGCCTTATCTTAGTCCGAGAGATATGGACGATCTGGAATTCGGCGCAAGAATGGGATTCGACTTTATCGCGGCAAGTTTTGTACGTTCTGCCGCCGATATAAATTATCTCAGAAAGTTCACGCACAGTCTCGGCTGGTTCGATGTACGTATTATTGCTAAGATTGAAAACAGCGACGGCGTTGAGAATATAGATGAAATTCTCGAAGCAGCTGACGGAATAATGATCGCAAGAGGCGATATGGGCGTTGAGATCCCATTTGAGCAAATTCCCGCAATCCAGAAAGAGATCATTCATAAAGGCTATAATGCTGGAAAACAGGTTGTTACAGCTACGCAGATGCTGGAATCGATGATAACAAATCCGCGTCCAACTCGTGCGGAGATCACGGACGTTGCGAACGCTATTTACGACGGAACAAGCGCTATCATGCTTTCGGGTGAAACCGCTGCCGGAGCATATCCTGTTGAAGCAGTAAAAACTATGGCTCTCATTGCCGAGACTACGGAAAATAATATTGATTATAAGGGCGAATTCGCGGAGAGACGTTCTAATCCCGAGGGAAATATTGCGGAAGCGATCGCTCACGCTACCGTTACGACGGCTCATGATCTTGATGCAAGCGCGATAATAACGGTATCGCTCGGCGGTCAGACAGCGCGTCTTATTTCAAAGTATCGCCCGTGCTGCCCGATAATCAGCTGTACGATGAGCGAAGTAGTAAGTCGTCAGATGAATATGAGCTGGGGAGTTATTCCCTACATCATAGACGAAAAGAACAGTACAGACGAACTTTTCTCCGCAGCTGTCAATGAAGCCGAACAGCATCGTCTTGTTGAGGACGGTGATCTTGTTGCGATCACGGCAGGCGTTCCGTTAGGCGTATCAGGTACTACAAATCTTATGAAAGTTGAACGCATAGGCAAATAAATCAAAAAAATCAGCTCTTTCACAATCGAAAGGGCTGATTTTTTTGATTTATTTTAAATAAGATTCGGGGAGAGAATCGATAACGCCTGCATCAAGTTTCATAATCGATAATGCGTCGCTTGCGGTAACACCGTCGCCGCGGTCGCAAACATCTGCGTTGTTCATTCCTTCATCAGTAAGATGATATTCATCTTTGTTCGTCATCATCTGCAATATAAGCGTTGCGTCGGCAACTTCGGTTTTTCCGTCGCAGTTTGCATCGCCGAAAACTATATCCTCATCTTTTGTAGTGGGGGCAGGTTTATCGGAAGACGTTGTAGAATCAACGGGTTCTACGGGCGAAATGTTTCCTCCTGCGGAAGTTCCGTCAGGTTCTTCGCCATAATAAAGCTCGCCGTTGATGTAAACAGGAATATATTTTGTAACGATTCCTTTTATCGTACCCTCTTCGTCGGCAGTGCCGCTTTTGCCAATGATCTCTTGATTCGAGAAATCGTTTGAGGCGTCCCAGCCGCTGCCGTAATCGGGATAAACGAATGCGATGAGAATTTCACACTGCTGCATTCCCTCTGAAACAGGCAGAACCGCTCTGCCGTCGGGAAGAGTAACTTCAACGTAGTATATATCGCCGCTGTAATGGGTGACAGGCGAGATAACGGCTTGTTTTATGCCCTTGGACGCGTACATTGCCGACTGGTCGCGGTCGCATCTTATTACCACGTCCTCGGGATTTTTGCCTGCCGCTTTAAGTTCGCTGAGATCCATAAAATAGCGGAAAGAAAGATTATCCTGAACTCGTGCCGGCCATGCGGAGTGATTGGTGACCTTGAAACTTATTGTTGCGCCCGAACTTGTAATGCCCTTATCAAGAGCCTCAACGTAAAATTCCGGACCGTCATGTGCTTCAACCGGAGGAAATGACGGATCGGATTTTCCGCCGTATTTATCGATCATCTTGCAAAGAAGAGCCGTATATCCTGCGTTGTAGTCGGTAGCTACTTCGTTGTTGATGTAATTTCCGCGGTTATCTTCATAGCTGCCGTCCTCATTCGGACCTCCTACGAGAGCGCCGTAAAGAGTATGGCGGCTTATCGTCGGAGTTTTTTCATCATTTTTCCATGAAGCGTGAGCAGTTCTGTGATGCGGATTTTTTGGGGAATTTTCGCCGAATCCGCAGACATAGCTGAAATTATCGGGATTATCGCCGAGAGCAAAATTTATCTGTTCTTCGTAAAATTTCGTATACGCAGAGACGTCTCTGTCTTTGAGAACCGTATCGCAGGCGACAGCGGCAATAAATCCTGCCGTTTCAGCATATCGCAGACAGCCCCAAGTTGCAGACCAACGCAGACCGCCGTCAAGCTTTTTAACGTCGTTAGTCCAGTATTTTACGTGCTTTTCAACGTGATCGATATACTGCTGATCGCCTGTATTTATGGCATAAAGCAGCATTGCGCCCTGCATTTCGTCGTCCCAGCAATGTCCCCATGTGTATTTCAGCTGAGTGCTGTCTCCAAGTTCTCTGTCGAGATTTGGAATATACGAAGCTGCCTGATCGAGATATTTTTTATCTTTTGTTGCAATGTACAGCCAATTTGAGGCGTAAAACAATTCATCATAAAAATGGCTTGAACGGTAAAATCCCTGAGCGTCGGAATTATTATAAACCTCATCGCTTCGGGAAGCGTCGGCTATTTTCAGCAGATTTATCGAATGCTCCAGATAGCTTTCGCGCTTTGCTTCGTCGATACGTCCGTCAAGAGCGCAGTAACCAGCCGCAAGAGCAGCGGACATTCCGCCGATAACAGCCGAACAGCCGTCTGAACCGACTAAAATTTCGCGCGTTGCTTCATAAGATGCGCCGCTGTCCTCCATGCCGTACTGGTAAAGTTCGACTGGACCCCACCAAGTGTGATCCTTCTGACCGTTTCCGACCTGATAAACTACCTCGTCTCCGCGGTCGCATTCGGCAAGATAATCAAGAACGAATTCAAGATTGTTTACATAATTCTGCATTTCACCGCAATTTTCTACGCCGTCGGGATACTGATAAAGTCCCCATGCGAGCATACTTGCGGAATATGACATAGGCAGATTGAATTTTACGTGATCTCCTGCGTCATACCAGCCGCCTTTGACTTCGTCGATCATAGTCGAATCTGTTCGCCATTCGACGCGGTTCCATTCGGGAAGCGGGCCTGCCTGCTGAACTTCGTAAAAATACAGCGATTTTTGCAGAGCTTCCGCGTAATTGATATTTTCAACAGCGTTTGCGGAAGCTGGAACTATTCCCATGGAAGCGGCAAGAACAGCAGCGGAAACCGCTCCCGAGACTAATTTTTTGATCATAGTGCATCTCCTTTAATAATAATTATAATGTTAATATAATATTAACATAAATTTGATCAAAGGTCAAGGGATTTTGAAATTTTTTTGAATAATTGACATTTAAAACTTAATATGGTA
>DETO01000079.1 GCA_002362135.1 Ruminococcus sp. UBA3286 | reverse complement strand
ATGTGAACACGCTCTAAATATATACTATAGTTGATTTTTCATCGCAAATATGGTATACTAAGTAAAGAATAAGGCGGTGAAATTATGTATATCAGCATTGACTTGAAAAGTTTTTACGCATCTGTAGAATGTATATCCCATGGGCTTGATCCTATGAATACAAATCTTGTTGTGGCGGATTCTTCCAGAACTGAAAAGACGATCTGCCTTGCAGTCACACCATCTCTGAAAGCTTATGGAATTCCGGGCAGAGCAAGGCTTTTTGAGGTTATCCAAAAAGTAAACGCCGTCAACAGAGAACGGCTGAAACAAAATCATTATCGTAAATTTACGGGGAAATCACATCTTGCGTCGGAATTAAATATTGATTCATCGCTGGAACTTGACTTCATAATCGCACCGCCGAGAATGGCGAAATATATGGAGATCAGTACTGAGATCTATAATATATACCTGAAATATATCGCTCCTGAAGATATTTTGGTTTATTCTATTGATGAAGTTTTCATGGATGTTTCCGCATATCTGACAACCTATAAAATGACTGCCCACGAACTTGCAATGACCATGATACAAGACGTTCTGAAACAGACTGGAATTACCGCAACAGCAGGAATCGGCACGAATATGTATCTTGCAAAAGTCGCAATGGACGTAATGGCAAAGAAAATGCCGCCCGATAAAGACGGTGTGCGCATTGCCGAACTTGACGAAATGACATATCGCCGCGAATTGTGGGAACATATGCCTATCACAGATTTCTGGCGCGTTGGCAAGGGAATCGCAAAAAAACTTGAAGCCAATCGTATGTACACAATGGGCGATGTTGCGGAGTGTTCGGAGTATAATGAAGAAAAATTATATAAGCTGTTCGGGATAAATGCAGAATTGCTGATTGATCATGCATGGGGCTGGGAGCCGTGTACAATTAAAGCTGCCAAGGAATATGTCCCCGAAAACCGCAGTATCAGTCAGGGACAGGTTCTTTCATGCGCTTATAGTTTTGAAAACGGTCAGCTTATAATTCGTGAAATGACAGAACTGCTGGTTCTGGAACTCGTTAAAAAGAAAATCGTTACCGATCAGATCGTGCTGACGGTCGGCTATGATAATGAGGGAATCCCAAAAGATTTTAATGGGAAATTTGAAAAAGACCGATACGGCAGAAAAATTCCAAAATCAGCGCATGGTTCGATAAATCTTGAAAACTATACCTCCTCCACAAAAAAAATCATGAATGCGGTGATAACGCTGTATCGGCAGATCGTAGACAAGAATTTGCAGGTTCGCAGAATGTATGTTGTAGCAAATCATATCAAACCGGAAAACGACGTTTCAGAAAAATTCGTTCAGCTTGATCTGTTTTCCGATACGGAAGAGATGGAACGCAGACAGCAGGCTGAGAAAAAATCCGATGAAAAAGAAAGATCAATACAAAAAGCTGTTATCAGCATTAAAGAGCGTTTCGGGAAAAATGCTGTTCTCAAAGGCATGAATTTGCAGGAAGGCGCAACAACAATCGAACGAAACGGGCAGGTAGGAGGACATAAGGCATGAGATATGAGCATATTATTGATCTCCCCCATCATGTTTCCGCGAAACATAAGCAGATGTCAATGACAAGCCGTGCTGCGCAGTTTTCTTCGTTCAAAGCGCTAACAGGTTTTGAAGACGAAATCGACGAAGCGTCACGATATTTAGATTCAAAAGCCGAGCTTACAGACGATGAGCTTGAAGCTCTTGATAAAGCTTTTCAGCTTCTGTCGGAGATCGGCAGCGATCAGCCGAATATTTCTATTACGTATTTCGTCGCTGATAATACGAAAAAAGGCGGTAAATACGTAACTGTAAGCGGAAATTTCCGCTTTTTGGATATGGAAGTAAGAATGTTGAAATTAACAAATGGGACGGCTATCCCCATTGATGATATCATTGATCTGAAATTTGAGAACCTGTCCACATAATTTTCACGTAAAATTCATTGACATAATAGCGATTAGAGGTTATAATAAGTATAGTCAGAATTTATGCATTCATTATCACCATACAGGAGGAATAATATGACAAAAAAATCAATTTCAAGTTTAATTGCAGCGTCTGCTGCTTTTATCAGCATTGCCGCAGTTCCGCTTTCTGCATCTGCCGCAACTCCCGAAGAAGCCGCCGCTGTCGCAAGAAGCTACGGGGTTTCTGAAGAAACCATTCAGCAGTGCTGGAATGAATATTACGCCAATCCGGAGCTTTATCCTCCTGAAGAGATTGATAATCTTTTAGCGCAGTTTATTGCTCAGATGGAAAGCGTTTCAACTACTGTTCCGTATAATCCGGACGCTAAACCGCCTGTTGTCACAACTGTTGCTGATTCCAAGCCGAATAAGGACGATAAGCCTTCCACTCAGATAACGCTTACAACTCCCGACGGCAAAACTTTTACACGTATAAGCGCAGACGATTTTATGGCTATGTCGTATGAAGATAAACAGACGTATCTCAGCACATTTACTCCCGAACAGCAGGCTGTCATAATGGAAAATCTCACACCTGAAGAATATAAAAACCTGCTCAAGCAAATGCCTACCGACAATAAATTGGAAGTTATCGACGGAATTACGGATATTGCCAACGGATTCGGTCTGAATGTAAACGTTGACGAGATCACCGACGAAAACGTTGTTCTTTCTATAAAAAACAAAGACGGTGAACTTGTCGCGGTAAGTTCAGCAAAGGAAACTGTTGAGAATACCGGTTACGACCGTCGAGGAATTTTTGCAGGAGCAGCCGCTCTGATACTTGCAGGCGCGGCAGGTATGTTCGTACTTGTAAAAAAATGCTTTAAAAGCGAAAACGGAGTCTGATAAATGGATAAGGAAAAAAATAAAAAATCAAAGAGTTCCGCAATTATCCATATTGCAACACCTTTTTTTGTTGCTGCAATATGCGTCGGAATTACTGCGGTTGCAATGATAAAACCTGCGGACAAGCTTAAAGTTTTTGCGAATCTTGCATTCATGGACAGTTTGAAATCAGGAGTATCCGATGAAACGGGTCTTGTTATCCGCGAAAGCGAAATCGACACCGAACATGATGGCGAAACTTACAGCGACGGCGAAATTATTCGCCCGAAATTCGGCGAACTTTATGCAATACTTCGCTCTGAAAAATTGGGAATCGATATCCCTGTTTACTGGGGAAGTAATGCAGAACTGCTGGAGCATGGCGCTTGTCACGCTTCAAGTTCCGTACTTGCCGGTCAAAAGGGAAATTCCGTAATCAGCGCTCATGTTGACACTTATTTTGCAGATCTCGATAAACTGAAAAAGGGCGATACTGTCACGCTTAATACCGTTTACGGTGAATTCATTTATAAGGTGCGCGAGGAAATTGCTTTTGAGAGTTCCAACAGAAAATATGTATCTGTTTCAACGGACGACCGCCTGACTCTTTATACCTGCAAAAATGACATTCTTGGCGCGTCGGATCAGCGTATCGGCTTTATATGCGATCTTGAGGAAAGTCACTATTATGAACCTAAAAAGGAGGCGGATGAATAATGAAAAAACCTGCCGCTTACATCGGTTCATTCATAATATCAATACTTCTGGTATTCACTTTGATGTGTTCATTTGCAGCGATCACAGTCAATTCCGTAAAGGCGGATAAACTTATTTCCGACGCCAACGAAAATGGAATCGCATCTATGGTCAAAAACGAATTGAATCGTTATTTTAACAACAGAAAAAATACGACGGGAATTCCGGCAGATGTTTACATGAATTCCATAGATGAAGAATATCTCTCGGATATTATTCAATTCAAGATCAACAGCGGATTTTCCACTCTTAACGGAAATGTCGGAGGCGAATTTGACATTTCCAATACAGAACTGGAAAATAGTATTTCTGATTTTTTCAGTGAATATGCCGAAAGTATCGGATATGAAAAGGATAATAATTACGACGTCAAACTCAGGAATGCACAAAAATCCGCGTACACGATTATTGAGGAATACTGCGATATCTATAAATTCGGAGCAATGGACAGTCATGGGGTTCTTAGAAAGGCTGCTCCGCTGTATCAGAAACTTCCGCTTGCCATTGGACTGAGCCTCATCGCTTCCGCAGCTCTGGCGATTATTCTCTTTGTTATAAATATAAAGGAAATAAAAGATCTTGCTTACTGGATAGGGACTTCCGCCGTTGTATCCGGAGCGATGGGCGCTGTTCCGTGCATTTATCTGCTGGTTTCTGATTATTTCAGCGCTTTCACAATTAAACAGCCGCAAATTTTCACGGCATACACCACTCTCATGAAAGATATTACAACAGAATTCATGATTTTCTCGATAGCGTCTGTAGTTGTGGGAATCATATTGTTTGCCGTCTGCGCGATAATGAGCAGATTAATAAAAAAATCCGAACCTCAGAAAGAATCATAAAATCAGCCCCATATTCATAAACAAATGAATACGGGGCTGATTTTTATTTCTGCTTGTAATAAAGATAATTTTCCCATTCCTCAACAGGAAGAGAATCCACAGGAATATACGTGTGTTCTGATTCCGTTATCTTCAGATAAACTCCATTTTCCCATGGAATTATCTGTCCGCTGATCGGCGGCGCACCAGTAACGCTTCCGGTTGAAAAAGTCAAATTGCCATTTTCATCAACACTTCCAATGCCGTCTGAAAAAGCAGCGACACGATAAAAAGAAAGCTCGATTGAGTATAAATTATCGCCGGTTTTTACGATCTCAATGCTGTTTCCACCATTCATCATTTCATATTTTCCGCAAAAATTATCATCGTTTATTATGGGAACGCCGAATTCACTGCCAATTTTCTCATAAGAAAGCGAGATTTCAGAATCCGTGGAATGAAAATAATTGTCTCCACCCATACACAATTCAAAATTAAGCGTATTTTCATAAGACGTCAATAAATATAACTGCTGATCGTTTTCAGCTGCCCTGCTAAATCTTATCGTTCCGCTGTTGGATTCCGCACCGTTTTCATCATATGTACAGAAATTTCCATTTTCATCTATCGAGATAAAACGAGGCTCGCTAAGATATTCATTTTTCCAGATACCGATCAAATTTTTGGGCAATCCCTCGGCTGCCCCCGTATCCTGAACGTCTGATACTGCGTCGGTATTTTCAGGCATACTTACCTCGCTGACAACAGTAGAAGTTTCCGTCTGAACCGTCGGAATCCGCGATTCAGAAATAATTTTCACTGCGGAAGAAGCATTAGTCATATCTGTTTGAGCAATCACACTTTTTTCATTGCTTATGCGTGTTTGACGCTCTTTTGAATCGCTTGACATGACCAGCGTTGTACTGCTTTCGAGAGTCGACTCAACAGTTCCGCGCAAATTCTTATTGATCAGCGCTATGCCTGATATACCTGCTGCAACAACTGCAAATGCCGCTGCCGTTACTGCGAAAGATTTAAATCGGGAAATCGTGATCTTCTCTGTTCCTGATACTGTGATTTCAGGTTCAAAATCATCGATCATTTCATCGCAATTCATCTTTTTAAGACTGCGATTTAAAATTCTTTTTTTTGCTTTTGAATCAAGAGGAGGAATCTCCTCCGCGATTTTTTCAATATCGCTTTCATCAA
>DETO01000038.1:652-36780 GCA_002362135.1 Ruminococcus sp. UBA3286 | reverse complement strand
AATCCCAATATTAATTACATTTCGTACCCAGAAGGGTACGAAATGCAATTTACAGGGACGATAGAGACTATTCTCTATGCAAAAGGTTCAGGAGAACGGAGTTTCCTGATATAATACGGAATAGTAAAATTGATTTGCGTGACTGTCACCACAAAACTATTGCATTTTTTATTAATTTGTAATATAATGGTATAGAAATATTTTTAGAGGAGAAATCAGTAGAATGGTATATAATAATATTATAGAAGCTATGGGTCATACGCCGATGATAAGGCTTAACAAGCTTGTTAAACCCGGCAGCGCAGAAGTGCTTGTCAAATTCGAGGGGCTGAATGTAGGCGGCTCTATCAAGACCAGAACCGCTTTCAATATGATACGTCATGCCGAAGCGGAGGGAAAGATAAATCAAGATACGATAATCGTTGAGCCTACAAGCGGCAATCAGGGTATCGGGCTTGCGCTGGTGGGCGCGGTGAGAGGGTATAAAACTATCATAATCATGCCCGATTCCGTCAGCGAAGAACGCCGCAAGCTCGTTCGTCATTACGGCGCGGAGGTCATGCTTATCCATGACGACGGCGATATCGGAAGATGCATACAGGAATGCCTTGATACCGCTCTGAAAATGGCGGAGGAAAATGAAAATGTATTTGTGCCGCAGCAGTTTGCCAATGTTAATAATATATATGCTCATAAATATCATACCGCACTTGAAATATTAGAGCAGACGGCAGGCAGGATAGACGGATTCTGTTCGGGAATAGGCACGGGCGGAACTATTACAGGAATCGGAGAAACGCTGAAATCGCAGTATCCCGACATGGTGATATGGGCGGTAGAGCCTGAAAATGCGGCTATTCTTGCAGGCGGAAATATCGGTACGCATTTGCAGATGGGCATAGGCGACGGAATAATCCCCGATATTCTCAACCAGAATATATATGATGACATATATATTGTTACCGACGACGAAGCTATTCAGACGGCAAAAGACCTTGCAAGCAAAGAGGGCATTATGTGCGGTATTTCCAGCGGAACTAATGTTGCGGCGGCATTGAAGCTTGCCGAAAAACTGGGAGAGGGAAAAACGGTTGTGACGATTCTTCCTGATACTGCTGAAAGATATTTCTCCACGCCTTTGTTTGATGAATAAAAAACAAACCGCACTTCATATGGAGTGCGGTTTTAAGTTTATTTAACAGGAAGTTCTTCCAATTTATAAATTCCGGCGTCGACCTGCTGGATAGTGAGCGCGTCCTGAGCCGTAACTCCGTCGCCGTTTCCGCATACGTCGGCATTTTTAAGTCCCTTATCGGTCAAATTATATTCATCCTTATTCGTGAGATACTGGAGAATAAGAGTAGCGTCCGCGATTTCAACTTTACCGTCGCAGTTGGCGTCGCCGTAGAGGATATCTGACGGCTTATCCGTAGTTACAGGCGGTTTTGTGGGATTTTCCTCGCTTGCTGTAGTGCCGTCGGGTTCAGTTCCGCCGACGAGAACGCCGTCGTCGTAAACGCATATCTTATCAACTTTCAATTCGTTTCCGTTTCCGAAGAATGCGTCGTCCTCCTTGAATATGGGAAGTCCGTCGTAACTCCAGTCGTTAGAGGGATCCCATTTGTCGCCGTAGTACATTCCGACGTCGAACTGGTATTTTTTACCTGAATTTGCTATATAATAGCCGTCCCATGATATCTCGACGTAGTAGGTGTCCTTCATATCCTTATAGGCGAAAGGCCCGCTTATTACGCCGTCCGCGCCCTCAACTTCGGCAGATGACTGATCGTACAGTTCCTTTATCTCCGTAACGCTGCTGACGCCTTTTTCCATTTCGCTTGTATTGAAGAAATAGCGTACCGAAATTTTATCTGAGGGCTTGTTTGAGCCTGTCATTACCTTGAATGAAACCTTAGTAACGCCCGAACCGTCGCTGTGAAGATCGTCGATTCCGCAGGCTTCTACCCAATAACCCTTGCCGCCTTCTTCACCGGGAATATCCTTTTCAGCGGGAGGGAAATTAGCTGTAACAGCCATATCGGGAGTTCCGAAAAATTCATAAAGACCTGCGCAGGCACCTACGAAAGCCGCGTTATAGTCTATCGTAACTTCGTTGTATATCCAGTCGTTTGTAGTATCGTTATGCTCGTCGGCGCCGTCGGGTCCGCCTGCAAGCGCGCCCCAGAGTACATGACGCTGTTCTCTTGTATCTTCTGCCGTGAGAAGTCCCGAAGCCGCGCGGTGGTGAGGATATTTTACGGAGTTCTCGTTATATCCTACGATATAAGAGCGGTTAAGGGGATTGTCGCCCATGATGTAGTGCATCTGCTCCTGCGCCCATTCGCTGAATTCGCCCGGCTTGCCGTCGTTATTGTACTTATCATAGATAAGACCGATAAGCTGCATCGCCGTATTATATCGTGCAGAACCCCATACCAACAAGAAAGCATATCCTCCCGGAGTTTCAAGAGCCTTCCATGTGGGATAGCATTTGTATACCTGTTCCCAGAAATCAGCCGGTTCGTATTGAGTTTTATTATTTGCCGTGCGGTACATATCCTGAAGTTTAAGTTCGGGATATTTATCGTCGATAATTCCGAGCAGGGTAATTGCGCCGCCCCACATATCGTTCCAGTTATAGCAGAAACCTGACGGAGCGTAGAGATCGACATAAGGCATAAGGTCTTCCAGATATGATTTATCCTCGGTGCAAAGGAAGAGCCATGCGCCCGCCCAGCAGTAATCGTCCTCCCATTTTGACGACTGGTAGAACTGCACCGGACCGTCGGCATTATCGCTTAATTCCTTGGGATTGTCGTTTGCGAATTTCCAGAGAGCCTTGGCGTAATCAAGGGATTTTTCGGCATATTCGGCATCGGTATCCTTGAAATTGAGATAATTGATAGCAAGAGAAGCCGCCGCGGAAACTGCATAATCCGTCTGGGGCTTATCAGCCGTTAAGAACCAAGCGGGGCGAACCATGGTATCAACTTCGGGCGACTGCCATATAGCGTGATCTATTCCGCCCTCGCCGACCTGATAGCAATGAGCGATAACTTCGCCGCTGTCGTCGCGGAAAGTACATTTCATGAGATAGTCGTTGAAGTAGCGGAGAATAGTCTCGATATGGTCGTCCTGACCTGTTTTTACGTAAGAATCGCGGAATTCGTAATATCCCCAGCCGAGAGTTGCGGCGGCATAATTTTCGGGCATACCGAATTTAACATGGTCGCCCGCGTCGTGGAAACCGCCTGCAACATCGATAAATCCGTCGCCGTCGGGGTCGAGAACGTCTTTATTTGCGTCCATGAAAGCCTGCGAAAGATTAGTGCCGTTCTGATAGCCGTCTCCTGATTTTGCAGGCTGCATCGGAACTTTTGAATCGTAGGTATGGCAGTTTCCGCGCCATGACAGACGGTTATTATCCGCAACTTCCGTGCCGCACATATTGGCGTCATAAAAGTATATAGAATATTGCAGAGCGCGTGCATAGTCATAGTCAAGCCCCGAATTTTCGACGGTAGCGTCGGCGGCGTCGGCGAAGAACACCGTAGGGCAGGAACTTACCGCCATAGCCGCGCATACGGCTGCTGCCAGAATTTTTTTGAGTTTGAACATTTACATCCCTCCATGTAATATATCTGTGTTTTGCAGACAATAATTTTAATATAACTATAACATATTATTCAAGAAAAATCAATAGTTTACATGAAGCTTTTAATGAAATTATGATTATTTAAATCTTTTACGCTTTTTGAAGAGCATCAGCGAAACAAGTATCAGTAAAATTCCTCCGAAGATTACGAAAACAGAGGGAATTGTCACGCGCTGTCCGCTGACTTTCCTGATAGCGAAAGCATGGACGGAATCTTCCGCATTTTCGAAAGTGAGCGAGCAGTTTTCCGCATAATTCTGGGCGGCTGATTTTTTCATGCCAAGCAGCGTGAAGTCTTCCAGAGGAGCTGCTCCCGATTCCGTCGGAATAAAGCCGATTGCGCACACTCCGATATTTTCCACGGACGGCGGAACGTATATTCCTTTAAGGGAATCGCACATATAGAATGAGCAGTCGCCCAAAGAAGTAACTTCGTCGCCGAAAGATACGGTTGTCAGCGAAGTGCAGCCCGAAAAGCAGAAATCTCCTATCTGCGTAATGCTCTGCGGAAGAGCGGCAATTTTAAGGCTTGTACAGCTTCGGAAGCAGGAATCGGGGAGTTTGCTTAGATTTTCGGGCAACGAAATGGAATTTAACGCCGAACAGCCGCAGAAACAGCCCATTCCTATTTCGGAAACGGAATCGGGGAGAGATATGCTTTCGAGGGAAAAACAGGCATAAAACGCATGATGCCCGATTTTTTCGACGGTATCGGGAATAGTTACGTGTTTGAGAGAACCGCACTCATAAAACGCATTATCGCGAATCTCCGTAACGCGGCAGCCTTCGATAGATTCGGGAATTTCGACGTAAACGGGTTCTCCCGTAAATCCCGTGACGGTCGCTTCATTATTAATAATGGTGTACACATATCCGCTTTTTTCGGCGGCGGAGGCTCGGATAGGCGGCATAAAGAACATTATAACGACTGCGGTCATGACGATAATAAATTTTTTCATTGAACTTTCTCCTTGATTGTCGGCTTGTTTGACTGCATGACGGTATTCTGTGCAGTTTGTATGTGACCTTTTTAGGTTCTATAGTACTCGCGTAGCTCACATCAAAACTGCACAAACTGCACAAGTCATGCTGAAACAAGTTCCGTGATTGTTTGTAAGTATATTTTAGAATATTTTTCACAAAGGGTAAAGCCAAAAAATATGACGTATTTTTGCAGTTTTCAAGGAATTTTTTCCCGTTCTCTCAAAATAATCCATAATGCGCCGTACAATTTTGCAGAAAGATGACGTATAACGGCGTAAAAAAAATTCAAAAACAGGAATATTCAGCCTGCCGACGTCAATGCTGATAGTCGAGGTGATAAAAATGAAAAAAACATCAGCATTTATTTTTGCGGCAGGTCTTATCCTTACAATACTTATTTCAAACGGAATCGCGGTAATAAGGGACGGCAGACGTCTGGAACAGCTTCGGGGAAGCGTTCTGCGGCTTCATATCCTTGCGGATTCCGACAGCGAATACGATCAGAAACTAAAGCTGAAAGTCAGGGACGCATTGCTTGAATGCGGAATCTTTGAGGAGGCGGATTCTCTTGAAGAGGCAGAATTGACCGCGGCTGAAAGAATGCCCGAAATCGTGGAAACAGCCGAATCCGTACTGCGCGAAAACGGCTGCGATCTGCCCGTGACCGCCGAACTTGCGGACGTGGAATTCGATGAAAGAGTTTACGGCGATATAACGATGCCGTCGGGCAAATACCGCGCTCTCCGAGTTAAGATAGGCTCTGCGCAGGGAAAAAACTGGTGGTGCGTTATGTATCCGCCCTTGTGTATTCCGGCTGCCTGCGGCGATGAGAAAATGGATAACGACAGATCGGCGGAAGAAATTTTTTCGGATGAGGAACTCGATATACTTTATCAGCCTAAAAAATACAGAGTGCGTTTTGCTATTTGGGATAAAATCAAGGAGCTGACGGAATGAAAAATTGTAAGATTTGACAAAAAATATTATCCGCCCTTGACAATTGCCGAGAAATGTAGTATAATACCATAAGAAAACAAAGCAGAACTATCCGTTCTCACCGTCAGGCTCGGCTTAAACGGTCAATATGTGGATATCTTTTGGTATCATTGCGTATTGTACGAGTGTGGATCAGTCTGCACTCGTTTTATTTTTTAACCGGAGGTGCTTGAACATTAGCAAACAGGAACTGCAGATCAACGAAGATATCAGAGATAAGGAAATTCTCGTTATCGACGATGAAGGAAAAAAGCTTGGCGTAATGACCGCTAAGGAAGCCCAGAAATTAGCCTACGATAAGGATCTTGACCTGGTTAAGATCGCTCCTCAGGCAACACCGCCCGTATGCCGCATTATGGACTACGGCAAATATTGCTTTGAACAGGCTAAACGCGAAAAGGAAGCAAGAAAAAATCAGAAGATCGTTTCTATTAAGGAGATCAGAATGTTTTCCACGATAGATACCCATGATTTTGAAACAAAAGTTAATCAGGCTGTCAAGTTCCTTCAGGGAGGGGATAAACTCAAGGTTTCGGTAAGATTCCGCAAGAGAGCCATCGCGCATCCCGAACTTGGCGCAGAACTGCTTGACCGCTTCAAAGAGGCAGTTTCCGCAGCAGGTACTGTTGATAAGCCGGCTAAAATGGAGGGACGCAGCATCGTTATGTTCGTAAGTCCCAAAACCAGCAAGTAATTAACTTGTCTTTAAATAAGGAGGAACATTAAATGGCAAAGGTTAAGGTTAAAACTCATTCCGGCGCAAAAAAGCGCTTTAAGGTTACAGGAAGCGGCAAGGTTAAGTATCAGCACACTAACAAGAGACACAGACTTACTCAGAAGGATACAAAGCGTAAGAGAATCGCTCGTAACGCAGGCGTTGCAGGCAGCGCAAATGCTCCTACAATCAAGAAGCTCGTTCCTTATATGTAATCTGTAGGGATATTTCGCAAACCGTTTACGTAATTTTAATATCGGAGGTAGAAGAATATGGCACGTATCAAGGGTGCAATGATGACTCGCAAGAGAAGAAATAAAGTTTTAAAACTCGCTAAGGGCTACTGGGGCGCAAAGAGCAAGCATTTCAAGATGGCTAAGCAGGCTGTCATGAAGTCCGGCAACTACGCTTACATCGGCAGAAAGCAGAAGAAGAGACAGTTCAGACAGCTCTGGATTACAAGAATCTCCGCTGCCGCAAAAATGAACGGTATGAATTACTCAACATTCATGAACGGCTGCAAGAAGGCGGGCATCACTCTCAACAGAAAGATGCTTTCCGAGATCGCTATCAATGACGCTGCCGGCTTTACAGCTATTGCAGAAAAGGCTAAGGCTGCACTCTAATCATTAATGAAAACACGCCCTGAATAAGAGCGTGTTTTGTTATAGGGCAGCATTGCTTATTTGTGATGCTGCCGCAAACAAGTTCTCGACGGAGGGCATGAACTATTGGAAAATATTATCACATCTAAAGACAATCCTGTTATCAAGCTGTATCAGAAACTTTCTTCCTCGAAAAAAGAAAGGCTTCAGTACGGCTTATTCGTGTTGGAGGGAATGCGCATTGTTGAGGATGCTGTTAAGGAAAACAGCGGTCTTTCGCATCTTATAATGACGAAGCAGGCTTTTGAAAAATATGGGGAAGCTTTTTTTCAGGCTGATTTGAGAAACGCAAAAACAATTGTTATTTCAAATGAACTTGGAAGAAAAATCGCTCTGACAGATTCCACACAAGGAGTTTTTGCAATATGCAGAATGCCGTCGGAGCATACATTGAGATTTGCTGAAAACGGCAGATATATCGTGCTTTACGGCTTGCAAGACCCCGGAAACGTCGGCATGATAATACGCACCGCCGACGCGCTTGGAATAGACGGCGTTATACTTTCAGGCAGCTGCGAACTGTACAGCCCGAAAGTTGTGCGCTCAACTATGGGTTCGATATTCAGAATGCAGATAGCCGTTGAGAACGATACTGAACGCCTTTTTGAAATTCTTGAGAAAAACGGCATAACGGCTTCGGCGTCCGTTATCGATCGCGACGCGGAAAAGATCACGGATTGCGAATTCAAGGGCAGTCATGCCGTATTTATAGGAAACGAGGGAAGCGGCTTGCCGAGGGATATCGCTATGAGATGCAGCAGGCGCGTCACGATTCCCATGAGCGGGACTATCAATTCTCTTAATGCTGCTATGGCTTGCGGAATTTTAATGTGGGAAATGAAAAGGGGTGAGCGTTTTGAATAAAACTAAATATTGGATATGGCTTACATTGGTATTCGGCATAGGAAGTCGGCGCGTTTGGCAGATAATGAGTATGTTTGAAACTGCCGAGAAAGCTTTTTTCGCGCTTAAAAAAGGCGTAAACGGCTTGAATTTATCTCAGAGAGAAATGAGAATTATCAAGAATACCGATCTTTCAAACGCCGAATATATAATAAATGTTTGCGAGAAAAATAATATAGGTATATGCGCTTATGATTCCAAAACATATCCTTTGCAGCTTAAAAATATTTACGTGCCGCCTGCGGTACTTTACTACAGGGGAAATATCCATTGCGTTCTCGGAACGCCGACAGTTACCGTCGTAGGTACTCGAAGCGCATCGGAATACAGCATAAGGACGACCGAGCGTATCTGCCGCGAACTTGCTGCAAACGGCGTCATAATAGTAAGCGGATTTGCAGTCGGTACGGACATTACGGCTAATATGGCGGCTGTTAATATCGGCAGACCTACGGTATGCGTTATGGGCTGCGGAGTTGATGTTAATTATCCGCGCGAAAATTTTGGATATCGCAGAGAGATACTCGAAAACGGCGGAGTTTTTATTTCTGAATATCCGCCGGGAACTCCTGCGCGTAGCTCGAATTTTCCGAGGAGAAACAGAATTCTTTCGGCTCTCGGAAGAATAGCGGTTATCTTTCAGGCTGCCGAACGCAGCGGCTCGCTTATAACGGCGGGATTCGCGGCGGAACAGGGCAGGGAAGTTTTCACTCTGCCGCCTGCGGATATTATGAATCCTGCTTATAAGGGCAATTCCGATCTGATACGCGACGGAGCGTCGGTTCTTCTCGGTGCGGAAAGTATTTTGGAATGCTTTGAATCCAATGCTCCGCTGCATGACGAGATCAATTCGGAATCAGAAAATATTCTGAAAAGAAACGGAACAGATCTTTTTGAGGAAGGCATTGCAAGTGTGGCGGGAGCGGATTCGGACGACCGCCTTATGAAGCTTTCTTCTTATATGGAAAATAAAAGGGAGCTGTATTCGGAAACTGCGGACGAGATAAGCGTTATCGATAATGAAGCGAATTTAAACGATATTCAGCGCAATATAGTTGAAATACTCAAAGCAGGCGACGCCGATATAGACGAGATCGCGCTGCAAATGGATATTGACGCTTCCGAGATAGCGACGGAGCTGACCGAAATGGAAATGACAGGCGCAGTAAAGGCGCTTCCGGGCAAAAGATTTTCGATAGGCAGAACATAACTGCCAATAAACAGTTGATTCAAGAGGTATGTAAATGTCAGATTTAGTTATAGTGGAGTCGCCCGCAAAGGCGAAAACGATTCAGAAATATCTTGGAAACGGCTATGAAGTCATCGCTTCGATGGGTCATATCCGCGATCTTCCGAAATCAAAGCTGGGAGTTGATACGGAGAACGATTTTCAGCCTCAGTATACCGATATGAAAGGTAAGGAAGACGTTATCAAGGAACTTAAAAAGCACGCTAAAAAATGCGGAAAAGTTTATCTTGCTACCGACCCCGATCGTGAGGGAGAGGCTATATCTTGGCATATAGCGCAGCTTTTGAAACTCGATATGAACGATGATAACCGCGTCGCATTCAATGAGATAACCAAAACAGGCGTAAATAACGGTATGAATAATCCGCATAAAATAGATATCGATCTCGTAAACGCGCAGCAGGCAAGACGTATTCTTGACAGACTTGTCGGCTATAAATTAAGCCCTTTTTTGTGGAAAAAAGTCAAGCGCGGTTTGTCTGCGGGAAGAGTTCAGACCGTTGCGGTAAGGCTCGTGGTCGACAGGGAAAATGAAATACGAAAATTTGTTCCGAAAGAATACTGGTCGATCGACGCGAAATTTACCGCTCCGTCCTCGTCAAAAGTTTTCGATGCCGCGCTTGTTTCGGTTGACGGAAAAAAACTTGAAATACCGAATCAGGCGGAAGCCGACGGATTGCTCAAACGCCTTGAGGGCGCGGAATATACCGTTACTTCCGTGAAAAAAAGAGTTACGAAAAAGCAGCCTGCGCCGCCGTTTATCACTTCCACCATGCAGCAGGAAGCTTCCCGAAAACTTGGCTTTACCGCAAAACGCACCATGAAAGCCGCTCAGGAACTTTATGAGGGCGTCGACGTCGAGGGAATCGGCGCGGTCGGACTTATAACGTATATGAGAACCGACAGCCTGCGTATTTCGGACGAGGCAAAAGCGGCTGCAAAACAGTATATAGAAACAGTTTACGGAGCGGATTATCTGCCCGAAAAGCCGCGTGCATTCAAAACGAAAAGCAACGCTCAGGACGCCCATGAAGCGATAAGACCGTCTATTCCCGATCTCACTCCCGAAAGAGTTAAATCAGGGCTTACTACCGATCAGTATAAGCTTTACAAACTGATATGGGAAAGATTTATTGCAAGTCAGATGGCGAACGCTCTGCTCGATACGGTTTCCGCCGATATTTCCGCAAACGGCTGCGTATTCCATGCGACGGGATATTCTGTAAAATTCAACGGATTTACCGTTCTTTATGAGGAATCGACCGACGGAGAGGATTCCGTGAAGAAAATGCTGCCGCCCCTTGCCGTTGACGATAAAGTCAAATTAAAGTCGATAAGCGGAAATCAGCATTTTACTCAGCCGCCTCCGCGATATACGGAAGCTTCGCTTATCAAGGCGCTGGAAGAAAACGGGATAGGCAGACCGAGTACCTACGCTCCGACTATCACCACCATCACCGCAAGGCAGTATGTGGAGCATGAGGGCAAGCAATTGAAGCCCACAAGTCTCGGGGAAGTGATAACCGAACTTATGAAAGAGCATTTCAAGGAGATTGTTGACGCTAAATTTACTGCGGATATGGAAAGCAGCCTTGACGAAGTTGAAAACGGCTCGAAAGACTGGGTATCGACTCTTCGTGAATTTTACAGCGGTTTCGCCGCCGACCTGCAAAAAGCCGAAGAAGCTATGGAGGGCAAGCGCGTTAAAGTTCCCGACGAGGAGACCGACGTTATATGCGAGCTTTGCGGAAGAAATATGGTCATCAAGTACGGCAGATACGGTAAATTCCTTGCCTGTCCCGGATTTCCGGAATGCTCCAACACGAAAAAGATCGTAACGGAGACGGACGGAAACTGTCCTCGCTGCGGCAAGAAAATGCTGCTTAAAAAATCGAAGAAGGGCAGAAGTTTCTACGGCTGCGAGGGCTATCCCGACTGCAACTTTATGACGTGGAACGTTCCCACCGCCGAATTATGCCCGAACTGCGGCAAAACTCTTTTCAACAAAGGCGGAAAATCGGGCAGGCTGATATGCGAAAACGAGGGCTGCGGATACGAAAGAGAGCTGAAAAAATGAGCGCAACGGTAAATGTTATCGGCGCAGGACTTGCAGGCTGCGAAGCGGCGTGGAGTCTTGCATCTTATGGTATAAATGTTCGGCTTTTTGAGATGAAGCCAGAAAAGTTCAGTCCTGCTCATAAATACGGCGGATTTGCCGAGCTGGTATGCTCGAATTCATTAAAGGCTGCCAGATTGGAATCGGCAGCCGGACTTCTGAAAGCCGAAATGGAAATGCTCGGCTCGCTGACAGTTCCGTGCGCAAAGGCGAATTCCGTGGAAGCAGGCGGCGCTCTTGCCGTTGACCGCGAGAAATTTTCCGACAGCGTAACTGCTAAGATACGCGAAAATCCGCTTATTGAGGTCGTTGGCGGAGAAGTTGCTGAACTGCCGAATGGAATCGTCATAATCGCGACAGGGCCTCTTACGGGCGGAGCGATGGCTGAAAAAATCAAGGAGCTTTGCGGCGAAGGACTGAGTTTTTACGATGCAGCCGCGCCTATCGTGACTTATGACAGCCTCGATAAGGAGAAAGTTTTTTTCGCCTCGCGCTATGACAGAGGGGACGCCGATTATATCAACTGCCCTATGGAAAAAGACGAATATCTTGCGTTTTACAGGGAACTTATTTCGGCGGAGCGTGTTCAGCTTAAAGATTTTGAGACGCACCCTTTCAGCGTTTATGAGGGCTGTATGCCTATTGAAGAATTGGCGTCGCGCGGTCAGGATACGATGAGATTCGGGCCTATGAAGCCCGTCGGCATAACTGATGTGCGCACGGGAAAACGTCCCTATGCGGTCGTGCAGCTTCGCCGCGAAAATAAAGAAGCTACGCTGTTCAATATGGTGGGATTTCAGACGAATCTTAAATTCGGCGAGCAGAAAAGGGTATTTTCAATGATACCCGGTCTGGAAAACGCCGAATTCATGAGATTCGGAGTAATGCACAGAAATACGTTCATAAACAGTCCCGAACTTCTCGACTGTGATTTTTCCATGAAAAGCAACAAGAATATCAGCTTTGCAGGGCAGATAACGGGCGTTGAGGGCTATATGGAATCGGCTGCAAGCGGTATTATTGCAGGAATTGCGACTGCGCGCAGGATTCTCGGTCTTGAGCCGCTGAAACTTCCGCGCGAAACAATGACGGGCGCGCTTTCGGCATATATCAGCGACAGTTTCAACAGCGGAAAATTCCAGCCTATGGGCGCAAATATGGGGATTCTTCCCGATATCGGCGTAAGAATCCGCGACAAGAAAGAGAAGTACGGCGTTTATGCGAATCGGGCATTGAACGCGCTGAGAGAGGAGCTTGAAAGAATTGGCAAAAATAATAGTTGACGCTTTCGGAGGTGACAACGCCCCTCTCGAAGTCATAAAGGGCTGTGCAATGGCTGTAAAGGAGCTGGGCGTGCAGATAATTCTGACAGGCAGCGAAAGCGTTATAAAAAAATGCGCAGCCGATAACGGCGTCGATCTTAGCGGAATGGAGATCGCTCATACCGACGATGTATTCGACATTCATGAAGAGCCGAAAGAGATCATAAAATCGGGAAAAAATACTTCCATGGCTATCGGTATGAAACTGCTTGCCGAGGGCAAAGGCGACGCTTTTGTCTGCGCGGGAAGCACGGGCGCGCTGGTAATGGGAGCGACTTTTATCGTCAAGCGAATCAAGGGTATCAAGCGTGTTGCGCCGTCTCCCGTACTGCCTGCCGATAAGGGAAACTTTATTCTTCTCGACGCAGGCGCAAATACGGAATGCCGCCCCGAAATGCTCGTTCAGTTTGCGGTCATGGGAAGCGCATACATGGAAAAAGTAATGGGTATCAAAAACCCGAAAGTCGGATTGCTGAACATCGGCGCGGAGGAGACCAAGGGCAGAGAACTGGAGATAGAAGCCTATAAGCTTATGGAAAGATCGGGGCTTAATTTTATCGGAAATATCGAAGCTCGCGATCTTCCGAAGGGCGAATGTCAGGTAGTCGTTACCGACGGATTTACAGGAAATATCGTTCTCAAGCTTTACGAGGGAATGGGTTCGTTTTTCGGCGGAAGAGTAAAATGGCTTTATTCTGGTATCGGGGCGTTGGGAGCGTTATTTTCGCTCGGAAAGATCAAGGCGTTCAAAAAGCAGATGGATTATCGTGAAACGGGCGGTTCTGCGCTGCTCGGAGTTAAAAAGCCCGTCATAAAGGCTCACGGAAGTTCTGACGCAAAGGCGTTTTATAATGCCGTCCGTCAGGCGAAAAAATGCGTTGACGGAAAAGTGATCGAGTCTATCGAGGAATATGTAAAGCTGAATACGGATTCTTCCGCAGTCGGCAAAGGAGCGGAAAAAAATGAATAATTCTGAAAAATTAGAGGAAATTATAGGATATACATTTAAAAATAAAAAGCTTCTTGAACAGGCGCTTTCGCATTCTTCGTATGCGAACGAGAAAAAGCATTCTTCGGCAAGCAACGAGCGTCTGGAATTTCTGGGGGACAGCGTTCTTTCCATCGTCGTTTCGGAGTATCTGTATACTCATCTGCGCAGTGTTGCGGAGGGCGATCTTACGAAGCTGAGGGCGTCGCTTGTGTGTGAAAAAAGTCTTCATGTTTTTGCGGAGAAGATACATCTCGGAGAGTTTCTGCTGCTGGGCAGAGGCGAAGAGAATACAGGCGGAAGAGAGCGTCCCTCGATACTTGCGGACGCATTTGAAGCGGTCATAGCGGCTATCTACCTCGACGGCGGAATGGAAGCCGCAAAAAGACATATCCTGCATTTTATGCCGAAGGATATCGGTCATAGCGCAAAGCCTGTTTTTGATGATTTTAAAACAGTTCTTCAGGAAGTCGTTCAGAAAAATCCCGAAGAAAAGGTGGAATACGTTCTCATAGGCGAGGAAGGACCGGATCATAACAAGCGTTTTGTTGTGGAAGTTATGCTGAATTCTCAGGTTATCGGCAAGGGCAAGGGCAGAAGCAAAAAGGAAGCCGAGCAGCTTGCCGCAAAAGAAGCTCTGGAGCTTATGGGATATGAAACACGCTAATATCTCGATTTTTGTACCGCATATCGGCTGCCCTCACAGATGCAGTTTTTGCGATCAGCGCACGATAAGCGGTACGCAGAAAGCGCCGTCGGGCGATGATGTGCGCGAAATCTGTACTAAGGCGATCGGCGAAATAAAGTCGCCCGAAAATACCGAAATCGCGTTTTTCGGAGGAAGTTTTACAGCGATACAGCGCGATTATATGATCGAACTTCTTGAATCCGCATACGAATTTATCGGCAGCGGAAAATTCAAGGGAATACGTATTTCCACACGCCCCGACTGTATAACTCCCGAAATTCTCGATATACTGAGAAAATACGGCGTTACCGCAATCGAACTGGGCGCGCAGTCAATGTCCGATATCGTTCTTTCGGCGAATGAAAGAGGTCATACGGCTGAGGACGTTTATAAAGCAAGTGCATTAATACGGGAATACGGCTTTGAACTCGGTTTGCAGATGATGATAGGGCTGTATAAAAGTCATTATTCAGAAGAATATGAGACAATGGAGAAAATTATTGGAATTCACCCTGATACGGTAAGGATATATCCTGTTGTCATTCTCAAAGGTACTAAGCTTGCTGAACTGTATGAGTCAGGAGAGTATGTTCCCGTGAAAAAGCGTGGAAAAATGAGGGCTGTTATATCGACTGCTGCAATGATGCTGAGACGTTTTGAAAAAGAGGGTATAGAAGTTATCAAATGCGGACTTCATGCGAGCGAGTTTGTAGAAAAAGATATGATAGGAGGATTCTATCATCCCGCTTTCCGTGAACTATGTGAAGCATATATTTACAGAAACGAAATGACTGATATTATTTGCAGTAAACTTGAAACAACAAGAGGTTTTCTCAGTATGCGTGACAGAAAAAAAGATTTTGTTTTTGCTGTGAATAAGTCATGTATCAGCAAGGCGGTCGGGCAGCGGAGATCAAATATTCTTTATTTTGAAAAAAAAGGCATAGAAGTGAAAATCATTGGCGATGAGAGTATTGCAAAATATGAAGTTGAACTGAGGTGAAGCTGTGTATCTGAAATCGCTGGAAATACAGGGATTCAAGTCGTTCCCCGATAAAATCAGCCTTACATTTGACAAAGGGCTTACGGCGGTAGTAGGCCCTAACGGCAGCGGAAAAAGTAATATCGGCGATTCCGTCCGCTGGGTTCTGGGCGAGCAATCGACCAAGACGCTTCGCGGAAATAAAATGGAGGACGTTATTTTTTCCGGTACTGTTGCAAGAAAACCAATGGGTTTTGCCGTTGTTACGCTGAATATTGATAATTCCGACGGCAGGCTGAACGTCGCGGAGGACGAAGTTGCCGTAACGCGAAAGCTTTACAGAAGCGGCGAAAGCGAGTATATGATAAACGGGCGAGCCTGCCGTTTAAAGGATATCAACGAGCTTTTTATGGATACGGGACTCGGCAGAGACGGCTATTCCATAATCGGACAGGGCAGGATAGCGGAAATAGTCGGCGCAAAAAGCAGCGAGCGGCGCGATATTTTCGAGGAAGCCGCCGGAATTTCCAAATTCCGCTACAAAAAGGCGGAAGCGGAGCGGAAACTTTCAAGCGCGCAGGAAAATTTACAGCGTCTTTCAGATATACTTTCGGAATTGGAAAGCCGCGTCGAACCGTTGAAACTCCAGTCCGAAAAAGCGCATAAATTCATAAAACTGGCTGAGGAACGCAAAAAACTGGAAATCTCGGTCTGGATAACGCGCCTTGACGAATTCAGGCAGAAACTCGATCAGCTTGAGGAAAAACTCCTTGTTTGCAGGAGCGAATATGAAAATACCGAAAATGATATTGTTCGGGAAGAAGAAAAGTTGCAGGAATGCTATCGGCGTATGCAGGAATGCACCATGAAATCCGACGAACTTCGCCGAAAAATGATTGAAGACGAGCAGTCGGTTTCGCAGAAAAAAGCTGATATTGCCGTTTTTCAGAATGATATCGGTCATTGTGAAGAGGCTATTTCCGTCGCACGTAGAAATATTGAAAATTCCGAAAGGACGAAGATTGAACTTAACGAACGCATTGAAAAATGCATGGCGAAAATCGGCAGTCTTGAAAATGCCAAAGAGGAACTTATCGAAGAGATACGCGAAGTTACGGAGCGTTTTGAAGCCGCTGAGAAAAAAAGTTCGTGTATCGGGGAATCCGTTGAGCAGGCAGGCAATGAGATAAATGCGCTGTATATCAGGCAGAGTGAATTGAAATTTGCTGCCGAATCAGCAAGACAGACCGTTGCCGACGAGGAAAAACGGCTTCAGGAACTTCTGGAGGGAGCAGGCGGAATTGAAAACGCTATTTCGGAATATGAGCTGAAAATCAAGGAAAACGACCGAATATTGGAAAAAAATTCCGCAGAAAGCGAGTCGCTGAAAAATAAACTCAGCGGTCTTGAACGCCTTTACCGATCGCGTAAGGAAGATTTTGACGGCGCGAAAGAGAATTTCGAAAAAAATCTTTACGAGCTGAAAAGCGCGCAGCAGAGACAAAAACTGCTGAGCGATCTCGAAAAGAATATGGAAGGCTTTACGGGCAGCGTAAGGCAGGTTCTGAAGGCTTCGAAACAGGGAAGATTAAGCGGAGTTTACGGCACGGTCGCTCAAAATATCAGCGTTGAACCCTGCTATGCGACGGCGATAGAAACGGCTCTGGGCGGAGCGATGCAGAACATAATCGTTGAAAATGAGGATATTGCAAAGCGATGCATTCGTTTTCTGAAAGAGCAGCGCGGCGGCAGAGCGACTTTTCTCCCGATAACGTCGGTCAAGGGATACGAACTTCGGGAAAACGGCGTTGAGGATTGCATGGGATTCGTTGCCATTGCCAATAGAATTGTCGGCGCGGACAGCAGATTCGGCGGAATCATCACTTCGCTGCTCGGCAGGATAGTCATTGCCGAGGATATAGATTCCGCGACGATGATTGCCAAAAGATATGGATATAAATTCCGCATAGTTACGCTCGACGGTCAGGTGATAAATGCAGGCGGTTCGTTTACGGGCGGCTCTGCGCAGAAATCCGTGGGTATCATTACGCGGAAAAACGAAATAGAAACTCTTGACCGCGAGATCGAGCGTCTGGAGCGTCAGCGTGAGGATATCGGCGGAAAAATGGAAAAATTCCGTGCGGAATCCGAAAAACTCCGCTATGATATGGAGGGCGCAAGATCACGGCAGGCGGAACTGGATTCCGAAACGATGAAGCTTAATGCGGAGCAGGGAAGCTTTCGTTCGCTCATTGAACAGCTTGGTTCTCAGACTGAAAACGCCGGCAGACAGCGTTCCGAGTCTGAACGTAAGATCTCCGCGGCAAATCAGGCTTGCGCCGACGCTGAAAAATCGGCTGCGGAACTTGATTCCGAGATAAAAGCTGCCGAGGAAAGACTCGCCGACGGTCAGAAAGACCGCGAAAAACTGCGTATGGAACGTGCGGAGCTTTCCGAAAAAATGTCGCTGCTTAAAATACGCAATATGGAGCTGGTAAAGGATATACAGGCTCAGGAAGCGGAAATAGAGCGCATAAATACGGAACTTTCGGAACTTGACGGAGGCGCGGAACGCTTTGAGGCGGAGATAGCCGAACGAAACAGAATGATCGCCGATAAAAAAGCCGATATTGCAAGATTTGAAGCCGAACTTGAAGCGATGAAAACCAATGCGGACGCTTATTCTGCCGATATAGAGCGTTTTAGGAAGGCTCATACGGAGCAGAATCGGCTTGTTTCGGAGATACAGAAAGGCATGAAGGCTTTTAACGATGCAAAGGAGAAGCTTTCGGGCGAGATCACTCGTCTTGAAGAGCGCCGAGAGGCTGTAACCCGCGATTCTGACGGCATTATAAGGCAGCTTATGGACGTATATGAGATGACGTTTTCCGAAGCTGTTCAGTTTGCCGAAAAAGCGGAGGATATTACGGCGGCGCAGATGGAGCTTGCCGCCGTGAAAAATAAGATACGTGCGCTCGGAAGCGTAAATGTGGACGCTATTGAGGAATATCGCGAAGTTTCGGAAAGATATGAATTTCTGTCAGAGCAGCTTGCGGACGTTCAGCGGTCGAAAGCCGAACTTGAGAAGATAATCAGCAGTCTTACCGAAGAAATGTGCAGGATATTTGCGGAAAGTTTTCGGATAATAAATTCCAATTTCAAGGAAATTTTCGTGGAACTTTTCGGCGGCGGCAAGGCTGAACTTATCCTGACCGATCCCGAAAATGTTCTTGAATCGGGAATCGAAATAAGCGTCGCACCGCCGGGCAAGGTGATAAAAAATCTTATCTCGCTTTCGGGCGGCGAGCAGTCTTTTGTGGCGATAGCGATATATTTTGCCATATTGAAGCTGCGTCCTGCGCCGTTCTGCATTCTTGACGAGATAGACGCTGCGCTCGATGAGGTGAACGTCAGAAAATACGCTCAGTATCTCAAAAAATTTACCGATACTACGCAATTCGTTCTGGTCACACACAGGCGGAGCGCAATGGAGGAAGCAAGCGTGCTTTACGGCGTAACAATGCAGGAGGACGGCATATCAAAGCTTCTGAAAATGGAACAGGTGGATTTTAGCGACGATACCGCATGATATTTACGATCATGCTATAAACGGAGGAATATATGGGAATTTTTTCAAAAATTGCTGAGGGACTGAAAAAAACCAAGGAAAATTTTCTTGGCGGACTTCAGCGAATCTTTAATTCATTTACCAAAATAGACGAGGAACTTTTCGAAGAACTTGAAGAGCAGATGATCATGAGCGATATAGGCGTTGAAACATCGGTTGAGATCTGTACGAGAGTGCGGAAGAAAGTCAAGGAGCGCGGAATCACAGACCCAAATGATATTATGGAACTGATATACGAGGTCATTTCCGAGATAATGGGCGACGATACGGGACTTGATCTCAGCGTTTCGCCTGCCGTTATCATGGTGATCGGCGTAAACGGCGCGGGAAAAACAACTACCATAGGAAAGCTTTGCCACCAGTTCAAGCAGGAGGGCAAAAAAGTCCTTGTGGCAGCCGCCGATACTTTCCGCGCAGCCGCCATAGATCAGCTTCAGGTCTGGACTGACCGCGCAGGAGTGGAGATAGTTAAACACGCAGAGGGAAGCGATCCCGGAGCGGTCGTTTACGATTCCCTCGAAGCGGCAAAAGCGCGTGGCTGCGACGTTGTAGTCATCGATACCGCAGGCAGACTTCATAATAAGAAAAATCTTATGGAGGAACTAAAAAAGATCAACAGGATCATTGACAATAAGGCTGGGGAATGTTCTCGCGAAGTGCTTCTCGTTCTGGACGCTACCACGGGTCAGAACGCCGTAAGTCAGGCGAAGCTTTTCAGCGAAACTGCGCCGATTACGGGAATCGTACTTACCAAACTTGACGGCACGGCTAAGGGCGGTATCGTTATTTCAATCAAGAACGAACTTGGAATCCCCGTCAAGCTTATAGGCGTGGGCGAGAAGATCGACGATTTACAGCCCTTTGACAGCCATATGTTCGTGGACGCTCTCTTTGATCTCGAAAGCGCTAAAAATAAAGCTGCGGAAAAAGCTGTTGAAAATGAAGCGGATAATGCTGCTGAACCTGAATATGAAGAAGCGGCGGAGGAATATGATGAAACAGCGGATACTGCGGAGGAGATTTCCGAAGATGCGCCTGCGGAAGATTTGATCTCCGAAGAAACTGTATATGAAGAGCCGCAGGAAGAGGTTAATGAAGCTGTCGGTGAAGCTGC
The DNA here is from genome assembly GCA_002362135.1 of Ruminococcus sp. UBA3286. Taxonomy (GTDB): domain Bacteria; phylum Bacillota; class Clostridia; order Oscillospirales; family Ruminococcaceae; genus Ruminococcus. The sequence goes on along the minus strand of DETO01000038.1, from coordinate 16,775 downwards.
CGAAGAAGCTGAACATGAGACGATCTCCGAACCGGAACCGGCAGCAGAACCCGAAATTATCCCCGAAACGGAAGCAGAAGCGGTTGAGGAATCCGATAATTCCGCAAAACCTGAGAAAAAGAAGAAGAAGGGCTTCTTTAGCAGACTCTTTGGAAAGAAGGACGGCGACGATGAATAAAAAAATTGTATTGGCGACGAATAATGCCAATAAACTGCGCGAGGTAAGCGCGATACTTGCGCCGCTGGGAATAGATGTGATTTCTCAGCGCGAAGCGGGAGCGAACTGCGATCCCGAAGAAAACGGAACTACGTTTGCCGAAAATGCCATGATAAAAGCGAAAGCGGTCTATGAAGCGGTCGGAATGCCCGTGATTGCCGATGACAGCGGTCTTTGCGTGGACGCTCTCGACGGCAGACCTGGAGTTTATTCGGCAAGATATGCTCCAAAGGGCATGGAATGCGCAAAATTGCTTGACGAAATGAAAGACGTTCCCGAAAATAAGCGTCATGCGGAATTTCGCTGCGTTATCGCATATGTTGACGGCAATTCAGAATTTACATTCGAGGGAGTTTGCAGAGGCGTTATAGGCTTTAGGGAGCAGGGCGAAAACGGATTCGGCTATGACCCGATATTCGTATATGACGGCAGAACTATGGCTGAAATGACCGACGATGAGAAAAATAAAATAAGCCACAGAAGTATGGCGTTAAAAAAATTATGCGATCATTTTAAAGTGGAATAGAAAGGTGAAAATTAAATGCTGACAAGTAAACAAAGAGCGTATCTCCGCGGTATTGCTGCGGAATATGAGACGATTTTTCAAATAGGCAAGGGCGGCGTTACGGAACAGCTTTGCAAGGAAATAAACGATGCTCTTCGCAAGAGGGAGCTTATAAAACTGCGCGTTCTCGATAATTCCGGCTGGACTTCGAGAGAAGCCGCCGACGCCGTTGCGGAACAGACGGGAGCGGACGTTGTTCAGGTCATAGGCAGCAGATTTGTGCTTTTCAAGCGCAACCCCAAAGAGCCTGTCATCGAGAATATCCCTAAAACAAAATAATGTGGGAGATCTTGAAATGAAGGTTGTCATTGTACATGGTCAGGCTCATAAAGGCTCGACTTATAATATTGCCAAGATAATTGCAGGGAAAATTGCCGAAAATGAGGATATAAAAGAATTTTTTCTGCCGAATGACTTTTCTGATTTTTGCTGCGGTTGTACGCAGTGCTTTGAAAAAAGCGAAAAATTATGTCCTCACTATGAAAAACTGAATGTGATCACGGAGAAGATCGATGAGGCGGATGTAATAATTCTTGCGTCGCCTGTATATGTTTACCATTGTACAGGCGCGATGAAAGCGTGGCTTGATCATTACGGCTGGCGATGGCTTGTTCATCGTCCCGAAGGAAAAATGTTTTCAAAGCAGGCTGTCGTTATTTCTACGGCGGCAGGCGCAGGAATGAAATCTGCAAACAAGGATATGAAAGACAGCCTTTCTTTCTGGGGTATCCCTAAAATATATTCGATCGGAATCGCGGTAAAAGCTGTATCATGGGATCAGGTAAGTTCGTCGGTCAAAGAGAAAATTGAAAGAAAAACAGACCGTATTGCCGCGAAAATAAAGAGATCCGGAATAAAGTCGAGAGTAGGATTCAAGGGAAGAATTTTATTCAATGCTATGAGTATGTTTAACCGCAAAGGCGGTATGAATCCTGCCGACTGCGAATACTGGAAGTCAAAGGGCTGGACTGATGGAGTAAAACCATGGAAAGTTCAGTAATTGGTTTAAAAATATGAAAATAGGAATTTACGGCGGCAGTTTTAATCCTGTTCATAACGGGCATATTCATCTGGCATTATCGGCGGCGGAGGAACTGGGACTTGATAAGATATATCTCGTTCCGTCGGCTGTAAGCCCTCACCGTTCGAGTGCGGAATATGCCGACGGAAAGCATAGACTTGAAATGCTGCGGCTGGCTTGCATTAATCACCCGAAGCTTGAGCCGTGCGATTATGAGTTGAATGCAGGCGGAAAAAGCTATACCGTTTATACTGTTGAGGAATTCCGTCGGAAATTTCCAAACGACGAACTGTATCTCCTTGTCGGCAGCGATATGCTGATGATGTTTGAAAAGTGGTATCGGTTTGAGGAAATACTCGAAAACGTCACTCTGGCTGTTGTATCGCGGGAAAAGGGAGATAATGAAAAATTAGAGGAAAAAGCCGAGAAACTGCGTAAATTCGGCAAAATTATCATTTGCCGCGCCGAACCTCTGGAAATATCTTCTACGGAAATTAGAAAAAAAATTGTAAAAAATGAGATTTTCTATTGCTATCTTGACAAAAATGTAGTACAATATATAACACTGAATAGTTTATATAAGTAGGTGATGTTTTTTGTTTTACGATGCTGAAGAGAAAAAGAAATATCTGAAGGCAAATCTATCACAAAAAAGATATCAGCATTCTTTGAATGTTGCAGCTGAATGCAGAAAGCTTGCTGAAAAATATGGCGAAGATCCCGATAAGGCTTATTTTGCGGGGCTTCTTCATGACGTCTGTAAGGAACTTTCGGGTTCGGAGCAGAAAGAACTTGTATTGAAAAGCGGCTTTGCTGTTTGCAGGGAAGAACTCGAAACCCGTTCTCTATGGCATGCGGTGGCAGGCGCATATTTTGTCAAAACGTTTTTTGGAGTGGAAGATATAGATATAATTAATTCCATTCGTTTTCATACCGTCGGCAGAGCAGGTATGACGCGGCTTGAGGAAATAGTTTATCTCGGCGATCTCGTTTCGGCAGACCGCAGCTATAAAGATGTTGAAAAAATGCGCAAACTGGTGTATTCCGACCTGAATAAAGCCATGCTGGAGGCGTTTGCGTTTTCGATAAAAAGTGTTGTGAAAAAAGATGGTATGCTTCCGTTATGTACAGTTGAGGGCTATAATTTTTATACACGCCTGATGAAAGAATAAAGGCAGCAGACTTACGGAGCGAAAAGAGGATGAAAATGGAAAATAACGAATTTCATTCGGACAGGAATAATGAAAGTCCAAAACCGCTGAGGAAACTTCCTCGGCTGAATAACAGCGGAAATCACGCAAAACACGAGGCTGTTTCCAATGAGTATCATGGCAGATACGAAGCCGACCCCAATGAATATCACGGCAAGTACGAGGCTGACCCCAATGAATATCATGGAAAACATGAGGCTGCTCCCCATGAGTATCATGGAAAATATGAGGCTGACCCTGACGAATATCATGGAAAGTATGAAGCCTCTCCTTCAGAATATCACGGAAAACATGAGGCGGTTTCTCATGAACAGCCGATCAGACGTGAAGTTTTGCGGAGAGAGTCTGCGGAGGAAAACAGAATTCCGCCGAAAAAGCGTGCCGCCAACAGAATACCGCGTGACTATGATGACGAATATGACAATTACGATGATGACAATAAAAAACGCCGCAGGAAATTTTCATTCAAGGACGCGGCAATAAAATTCGTTGCGATTGCAGCGACAATAGTCGTGATATTCGGGCTGGTTCTCAATGTGCCGATATTTGTCGATGTGAAAGGCGGCGGAAATATTTCGCTGATAAATTATTTTAAGAAACAGACGCCTATGGCTAAAGAGGGCGAGCTTGACAAGGGAAGCATTCAGAATAATCTTAACATAAACTATGATAAGGTAGATATGGACTACAACGACGGACTCGATCTGCCGCAGCTTGTTGAGGGTCAGTACAGCGTACTTTTCCTCGGATTTGAACCCGATGAATACAACACCGATATCATGTGGATTTTTCAGTTCGATATCGGAAACGGCAAGCTGAACATTCTCCAGATACCGCGAGATACCTGCCTGCCCGACTATACGTCGTCGGTAACGAAAAAATTCAACAGCATTTACACAATGGGTAATCCGGAGATAAATCCGCCTATTCAGCGTACTGTAAATGCGGTTCAGGAAAATTTCGGCATACCGATCGACGCGTATGTTACGACTACCTGCCCCGATATTGTTGAGATAATAGATATTCTCGGCGGAATCCCGATTCATATCGACAACGAGATCGTCTTTGAACCGAAAAAGGTTATTCCCGCAGGAGACGTCGTGCTTAGTGGCGAACAGTCGGAATGGTTCATGCGATTCCGTAAAGAATGGCTTCAGGGGGATATCGGACGAATGCAGAATCAGCGGCGTTTCATGGCTGCCGCTATGAATAAGCTGATGAATATTGTTGAAGAAGAGGGCAGACTTAAACTTTACAGCTACATCAAGGAAATATATGACAAAGAACTTATGTATACCGATCTTTCCGTTGGCGATATCGGCAAGATAGCCGATTTTGCTTCGACTATCTCCATGGAGGACGCGCAGGTGAATATGGTTCCCGGCGAGGACGCGATATTCTACGCCGCCGACGGCAATGCGTATTCGGTATATTCGGTTCATAAGCAGGCGACTATTGATCTGCTCAATAAATATTACAGACCATATCAGACGGACATGACGGAGTATGATACGTCTATAGTCGAGCTTGTTACCGATTATAGCTACAATTTGTATGATGATACGGGTATAACTCTTGAGGAACTTGAAACGGCTACAGAACCGCCACGAGATCCGAATGTCCAAGGATGGCAGAAAGAAGGGTAAATATGACTGAACAGGAAAAACTTGAACTTATCGTAAAAACTCTCGACAGCAAGCGCGGAGAGGATATTCAGGCGATAAAGATCGGCGATCTGACGATACTTGCTGATTATTTTGTAATTGCAAACGGTACGAGCAACACTCATGCGCGTACGCTTGCCGACGAAGTGGAATTTCAGCTTTCTCAGAAAGGCATAGAGCCGCTCCGCCGTGAAGCGGATACGGGAAATACGTGGATAATCCTCGATTACGGCGACATTATCGTACACGTATTCTACAAGGAGACGCGCAATTTCTATCAGCTTGAAGGATTATGGGCTGACGGCGAGCAGGTGGATATAAGTCCGCTTCTGACTAAGGAGGGCGAATAATGAAAACGAATAATTCACAGGGCAGGGCAGTCGTTATAATTATCGGCGCATACCTGTTTTTAAAGGTTATCATTAATATGATACTCGGCGGCGGAATAGATATCGGCGGAATTATTCAGGCTGTTGTCCTTTTTGCGGCAATGTTCAGCGGCTTGCAGTATCTTAATTATGTAGTCGTTGCGGTATTGGGACTGACGGTTTTGATACATTTGCCGGGCAATATCATGGGCATTTTCCAAAACTGGAAATATGTTGTTTACCTGCTTGAAGGCGGCGTTGACGTTCTTGCCTGCCTTATGCTTGTTCTCCCTCCAAATGTGCGTCAGCACTTTACAAATAAATGGAGCGAGATAGATCAGTTGTTTAAATCTTAAAATTTTAAATACAAAAGGAATGAAGAATCATGAGCAGATACGATCATAAAAAGATTGAAGCCAAATGGCAGAAATACTGGGACGAACACAATACCTTCAAGGCGTCGGACGATCACAGCAAAAAGAAATTCTATTCTCTGGTAGAATTCCCATATCCGTCGGGACACGGAATGCACGTCGGTCATATCAAGGCGTATTCCGGTCTGGAAGTTATAAGCCGTAAACGCCGTCTTGAGGGATATAACGTGCTTTTCCCCATAGGTTTTGACGCCTATGGACTTCCTACGGAAAATACCGCTATCAAGGAAAATATCCACCCTCGTATCGTGACCGACAGGAATATCGAGAAATTCACGCAGCAGCTCAAAACTGTCGGATTTTCATTTGACTGGTCGAGAGTTATAGATACTACAGAAGAAACGTATTATAAGTGGACTCAGTGGATATTCCTGAAAATGTTTGAAAACGGACTTGTTTTCCGCGATAAAACCAATGTAAATTACTGCCCCAGCTGTAAAGTCGTACTTTCCAATGAGGATTCTCAGGGCGGAAAATGCGACATCTGCCATAGCGATATCGTTCAGAAGACCAAGGAAGTATGGTATCTCCGCATTACCGAATATGCCGACAAGCTTCTTCAGGGACTTGACGAGGTCGATTATCTTCCGAACGTTCGTCTTCAGCAGGAAAACTGGATAGGCAAGTCCACGGGCGCGTTCGTGAATTTCAAGATCAAGGAGCAGGACGAGCAGCTGAGAATTTACACAACAAGACCTGATACTCTCTACGGAGTTACGTTTATGGTAATCGCTCCCGAACACCCGATGATACAGAAATACCGCGATTCTATTCCGAATATTCAGGCTCTTGACGATTATAAGGCAGAATGCGCGAAGAAGAGCGAATTTGAAAGAACGCAGCTTGTAAAGGATAAAACGGGCGTGAAGATCGAGGGACTTACGGCTGTAAATCCGATCACGGGCAAGGAGATACCGATATATATTTCGGATTACGTAATGATGGGCTACGGCACGGGCGCGATAATGGCTGTTCCGGCTCATGATACGCGCGATTACGATTTTGCTAAGAAATTCGGAATCGATATCATTGAAGTTATCAAGGGCGGCGATATTTCTAAGGAAGCCTACACGGGCGAGGGCGAACTTGTTAATTCGGGCGAATTGAACGGCATTTCCAATAAAAAGGAAGCCATTGCAAAAGCTCTTGAAATTCTCGAAAAGCTTGGCTGCGGCGAAAAGGGCGTACAGTTCAAGATGAAGGACTGGGCGTTCAACCGTCAGCGTTACTGGGGCGAGCCTATCCCGATCGTTCACTGCGATACCTGCGGAATGGTTGCCGTGCCTTATGACGAACTGCCCTTGAAACTGCCTGAAGTTGAGAATTTCGAACCCGGTACGGACGGTGAAAGCCCTCTGGCGAAGATCGAAAGCTTTGTTAAGTGCAAATGCCCGAAGTGCGGTAAGGACGCGCGCCGCGAGACTGATACAATGCCGCAGTGGGCAGGTTCTTCATGGTATTTTCTCCGTTACTGCGATCCGCTCAACGATAAGGAATTCGCTTCGGAAGAGGCTCTCAAATACTGGATGCCCGTTGACTGGTACAACGGCGGCATGGAACACGTAACCAGACATATGATCTACAGCCGTTTCTGGCATAAATTCCTTTACGATATGGGACTTGTACCTACTTCCGAACCCTATGCAAAGAGAACCGCTCAGGGACTTATTCTCGGCCCTGACGGCGAGAAAATGTCGAAATCCCGCGGAAACGTTATCGACCCAAACGATGTTGTTGAAGAATACGGCGCGGATGTTTTGCGTCTGTATGTTCTCTTCATGGGCGATTATGAAAAGGCTGCTCCGTGGAGCGAATCAAGCATCAAGGGCTGCAAGCGTTTTGCCGACAGAGTATGGGGATTGCAGGATATCCTTGTTGACGGCGACGATTACAGCGAAAAACTCAGATCTTCATTCCACAAGACGATAAAGAAGGTAACGGAAGATATCGAGGCAATGAAGTTCAACACGGCTATCGCGGCTATGATGGCTCTTATCAACGAGATCTACAATGTTGGAAGCATTACAAAGGCGGAACTGGGCGCGTTTGCGACAATGCTTTATCCCTTTGCGCCGCATATCTCCGAGGAACTGTACAGCCTGACATTCGGCAAGGTTCTCAGCGAGCAGGGCTGGATATCCTATAATGAGGAATTCTGCAAAGATGATACTATCGAGATCGTTGTACAGGTCAACGGCAAACTTAAAGCTAAGCTGAATGTTCCTGCCGATTCCGAAAAGGATTCTGTTATCTCTCTTGCAATGGATGACGCCAAAGTCAAGGAAGCCGTTGACGGAAAAAACGTTGTAAAACAGATATATGTACCAAATAAGCTTGTTAATATTGTAGCAAAATAACGAATTTTTGCAAAAATAAAAAAAAGCTTGACATATCAGATAAAATATGGTAAAATAAATTTATGTTCATTCCAAAAAGAATGATCTTGAGGTATAGTTGACCGACGTCTGCAAGGGCGTTTGGTATATATAGCCCGGGGTTCCAAAGGGCAACCTCTGAACAAGGGAGGGAAAAGATAAATGGCAGAAGTACGTGTTGGCAAGAATGAGTCACTTGACACTGCTCTCAAGAGATTTAAGAGATCATGTGCTAAGGACGGCGTTATTGCTGAAGTTCGTAAGAGAGAGCACTACGAAAAGCCTTCGGTTAAGCGTAAGAAAAAATCTGAGGCAGCTCGTAAGCGCAAGTATTGATCTTGCAGCTATAAGAATGTTGATAAAAGCGGGCGTCTGAGTCCGCTTTTTCATTTTTTTGATTCGGAAGATTGGCGGATCTTTGAATTGAGGGGAGTAAATATGCTTTTCAATGTAACGGCTGCGTTTCGGAGGGTAACGGATATTTCCCCCGATATGCTTCATAAAATGGGAATAAGAGGGCTTATTCTCGATATAGACAACACCCTTGCTGATCATAATAATCCTATGCCTGCGGAGGGCGTTTCGGAATGGCTTGAGTGCATGAAAAGCCATGGCATCAGGCTTGTGATCATGTCTAACAATTTCAGGCTTCGCGTGCAGCTTTTCGCAAAGCTGGTCGGACTTGAATATATCAGCGACAGCAAAAAGCCTTTCAAAAAAGGATATCGCCGCGCGGCAATGAAAATGGGACTCCCCAAACACGCTATGGCGGCTGTCGGAGATCAGATGTTTACAGATGTTCTGGGCGCTAACCTTTTTAAAATAAAAATGCTCTATACCATGCCTATCGGAGGCAAGAAAAGCAGACTTCTGCAGATCCGGCGTCTTATAGAATATCCTCTTATGCCTAAGCGTATCTACTGCGGCGGAGGAAAATATATAGAACGGCGAAATGTAAGGGCAATTACATACAATGAGTAGAAACGATAAGGAGTATATATGATAAAAAAAATACTTATAATACATGGGCCTAATCTTAATCTTCTCGGCGAAAGAGAACCCGGAGTTTACGGAAATGCCGGGATAGATGTGCTGAACAGCAATATTATAGATCGTGCAAAGGAACAGGGACTTGAATGCGAAATATTCCAGTCCAATCATGAGGGCGCTATCATAGATAAGCTTCATGCCGCTCGTACTTCTTTTGACGGCGTAATTATTAATGCAGGCGCGTATACTCATTACAGTTATGCTATCCGCGACGCTATTGCCGCCATAAAGATACCTGTTATCGAGGTGCATATAAGCAATATCGACGCGCGTGAGGGTTTCAGAGCAAATTCCGTGATCGCGCCCGTTTGCAGAGGCAGTATTTGCGGACTCGGTTTTCTCAGTTATTATCTTGCCGTTCAGGCGATGGCGGAGCTGTAAGTTATGACTAAGTTTGATAAACTTTTTGAATGTCTGCCGCAGAATATCGAATGCGCGCTGATAACTTCGGACGTGAATCGGCGGTATTTCACGGGAATGAAATCTTCGGACGGAACGGTCGTTGCTTTTAGAGACAAGGCGTATCTTTTTATAGATTTCCGCTATATCGAAAAGGCGAGAGAATCGGTAAGTTCGGCGGAAGTTATCGAACAGAAAAAGCTTTATGCTCAGCTTGGGGAACTTCTTCACAGCCGCGGCGTCCGTAATATGGCGATAGAATCCCAGAGAATGACGGTAAGCCAGATGAATGTGCTGAAAAGACTCTTTAAGGATATCGAGATAATCGATACAGACGTTCTCAGCAACAGTATAAATTCCATGAGAATGATAAAGGACGAATCCGAGCTTGAATGCATACAAAAGGCTCAGGAGATCGCAGAAGCGGCTTTTGACGGCATACTCGGTTTTATTCGGGAGGGCGTTACGGAGCGTGAGATAGCGCTTGAACTGGAGCGTCTGATGATGATAAACGGCGCGGAGGCAATGTCGTTCGATACGATAGCCCTTGCCGGAAGTAATACTTCCATGCCGCATGGTGTGCCTTCAAATAAGAAAGTGTGCCGCGGTGAATTTGTGCTGATGGATTTCGGCGCGGTTTATAACGGATATCACAGCGATATGACGCGCACGGTCTGCGTCGGCGAACCAAGCGAAGAAATGCGCAGGGTCTATAATATCGTTCTCGAAGCCCAAAATGCCGCGATAAACGCAGCAAAGGCAGGCATCAGCGGTCAGCATCTCGATCATATTGCAAGAAGCGTTATCGAAGAGGCAGGATATGGCGAGTATTTCGGGCATTCCCTTGGTCACGGAGTCGGCATGGAGATACATGAAAAGCCTAATGCGTCTCCGAATTATAAAAATCCGCTTAATGCAAATTCCGTGGTTACTATCGAACCGGGAATTTATATTGCGGGAAAATTTGGCGTTCGCATAGAGGATTTTGTCATTTTGACCGAAAATGGCTGTATAAATATGACGAAAAGTGCAAAAAATATAATATCTTTGTAATTTATTAATTAAGGTATTGCCAAAATCAAAAAAATGTGGTAAAATATACTTATAATTGATCAGGACTTTGTGAATTGCCGATGTTTGTTCGGCTTTGTCCTGATCGGAATATAATACTAATCTCCAATCAACCTGATGAAAATCTTGACAGCTATCATTTGGGTCAGGGATTAGTATAAAAATCGCATTATTAATGGAGGTAAATTATAATGATTTCAGCAGGTGATTTCAGAAACGGTGTGACTTTTGAACTTGACGGACAGGTTGTTCAGGTCGTTGAATTTCAGCACGTTAAACCCGGAAAGGGCGCTGCTTTCGTAAGAACAAAGTATAAGAACGTTATTACAGGTTCTGTAGTTGAAACTTCTTTTAACCCTACTGCAAAATTCCCCACGGCTTTCGTTGAAAGAAAGGATATGCAGTACAGCTACAACGACGGCGATCTTTACTATTTCATGGATATGGAAACATATGAACAGCTGCCTATCAGCGCTTCTGTACTGGGCGACAGCTTCAAGTTTGTAAAGGAAGAGATGATTTGTAAGATCCTTTCCTACAAGGGCAATGTTTTCGGTGTTGAGCCTCCGAACTTCGTTGAACTTGTTGTTACACAGACTGACCCCGGATTCAAGGGAGATACTGCTACAAACGCTACAAAGCCTGCTATTCTTGAAACAGGCGCAGAGATCAAAGTTCCGCTCTTCATCGATGAAGGCGAGAAGATTCAGGTTGACACTCGTACAGGCGAGTATATGTCCCGCGCATAATTTCTTTAATTTAAATTGCCGTCTTGTGCTTAGCATAGTCGGCTGAAATGAAAGGGGGAGCTTGTTATGAAGCTTACCGAGAAAATGTCTTATTTGAAGGGGCTGCTTGACGGTCTCGAAATTGATAATTCCACTAAGGAGGGCAAGGCTCTGATCCAGATGGCAGATGTTATGTCCGAATTGGTCGTTTACGTTGAGGATCTTCAGGCTCAGGTCGATGAGCTTACGGAACTTTGCGATATTCTTGACGAGGATCTTGGACAGGTTGAGGACGACATCTATGAAGATGACGACATTGACTGCGAAGACTGCGACGAGTGGAATGACGAAGATGAAGACGAAGAGTATGATTTTGATGAAGACGATGACGAGCTTTATGAGATAACTTGTCCCTCTTGTCATGATTCGATCCTTATTGACGAGGGTATGCTCGAAGAAGGCTCGATCAATTGCCCTAACTGCAACGAGCTTCTTGAGTTCGATTACGATAATCTCGTTATTGAGGATTTTGAATCGGCTGAAACTCCTGCGGAAGAGGAATAATTATACTAGAGCGGTAGTTTTTGCCTATAGCGATCATAAAAAGCCCCTTATTTTAAGGGGCTTTTTTGTATTGATACTAATTCCTGATCAGGTTGGTCGGGGATTAGTATACGACGATCTTCGTTCCGTATATTATTTTTTGCAGGTAAAGCCCATATTTTCAGCAAAAATATTATTTAAACTCTTGAATATCTTGTCGAAATATGATATAATTATAAAAAAACTAAAGATTAATTTGAATCACCATTCATTAAATTGAATAGTCATTATAAATGTTGATTGCTTCACTTAAAACTGCAAACGATAACAAGAGTAAATAATCAGCTATTTAGTTTAAAGAAACTCTTTGTATCAAAGCAGAGAGTTTTTGTTTTTGTGTGCAGATATAGTGCGCGGTCATAACATAGTCTGTAATAATAGCGAGGCGTATACAATTGATAGATAAGGAAACTTGTGAGATTATAATCGAAAAATATTATACCGATGTGTATAAATTCTGCTATAATCGCCTGCGCAATATTCAGGCTGCGGAAGAATGTACTCAGGATGTATTTCTTCTGTTATTTCAGAAGCGTGCGAGGCTGGAGTTTTCCGAATATCTGCGTTCATGGCTTTATGAATCGGCAGTAAGAATATGCAATAAATACATAAGTAAAAATAATATGATAACAGAAGATATTGATAAATATGCCGACGAGATTTGCGATACAACGCCTGAAAATTCGCTTCGCAAAGAAATTTATGAAATTCTCGATCATGATGACGCCGATTTGCTGCTTGAATATATTGAAGCTGATTACGGACAGCGTAAGAAAATAGCAAAGCGAATGAATATTACTCTGAAAACTTTATACAGGCGTGTGGACAGAATAAGAGAAAAAGTTATTGTATACCTTAGCAAATAATCAGTATAGTAATGAAGCATAATTTGTGCATTGATACAAAGTTGAAATTTGAAACGGGGAATTTCATATGATTCAAGGCATTAGTATATGATGAAGCAATTAGTACATAATAAGACACTAATATGAATGGAGAGATCAATATGAATAATCTTAGAAGAGAAATTATATCTGACCTTTGCAAGGAACTTGATCAAGAAATGAATAAGCCAAAAAAAGCGCGCGATGTCGAAAGAATTACCGAACTTAACAACATGATCTTTGATCTAACCGGCATGGGAGATGAAGCTGTTAATCAAAGTATAGAATCGTCTAAAAATGAATTGCTTCGCAAAATTTCTGAAAATAACAAGTCGAGTCACATCAAAATCGTAAAGCGTATTTCGGCTGCGGCAGCTTGCCTTCTTGTTATTCTTGGGCTTAATGCGGCGTCGCTGAAAACTTTTGGACAGAATATATTTTCAGCTACTTATCAGCTTACTAAAGGCGGAATCACCATATCAGCAAATAATTCCGGCGATACTGATATTACAGTTTCTGGAAGCGATCCCTATGGTATGAAAGCAAAATGTGCTGAATATGGCTTTTTTCCTGATACGCCGTCATATATTCCTGATGGATTCGTTTTGAATGATATTTATGAAGAGTCTAATGATGTAAGCGATAACATTATTTTCTTCTATAAGAAAAACGATGTCAAATTGAATTTTTACTTTACAAATTATAAAACAAATGATGAGATACCACCGTTGGGTGTACCAACTGACATATATAACGTTACGGAAGAGCAGGTGAACGGGCGTACAACGTATATCCTCAAAGAAGATAAGCAGTTTACAGCCGATTTTATAGATTGTAGAATTGATTATTATATTTTTGCAGAATATTTAGATTATGATGAATGTCAAAAAGTATTAGAGAGTATGTCATAAAATAAACGCTTTTGATATGCTGGTTTTGTGCGTTTATACAATTTTTGTTTTTGTATGGCACTTTTGGCATCTATTCAGGCATTACATAGTGACAGGGAAATGTTGGGAATACATTTTAGGAGGAAAAAATGAAAAACAAAGTTATTTCAATTCTGCTTTCCGGATTAATGGTGTCAGCCATATCATCAAATATTTATGCAAATGCTGTTGAGGAAAGTCCGGCACTCACTTCATCTTCACCAAATGGTGTCAGCGTATATTCTGCGGGACTGATTGCAAGATATACACTTTCATGCTCTGGAGGTTCGAAAACTTTATACATAAATGCATCAGTGTACGGCACTGAAACTATGGCTAAAATCGGTTTCAAGAACATTAATATTCAGAGAAGTTCAGATCAGTATAATTGGACAACAGAGAAAACGATCCCTAATCAGATCGATGAAGATATAAGTGCAAAAACACTTGCAAAATACTCTGTTTCTGTTAAAGGCGGTTATTATTATCGGGTGGTATTGGACAACTATGCCAAAGAGGATGCCTTTTGGTTCCCCGACGAGCAGACTGTAAATGCAACATCTAATTCGGTTTGGATACCTTGATCGTTGCATTTGTGCAGTATTACTTTTAATAATTTATTCAATCGAAATAAAAGATGCAGTTTAACTTGCATTGTGGTCAGTTTTATTTCGGTTGGGTAGATTAATACGATATTTTTTGATTTAACGAAATACATAAATATCGTATTGACATAAAAAATGACATTAATAACAACATCAGTATTTCAATAAAATTATTGAGATCAGTATGTTTTCAGTTTAAGAAAGAGGTTGATAACTATAAAAAAATTACCATTTCTCCTGTATCTTGTATTGGTTACGTCAAGTATAGTTTCATGCAGTTCGATTACGTCCGATACTTCAATATCGGAGAATCAGACTGATGAACAAAATGTTTCTGATGAATACAAAAATAGCGATGATACCGTTCTGACCTTTGCTGTCAGCGGCGATATAGGTGTTATTGAAAAAGACATTGAAGAATTCAATGCACTTGATAATGGCTACAGAGTTGAAATCAAGCGATATGTCAACGAAACTGAGGAGCAGTCATCAGAACTTTATGCTTCAAGAGATCTTGAACTATTGCAGGATATCACAAATAAATGCAGTATCGACATAGTATGCAACGTCAGCTTTGCAAATGAGGTTTATTATGATATACTGCAAAATAAGGGAGCTTTCGCTGACTTGTATACATTCATGGAAAACGATCCCGAAGTCAATACAGATTCCCTTGATAAACATATCCTGAATGTAAATGAAATAGGCGGAAAGCTTTATTCGATGCCCACCTTTTATTCTGTCAATGGTCTTTACGGCGATTCTCAATATGTGGGAACTAAGGAAAACTGGACGTTCGATGAATTTGAAGCACATTGGAATGCTATGCCTGACGGTTCAACATTAACAGGTGCGATGGATAAGGAAAGTGTTTTTAACGTTGTTCTCAGCCGTAACCTTAACAGCTTTGTTGATTATGAAAATACTCAGGTTCATTATGATTCCCCTGAATTTAAAAAAATGCTGGAGTTCTGCAACCAATTTGAAGCGATGACCGGTGAAAAGTCAATATACGATTACGATTCTGTAAGTATGCTTTCATCGTTTATGGCAACGGGTATAATGAACGCACCCATGTTTGATCAGGATAATGGGATAACCTGCGTAGGATATCCGTCAAGTGACGGAAACGGAGCTTACTTAGCTTCCTCCGGCTTATGCTATTCTATTTGTGCAAATATATCTCCCGAAAAGCAAAAAGCTGCATGGGAATTTATACGCACATTTGTTACGGAAGAGTGGCAGATCGAAAATACTATACCATATGTTAAGGACACAGGAGCTTCTGATGGCTATTATTCTTCGGAAATGGGCTTATGCGTTAACAAAAATGCTTTCAATAAAATTGCGGAAAATCTTGTAAATAAAGAGTATTATCCCAAGACAAGAGAAAGCAAGGATGTTGAGATCGAAACAAGATTCCCAACCGAAAAGGAGATCAAGGAAATGCGCAGATATATCGAGTCTGTCAATCGTTGGGGAACGACAATAAGTGGTGCTATCAGCGAAATAGTTTATGACGAGGTATCAGCATATTTTTCAGGAGAAAAATCAGTCGATGAATGTATTTCACTTATTCAGAACAGAGCGTCTATCTGGATAAGTGAACAAGCGTAATATTGAAAGGAAGTAATACTATGAAAATGTTTAACAAAATTGCAACAGCTTTGCTTTCGGTTTTAACTGTTGCTTCAATGGGAATCGTAATTTCTGCTTCAGCAACAAATTACGATAATCCCACAGATCAATATGGTAGACCATACAACCCGAATACAGCTGATACCCAATGGAGTGCAGGTAATGATTATTGTAGACCGAAATTTAATGATAGCTCAATCTATGTCAAAAATGTCAGCATGATATACAGTGCTTATGTGGATGTTCGTGGAAGAGCAAGCCAATATGGCACAGATAATTATGTTTCAATTAATGGACATAGTGCATCTAATGTGTATTTACCTGCAAATCGTACTGGTGAAATATATCAGGGTATTAACGA
>DETO01000038.1:0-285 GCA_002362135.1 Ruminococcus sp. UBA3286 | reverse complement strand
TTTTAAAAAGCCAAGTGGTTCAACTGGTGCAGCAAGTGGCGTATGGAGTCCTGATTGTGCATATTCGTACGATGTTTTGAATTAAGAACTATTTTAGCAAATCATATACCCCGTGCTATTAACGAGTGCGGGGTATAGCTTTACAGAAAGGGATCGATATGAAAGCAGAAATAAAAAAAGCAATAGCTAATAAATATTTTATTTGCATATGTGCATTTGGGATATTGTTATCTATTTTTCATTGTTATCAAGTTTTGATTCCATATAATGAATCAGTAATTGAAA
>DETO01000111.1 GCA_002362135.1 Ruminococcus sp. UBA3286 | reverse complement strand
TAGGTTGATTGAAGATTAGTATAATAGCCTATGAACACAAGTTCTCAGAAACTTAACTGATTTGAATCTCCAAGTTCCTTTGCAGGTTTTCCGGCAGCCGGAACAGTTTTGGCGCGGTATTTTTCAAAATCTGCCGCATTTTCCGGCTGTATGATCTCTGCTGAAGAAAGTAACGCATTTTTGCGCAGATTAATTACCTGAACGCCCTGCGAATCACGCGTTGTTTTGGGCAATATCATCGCCGAATTGAATACAAGGGCATGACCGCTTGTGGTACGCAAAAGTATGTCGGAATCTTCATTCACGAAAATTGCCGCTATCAATGGAGATTTATCCGAAAATGCCTTTGTAAGCTTTTTGCGGTTGGTTTTCGTTTCATATGATTTCATAGGAACTTTGGCAGCCTTACCATTCTCAAAAAAGAATATCATATGACCGCTGTAGTCAATTGTAGGAACAAGAGTCATAAGGCTTTCGCTATCGTCAAAGCTGAGTTTTGCCGGGATATAATCGCCCATTACGCTTGCTTTGCTGTCATCAAATGCACTTGCCTTCGATTTGTATGCCTGTGCCTTATCAGTAAAAAATACGAGATCCGACTTGTTTGTGGATTCAAATGTCTGACTTATATAATCGCCTTCTTTAAGCTTCTGTTCGCTGCTCATACGAAGCGACTGCGGCGTAATTTTCTTGAAATATCCGCTGTCTGAAATGAAAAGATTTACGGGATAATCAGGCGTATCGTCTATATCCTCTTCAATTTCCACATCCGACTGATAGTAGAACATGGTTTTTCTGGGAATAGCGTAATTTTTAATTACGTCTTTCAGTTCTTTGATTATAATTTTGCGTATCTTATTTTTATCTTTGAGGATTTCGTCCATTTCAGCTATGTCTTTTTTCAGCTGTTCTATGTCTTCAACTCGGCGGAGAATATACTGTCTGTTGATATTTCTAAGTTTGATCTCCGCAACATATTCCGCTTGAATTTCGTCTATTCCGAATCCGATCATGAGATTCGGCACAACATCGTCCTCGCGCTCGGTCTCGCGTATTATTCTGATCGCCTTATCAATATCCAGCAGGATTTTCGCAAGAGCTTCAAGAAGATGAAGCTTTTCTTTTTTCTTTTGCATATCGAAATATGTGCGGCGTTTTACGCATTCCTCACGGAAAGCCGTCCATTCAGTCAGTATTTCGCGCACGCCCATAACTTTCGGAGTTCCTGCTATCAGAATATTGAAATTGCATGGATAACTATCCTGAAGCGGAGTAAGCCTGTAAAGCTTCTGCATAAGCTTATCGGGATCGACGCCGCGCTTCAGATCAATCGCGATCTTCAAGCCGTCAATATCAGTTTCGTCTCGAACATAAGAAACTTCGCGCAGTTTGCCTGCCTTAACAAGATCGACGATTTTACCGATAATGGCTTCAATTGAAGTAGAGTAGGGGATTTCCGTTATTTCGAGGCAGTTTGAAGCTTTATCATAATTATACTTGCTGCGCAGCTTTATGCTTCCTCTGCCGGTTTCGTACACCTTGTTAAGTTCGGCTTCATCGTAGAGGAGAAATCCTCCGCCCGGAAAATCAGGGCCTTTCAGCGTACTGAGTATATCATGCTGGGGATTTTTCATAAGCGCGATCGTTGTTTCGCAAATCTCCTGTAAATTAAAGGGGCAGACGTTGCTCGCCATAGAAACGGCGATTCCCGTATTGGAATTTACAAGAACCGTGGGAAATGTCGCCGGCAGCAGCGTAGGTTCCTGCATAGTATTATCGTAGTTCGGGACGAAATCAACGGTATCCTTATCGATATCGCGGAAAAGTTCCGCACATATCTTTTCGAGTTTTACTTCGGTATATCGCGAAGCGGCGGCTCTCATATTGCTGGAATACTGCTTTCCGAACGAACCCTTCGAATCTATATAAGGGTGAAGAAGAGCCTCATTTCCGCGTGTAAGTCTGACCATTGTCTCATAGATCGACTGATCGCCGTGGGGATTCAGCTTCATTGTAGCGCCCACAACGTTTGCCGATTTTGAGCGTTCTTTATCAGGATTGAGCAAACCGCTTTTATACATCATGTATAAAAGTTTTCTGTGGGACGGTTTGAATCCGTCGATTTCGGGAAGCGCACGGGAAATAATTACGCTCATGGCGTATGGCATATAATTCTTTTTCAGGGTGTCGGTTATTTTTTCATCAACAACGCTTCCTGAACCCTCAATGTATGCTTCGTGCTTGAACACGGCAGTTTTTTTTGAATTTTCTTTTTTTCTTGGCATTAATTATACTCCTTATTTTATGGAAATTCCAATCATCACAGTTTCTTCGTCGATATTGTTCCACACTGAATGAGGAATTTCACCCTTTACAAGAAATGATTCATCTTTTTTCACAATAATCTCTTCATTATCAAGTATGATTTTAGCTTCGCCTTTTGTAACGATAAACAAATGATCATGTGAATGCATATGTTTTTCAATCGGTCCTCCGCCGTTTGGACTCAAATATGCAATTGAGCCGTCAATTATTTCTCCCATCGAATCAAATAATTTCTTTGCTTCGAAATTAATATGATTTGGTGGAGTGATAAATTTGTCCTTCATTTAAAAATTTCCTTTCAAAAGTATTTATTAACTTCTCTTTTTATAATCGGAATACTGAATAGCAATGCGATTTTCAGGCTGATTGTCGAACAGGTAGAGTACAAAAACGAATATATATTCGAGTGGCTTCATCAAGAGATACACAATATCGGCGCGGAAAGGCGTTGTGATATGGCGTGAAAGGGGATAGCCGTATTTGTCGTAGAATCCGCGCACTGCTTTATGGAATCGCGGAAGCTTCTCCATGATCAGATCTTCAAATGCATTCGCCGCAAGCAGCTGCCTGTTGACAATTATTTTATGATTTAGGCGAGTTCCAAAACGAATTGGCTTCACTATTTTTTTATGACCGCCTGCCGCAACGGTACAGAGATAATGACCATCATATTCGAGCGGCGGAGGCGGTATTTGAGTTGAAAAAGTCCAGTCGGCAGTCATTGTGAACGCTTTTATGAATCCGTCCGCACCCTGACCGAAAATCAAAGACAGAATTTCAAGAACAGCGGCAATAGGGAAGATCATCATAAAGCTGAACAGAGTCATTGTCGAAACTTTAGACATGATCTTTCCGAGCCAAGCGCCGAATTTAGTTCTGTATGCCGTCTCGCGTTCGTTTGCAATACAGACGTGTTCTATAATGTGTGATCGTATTCGCCTTACCGCGATCATGATCACATTTACAAGGTAAAGCAGGCATAAAAGATAGCACAAGTCGGTACAGTTATAGTAAAGCTGGATGTATAGGAAAATTCCTGCGATCAAGCCGAGGATTACAGATGCGATCGAAAATGCCGATATTAACGGCGGCATTTTTTCGGGCTTGAAAATTCCGAGAATAAGAAGTCCGACAATGCCGAGAACGATCGCTGTCCATATTATCCATGCATATTCGCTATGAAGCGGTGTATGAAGTTGACCGGGTATTAAAGCTACATCGTAATCATAAGACGATATGCCTTCGATACCCGAGCTTAACTCAAAAGCCGCAATTGCCATAAGCATTCCGGGATAAACGCCGAAAAAATCAAATATGATTTCCGGGGCTTTATTTTTTCTGAAAAAATTTGCTATATTCAGCATTGTCATTCCGATCGGATAAGCAAAAATGATCAGTAATGATAATGCGCCACTCAAAAAGTTTCTATTCATAATCATCGCCTCAGCTTATATCTGCAAGTTCGAGATAATCAGCGCCGTATTTGGAAATATAATCCTTGCGTCCCTGAAGATCATCGCCGAGCAGCATTTCGAAAACTTCGGCAGATTCAAGAATATCGTCGGCAGTCACTTTGATAAGACGGCGCGTATCGGGATTCATAGTCGTAAGGTTCATCATATCAGGTTCGTTTTCGCCAAGACCTTTAGAACGCTGCAAAGTGTGCTTTTTATCGCCGATCTGCTCAAGAATACGC
The DNA here is from genome assembly GCA_002362135.1 of Ruminococcus sp. UBA3286. Taxonomy (GTDB): domain Bacteria; phylum Bacillota; class Clostridia; order Oscillospirales; family Ruminococcaceae; genus Ruminococcus. The sequence goes on along the minus strand of DETO01000111.1, from coordinate 1,861 downwards.
TGTTTTTCATGCTCCGTGTATGCGAAATAAGTCTTGTCTTTCGTGGTGATCTCGAAAAGGGGAGATTCCGCGATATACACATAACCCTGCTCGATAAGAGTAGGCGTAAGTCGGTAAAGCATGGTCAGAATAAGAGTGCGTATCTGGAAGCCGTCAACGTCCGCATCGGTACATATTACGATCTTATTCCAGCGGAAATTATTTATGTCAAAGGTGGAAAGTTCCTTATTCGCCTTCGTGGTAACTTCCACTCCGCAGCCGAGAACTTTAATAAGATCGGTAATGATGTCGCTTTTGAAAATTTTTGTGTATTCAGCTTTCAGACAATTCAGGATTTTTCCTCGAACGGGGATAACTGCCTGAAATTCGGCGTTTCTGGCAAGTTTTACCGAACCGAGAGCAGAATCGCCCTCCACAATATAGATTTCGCGGCGCGTAACGTCTTTGGTTCGGCAGTCCACGAATTTTTCTACGCTGTTTGCAAGATCGATAGTACCCGAAAGCTTTTTTTTCATATTCAGACGCGTTTTTTCGGCATTTTCACGGCTGCGCTTATTAAGCAGTACCTGCTCGGAAATTTTCTTCGCCTCGTCGGGATTTTCAATAAAATAAACTTCAAGCTGATGGCGCAGGAATTCCGTCATTGCTTCGCGTATAAATTTATTGGTGATAGCCTTTTTCGTCTGATTCTCATAAGACGTCTGGGTTGAAAATGATGACGAAATCAGCACAAGACATTCTTCGACGTCCTCGTATTTGATCTTGCTTTCATTTTTCTGATATCCGTTCACGGATTTGATGTAGCTGTCTATCTGCGCCGTGAATGCCCGCTTTACAGCGTCTTCCGGCGAGCCGCCATGTTCAAGATAGCTGGAATTGTGATAATATTCGGTAAGCTTGACTTTGTTTGAAAAAGTCAGCGCAACGTCTAATTTAACTTTATATTCAGGCTTATCCTCACGGTCTTTTCCCTTTTTTTCGGCAGTCCAGTGCTGAACGGAGGTAAGAGCGTTCTCACCTGCGATCTCTGATGCGTAATCGGTTATGCCGTTTTCGTAGATAAATTCGGTCTCGCTGAATCCGCCTGCTTCATTTTCCGATCTGAAAAGAAAGAGGATATTAGGGTTGACAACTGCCTGACGCTTTAGAATATCGAAGAAAAACTCCTCCGATACGTTGATATCGGTAAAAACATCAAGATCAGGTCTCCAGCGAGTTTTTGTACCTGTCTGCTTTTTTTTGCAGGGTGTTTTTTTCAGACCTCCGATGTTATTTCCTTTTTCGAAATGGAGTTCATATTTAAAGCCGTCGCGGATAACTTCAACGTCCATGTATTCTGAAGCGAACTGAGTCGCGCAAAGTCCCAGACCGTTCAGTCCAAGAGAATATTCATAGGAATCCGCGCCTGCATCGTATTTTCCGCCTGCATACAACTCGCAGTAAACAAGTTCCCAGTTATAGCGCTGCTCGGTATTGTTGAAATCCACGGGACAGCCGCGCCCGAAATCCTCGACTTCTATATCATTATTTCTGTAATATGTGATAATTATTTTATTGCCGAATCCTGCCCTCGCTTCGTCTATGGAATTCGAGATGACCTCGAATATGGAATGTTCGCAGCCGTCGAGTCCGTCAGAGCCGAATATGACAGCAGGACGTTTTCGAACTTTATCCGCGCCTTTCAGCATTGTAATGCTTTCGTTGCCGTAATCCTTTTTCTTTGCCATTTTCTGATCCTTTCTTAATATATAATAAATCGTTACTCCAGAAAATTATAACACAAATTTTCGATTTATGCAAGCATTAATTATTTTAATAAAATTCGATTTCTTTTTTCGGCAAATGATACATATAATAAATG
>DETO01000076.1:920-15947 GCA_002362135.1 Ruminococcus sp. UBA3286 | reverse complement strand
ATTTTTTTAATTTAAAATAAACACTTGAAATTATGATGAATATGTGATATAATTATGATATATTGAAGAAGTATTTGTTCATAGGAAAGACGTGCAAATTTTCCTATGAATGTGGAGATTTGATCTATCATGACTAAAAATGAAATTACTGCACTTATTGAAAAAGGTCTTAAACAGCCGCTATGGGGAAACTGGTACATAAAAGAGAAAATAGGTTCGGGATCGTTCAGCGCAGTTTACCGCGCCGAAGCAGTTCGCATCAACCGAATCGACTCTGCCGCGCTCAAGATCGAGCCTATAACCGACGACGGAAAGCTTTTCCTCGACGATGAGCGCAGACGAAGCTATATCGACAAAAAAAGACTCGCTGTCGAAAACGAATCAACTATAATGTACCGCCTGAAAAACTGCCCTTATGTCGTTTCTTACGAGGAAGAGGATATGCAGGAGATCAATATCGACGGAAAATTCGAGGGATATTATTTCCTGATAAGAATGGAGCTGCTGACCTGTATTTACGACAAAATCAAAAACAGACAGATGGATTTTTCGGAAAAAAACATAATAAAAATGGCAAGAGATATTGCCCGCGGAATCAAAGCGGCGCATGACATCGGCGTTATTCACCGCGATATAAAGCCTTCGAATTTTTTCGTATCCGATCATGGAACATACAAGCTCGGCGATTTCAACGTTTCCAAAAAAACAAATTTCGCCAGAACTTTCGCAGGTACGGACGGCTATCTTGCGCCTGAAATTTACGCCGCAAAAGCCGACTCCTATTCCAGCTATACAAATCAAGCTGATATCTATTCTTTCGGAATCTGCCTTTATCAGTTTATGAACGACCTTTATTTCCCGTTTGAAAAGGAATATGATACAGATACGGCGTTCGATATGCGCATGAAGGGCGTTCCGCTGCCTCCTCCGTCTCGCGCTTCGCAGGCTTTCGCGAAAATTATTCTGAAAGCCTGCGAATTCAGCGAAGGAAAACGCTATCGCAATATGGATGAATTTCTCAGAGATCTGGATATTGCCGAGGGACGAATCGCAGGCGCGCCGAATCTTCAGCCTCCGCCGCCTGTAATTCGTCCAAATCTCCCGACAGATCGGAATACTTCAAATTCTTTTTCGGGAAACGCGCCGATTCGGAATAGTCCTCCCGAAATGCGTAAGCCCGTTATGCCTCCGCAGGATTCGCCGTCCCGGAGAATTTACAGAAATATGCCATCAAATCAGCCGTCTACATACAATAATCCGCCCGTTCCGCCGATGAACAGTCAGCCTGCCCCATACGGATTTCCGCCTGCAAACGGCATAAATTTCAACGCGCCGAATCAGCTTATCACGCGCGAAGAATTTATACATATGCTTATGAAATGCTTCGAAGGATTTTATTATGATATGCATATCATTAAATTTATTTACTGTATTGATTCCCCTTTATACCGCGGAAAATGGTATTCGGGTGCGCTTTCGGAGATAAAAAAATACTACTCCACAAGAATAGCGAGCGACGAGCATATTTTTCTTGTCAAACCAACGGCTTCTTCGCTTTTCAAGGGCGAACTGGACGCAGGATTCGCTCTGACAGACAAGAATATTTATTTCAGCTACCGCTCCGACCCCTCTATTGTTCCAATAAATAATATCATAGAATTCGAGCCGCAGTACCGTCCCTCAAAAAACGGCTATGTGCTTAATGTAAAATATATTTTCAACAATCGGGAATGGATTCGCAGCCTTGTCAGCTATGACAAACGCATAGTGAAATTCAGCGATAAACTTAACGAATTTCTGAAAATTTACCATGAATGCTATACTCTTATCGATCCCAAAAGATTTTATTGATTTATTGTTAAATGATATTTATTTTTCTATAGCCCTTGACAAATCAAGATTCATGTGATATAATACAATGGAAAATTAAATCAAACCGTTGAAGCGGAGATAAAGTTAATTATGCTTTCACAGAGAGTTCGGGGTGCTGGGATCCGGATAAAACACAGATTTTCAAATGGACCGCAGAGGGCGCAGTCAAATGAGCATACTGCTCAGAGTATTCTGCGACGTTATGATGTGCGTCAAGCATCGGGGATATGTTAGTATCCTATCAAGCGCACGGCTTACCGTGAATCAAGGTGGTACCGCGGATATGATTATTCGTCCTTGACAGATTTTTCTGTCAGGGACTTTTTTTATTAGACCTCCTCGGAAACTACCGCACACCGCTTGTCAAAATCTTTTAGCGATATGCGTCGTCTTCCTCCTAACAGGGCGTCAGCCCTCTGTCGTCGTCATCCTAGCCTATCGCTAAAAGCTTTTACCATTCAGCGCACGCTAGTTTCCGAGGAGGTCTATTGCAAATTTTACGGAGGTGTTTCAAATGAAATTTTTACCGGATTTCAATGAGGTAACAGAAATCGCAAAATGCGGAAAATACGATATTCTCCCCGTCAGCTGCGAAATTCTTTCCGACATATGCACTCCTATCGAGGCTATGATGACGCTGAAAAACGTTTCCACGCATTGCTATATGCTGGAATCAGTCGCCGAAAAGGAAAAATGGGGAAGATATACTTTCCTCGGATTCGATCCGAAAATGCAGATAACCGCTGTCGGAAACAAGCTTACGATGGGCGGTATCACTATCGAGACCGAAGATCCAAGTATTCAGATACGTCAGCTTCTTTCAGGTTATAAAAGCCCGAAATTCGACTACCTCCCGTCGTTTACAGGCGGTCTGGTGGGATATTTCTCATACGATTTTCTCGCATATTCCGAAAAAACTCTCCGACTTGATACGGAAGATACCGAAAATTTCAAAGACGTCGATCTCATGCTTTTTGACAAGGTAATCGCCTTTGATAATTTTCGCCAAAAAATAATCCTCATAGCAAATATGTCGCTTGAAGATCCCGAATCAGGCTATAATAAGGCTAAAATGGAACTTAAACAGCTTGCCGACCTTCTTCGTCACGGTGAACGCCGCCGCGAACCTGCCGGCAAACTCACCACGGAAGTTACTCCCCTCTTTAATAGGGAACAGTTCTGCAATATGGTCAATACCGCGAAAAAGCACATTTTCGAAGGCGATATTTTCCAGATAGTTCTTTCAAACCGCCTCAGCGCAGGTTTTGAGGGCAGCCTTTTCAACACCTACCGCGTTTTGAGAACCATTAACCCTTCTCCGTATATGTTCTATTTTTCGGGTACGGACGTGGAAATCGCAGGGGCTTCTCCCGAAACACTCGTAAAGCTTGAAAACGGCGTCCTTCATACTTTTCCGCTCGCAGGAACGCGTCCCAGAGGTAAGACGGAAGCCGAGGATAAGGCTCTTGAAGAGGGACTGCTGAAGGACGAAAAGGAGCTTGCGGAGCATAATATGCTGGTAGACCTCGGAAGAAACGATCTCGGAAAAATCAGCAAATTCGGCTCGGTTCAGGTTGAAAAGCTTCACAGCATTGAGCGTTATTCTCATGTAATGCACATCGGTTCTACGGTCAGGGGCGAGATTCGCGAAGAATTCGACGGTCTCGACGCCGTAAGCGCTGTTCTGCCGGCAGGAACTCTTTCGGGAGCGCCGAAAATACGCGCCTGCCAGATAATCGCGAAGCTTGAAAACAATAAACGCGGAATTTACGGCGGCGCTATCGGATATATCGATTTTACGGGAAATCTTGACACCTGCATCGCCATACGCATTGCATACAAGAAAAACGGCAAGGTCTTCGTCAGAAGCGGCGCAGGAATAGTTGCGGATTCAGTTCCCGAAAATGAATATCAGGAATGTATAAACAAGGCGGCTGCCGTTGTAAATGCACTAAAACTTGCTGAGGAGGCGGATGTATGATCCTGCTTATTGATAATTATGACAGCTTTTCCTATAATCTTTTTCAGCTTGTCGGAGAGATCGAACCCGATATAAAGGTTATCCGCAACGACGAAATGACTGTTGCGGAGATAGAAAAACTTGCTCCGGATAAGATAATTATTTCGCCGGGGCCGGGACGTCCCGAGGACGCGGGCATCATTATTGAAGCCGCCTCGACGATATGCAAAAAAATTCCCACCCTCGGCGTTTGTCTCGGTCATCAGGCTATCTGCGCAGCTTACGGCGCTAAGGTGACTTATGCGAAAACTCTTATGCACGGAAAGCAGTCCGTCATCAGCTTTAAGAATTCATGCCCGATATTCAGCGGAATTTCCGAAAATGCGCCGGTCGCGCGTTATCATTCTCTTGCCGCCGATCCCGAAACTCTTCCCGATTGTCTGGAGATCGCCGCAACTGCCGACGACGGTGAAATTATGGCTGTTCAGCATAAAAAATACAAAATATTCGGCGTTCAGTTCCACCCGGAATCTATCATGACTCCGGACGGAAAGAAAATGCTTAAAAATTTTATCGATATGTGACGCGGAGGTAATTATTATGATAAAAGAAGCTATAGTTAAAATCGTTGACAAGCAGGATCTCACATATGACGAAGCTTACAGCGTTATGTCAGAGATTATGTCAGGCAAAACTTCGGCAACTCAAAATGCCGCTTTTCTCGCCGCTCTATCCACTAAAAGCACGAAGTCCGAAACTATCGACGAAATCACGGGCTGCGCGGCTGCAATGCGCGACGCTGCCGTAAAATTTGAAAACGATCTCGATCTTCTCGAAATTGTAGGTACTGGCGGCGACAATGCGCACAGCTTCAATATCTCGACCACTTCGTCTATGGTCATCGCCGCGTCGGGAATCAAGGTCGCAAAGCACGGAAATCGCGCCGCTTCGTCGCTTTCGGGTACTGCGGACTGCCTTGAAGCACTCGGCGTAAACATCGATCTTGAACCCGAAAAATGCCGCGATATGCTTGAAAAAGCTAATTTCTGCTTCTTTTTTGCGCAGAAATATCACACATCAATGAAATACGTCGGCGCGATACGCAAGGAACTCGGAATCCGCACTGTATTCAACATTCTCGGTCCTCTCACCAATCCTGCATACCCGAAACATCATCTTCTTGGTGTTTACGATGAATCCCTGATAGTACCAGTTGCTCAGGCTCTTATGAAACTTGGTTCGGAAAGCGGAATGGTCGTATATGGCAAGGATAAGCTGGACGAAATTTCACTTTCTGCGCCCACGCTCATCTGCGAATACAAGGACGGATGGCTCAAACAGTACGAGATCACGCCCGAACAGTTTGGATTTGAAAGATGCACAAAGAACGATCTTCTCGGCGGAACTCCGCAGGAAAACGCCGCTGTTACACGCGGTATTCTTTCAGGTGAGATTCGCGGACACAAGAGAAATACCGTTCTGCTCAATGCAGGCGCGGCGATCTATATCGGAAATAAGGCTAATTCCCTTGAAAACGGCATTAAGCTTGCGGCTGAACTTATCGACAGCGGCAAAGCTATAGCGACTCTCGAAAACGTCATCACCGCTTCAAATAAATGAGGTGTGGAATGAATATACTCGACCAGCTTGCCGATCATGCTAAATCCCGCGTAGAATCGGCAAAAAAGCAGTTTTCATATGAATATGTCAAAACTAAAGCTCTCGAATTGCCTGCCGGCGCTTTCGAATTTGAGAATACCCTGAATAAGCCCGATATTTCGTTTATTTGCGAATGCAAAAAAGCTTCTCCGTCAAAGGGCGTTATCGCAGAAGATTTTCCATATCTTGAGATAGCCAAAGATTATGAAAAAGCAGGCGCGGACTGCATTTCAGTTCTGACAGAGCCTAAATGGTTTCTGGGAAGCGACGATTATCTCCGTGAAATAGCGGAAAATGTAAGTATTCCCTGCATTCGCAAGGATTTTACAGTTGACGATTACATGATCTACGAAGCAAAACTTCTCGGTGCAAAAGCCGTCCTGCTCATCTGCTCTATCCTCACTCCGCAGCAAATTTCGGATTATATCAAAATTTGCGATTCTCTGGGAATATCCGCTCTTACCGAAGCTCACGACGAGGAAGAGATCAGAATGGCAGTTGACTGCGGAGCGCGGATTATAGGTGTAAATAACCGCAATCTGAAAGATTTCTCCGTCGATACGGACAACAGCCGCCGTCTCCGTGAACTCGTACCCGAAAATGTCATTTTCGTATCAGAAAGCGGTATCCACTCCGCCGAAGATATCGCAAAACTTCGTCAATGCGGAGTAAACGCAGTACTTATCGGCGAAACTCTCATGCGCGCCGCTGATAAATCGGCTAAGCTTGCGGAATTAAGGGGCTTGTCATGACAAAAATAAAAATGTGCGGTCTGCGGCGTTCGGAAGATATTATGTATGCAAATCAAATTCTCCCCGACTTTATCGGCTACGTTTTCGCGCCTAAAAGCAAACGCTGCATTACTGCGGAACAGGCGGTCGGATTTACCAAATTACTGGACAGCAGGATAATTCCCGTGGGAGTTTTTGTAAACGAGCCTATCGAAAATATCATCGGAATTTTTAAAAGCGGAGCGATAAAGATCGCCCAGCTGCACGGAAATGAAGATGAAGAATATATTGAAAAGCTTCACGATGAAAATATTTCTGTTATCAAAGCTTTTATCGTGAATACTAAATCCGACGTTGAAGCCGCTGAATCCTCCCCTGCCGATCATATTCTTCTTGACGCGGGAATGGGCGACGGCAGGCAGTTCAACTATGAACTGCTCGATAATATAAGCCGTCCGTACTTTCTTGCAGGCGGACTTGATACACAGAATATTTCGGCTGTGGTTTCGATGCTGAAACCGTATGCGGTTGACGTCAGTTCGGGTATCGAGACAGACGGATTCAAAGATTTTAACAAGATGAAAAAGTTTATTGAAAATGTTATGAAAGGATAAAATCTATGTCACAATCTAAAGGACGCTTCGGCATTCACGGCGGACAATATATCCCCGAAACGCTGATGAACGCTATTATCGAATTGGAAAATGCTTATGAGCATTACAAAAACGATCCCGAATTCAACCGCGAACTCACTCAGCTTTTTAATGAATATGCAGGCAGACCCTCTCTTCTTTATTATGCTGAAAAGCTTACGAAAGAACTTGGCGGCGCGAAAATTTATTTGAAACGCGAAGATCTCAATCATACGGGCTCTCACAAAATAAACAATGTTCTCGGTCAGGCTCTTCTTGCAAAGAAAATGGGCAAAACCAGACTTATTGCCGAAACGGGCGCAGGTCAGCACGGCGTTGCGACAGCTACCGCAGCCGCTCTTCTCGGTATGGAATGCGTTGTATTTATGGGCGAGGAGGATACAAAACGTCAGGCTCTCAACGTATACCGCATGAAGCTGCTCGGCTCGGAAGTTATTCCCGTTAAAACAGGAACTGCTACTCTTAAAGACGCCGTTTCGGAAGCTATGCGTGAATGGACTACACGTATCAGCGATACTCATTACTGCCTCGGCTCTGTTATGGGTCCGCACCCTTTCCCAACTATCGTAAGGGATTTTCAGGCTGTTATTTCCCGTGAATCAAGGGCGCAGATTCTCGAAAAAGAAGGCAGACTTCCCGACGCTGTTATTGCCTGCGTAGGCGGCGGTTCAAACGCTATCGGAAGTTTTTACCACTATATCCCCGACGAGGGTGTAAGGCTTATCGGCTGCGAAGCCGCAGGAAGAGGAATCGATACTTTCGAAACTGCCGCTACCGTAAATACCGGCAGAGTCGGCATTTTCCACGGCATGAAGTCATATTTCTGTCAGGACGAATACGGTCAGATAGCTCCCGTTTATTCGATCTCCGCAGGTCTCGATTACCCCGGAGTAGGTCCGGAACACGCTCATCTGCATGACATCGGACGCGCTGAATACGTTCCGATAACCGATGACGAAGCTGTAAACGCATTTGAATATCTCTCGCGTGTTGAGGGAATAATTCCCGCTATCGAGTCCGCTCATGCTGTGGCTTACGCAATGAAACTCGCGCCCACTATGGATAAAGATAAGATCATGATCGTTACGATTTCGGGCAGAGGCGATAAGGACTGCGCCGCTATCGCGAGATACAGAGGCGAAGAAATTTACGAATAAGTGGAGGATTACCAATGAGCAATATAAAAAAAGCCTTCGAGAACGGAAAGGCATTCATTCCGTTTATTACCTGCGGAGATCCCGATCTTGAAACTACCGCGAAAGTCGTTCGCGCAGCTGTTGAAAACGGCGCTGATCTGATCGAACTCGGAATTCCTTTTTCAGATCCTACGGCGGAAGGCCCTGTTATTCAGGGCGCAAATATCCGCGCTCTTGCTGGTGGAGTTACGACCGATAAGGTTTTCGATATGGTGGCTGAACTCCGCCGCGATGTCAGCATTCCGCTTGTGTTTATGACTTATGCAAACGTCGTATTCTCTTACGGAAGCGAACGTTTTATGTCTAAATGCAAGGAAACGGGAATCGATGGAATCATTATCCCCGATCTTCCCTTTGAAGAAAAAGAGGAATTTTCCGACGTCGCCGCAAAGTACGATATCGCGATTATCTCGCTGATAGCGCCTACTTCCGCCGACAGAGTTTCCATGATCGCTAAAGAGGCGGAGGGATTTATTTATATCGTTTCCAGCCTCGGCGTTACGGGAGTAAGAAGCGAGATAAAGACCGATATCAAGGATATTGTCAAGGCTATCCGCGATAATACTGACGTTCCGTGCGCGGTCGGATTCGGTATTTCCAAACCCGAACAGGCTAAGATGATGGCTGAAATTTCCGACGGAGCTATCGTTGGTTCTGCAATTATCAAAATCATCGAACAGTATGGCAAGGAAGCCGCTCCTTATGTAGGCGAATACATTAAAAGCATGAAAGACGCGTTGCGCTGAATTATGAAGGAATTCAAGAATATAGCAGTTTCATAATAAAAGTTTCTATTGACATTATTAACAAAATATGATATAATCATCAAAGCATATTCCGCATGATAAATGGAAAACTATGGAGGAATATATGAAAAATCTTTTTGAAACTGCATACAATGATGTTTCGTTGAATGAAATGGCTGCAAAATATTACGGTTATGTAAGCCGTTCACCCAAAGATATCGTTTTTCGAGATCCGGATAATCAGGAACAGCTGAAAAAAGCCAAGAAAATCAGACGGAAAGTCCTGCTGATGGTTTCGATTGCAACAGTCATATTTTTTCTGTCAGGCGTATTGGCTTTTTTAAATGGAAATAAGCCGTCTTTGGTATTATTTATCGGTATCTTTACTTTGGGACTTTTTGTTTATACATTATTTTTATTATGTCAAAGAACGCAAATTGCAACAGGAAGAGTAGTCTTAAAGCACGTTAACAATACGATAGGATCAAGAAAAAGAAACACATATTTAGTATCTGTAGCTATCGATTATCCCGAAAAAATAATCTGTACCGATATACAGATGAACTTGGACGATTACGAAAGATCGTCTGAGGGAACACCCGTACTTCTCGTAAAAAACTTCACATCATGCCAAGCGTGCATTCTCTGACAACACATTAATTGTAGGAGTTGAAAATATTGAAAAACACATTCGGTACAAGCGTTGCGCTTACCATTTTCGGCGAAAGTCACGGCTGCTCTATCGGCGCTGTCCTTGACGGTATCGCCCCCGGAATCCCTGTCGATGAAAAATTCATCGAACGTCAGATGTCTTTGAGAAAATCTGTTGGCGCGATCTCTACCGCGCGCAAAGAAGCCGACGCCGTTAAGATCGTCAGCGGAGTTTTCAACGGCAAAACTACCGGTACGCCTATAACTTTTATAATAGAAAATCAGGATACCCGAAGTAAAGATTACGGCGAACTTGCTTATAAGGCGCGCCCCGGTCATGCCGATTATTCGGCGGAAATGAAGTATCACGGCTTTCAGGATTTCCGCGGCGGCGGTCATTTTTCGGGACGTATCACGGCAGGCATTGTTGCCGCAGGAGCTGTTGCAATTTCCGCTTTGCGTGAAAAAGGTATAACCGTCGGCACGCATATTCTGAACTGCGGCGGAGTTTCCGACCGTGGATTCAACAATGTAAAAGATGATATAGATCATCTTGACGGACGAGAATTTGCTGTTCTTGACGCTGAAATTGAAGATAAAATGAAAGCTGCGATCATGGCGGCAAAATCCGAAGGCGACAGCGTCGGCGGATGCCTTGAAACAGCTGTATACGGTCTTCCGGCAGGAGTCGGAGAACCTTGGTTCGATACGCTTGAGGGAGTTCTTGCCCACGGACTTTTCAGCGTTCCGGCAATTAAAGGCGTGGAATTCGGCGCTGGTTTTGAATCTGCAAAAATGCTCGGCAGCCAATCCAACGACCCTTTCAGAAGCGGCGAAAACGGCGTATATACCATCACTAATAACTGCGGCGGCATCTTAGGCGGCATATCGAACGGAATGCCGATAATTTTCCGCTGCGCCGTAAAACCTACCCCATCCATTTATAAGGAGCAGCAGACGATCGATCTGAAAAACGGCGAAAATACTACTCTGCAAATAAAAGGACGCCATGATCCTGCTATCGTACACCGTGCAAGGATAGTTATCGACAGCATTACTGCTTTGACGATCTGCGACCAGCTTGCATTGCGTTACGGTACAGATTACCTTTCAACAAATAATCAAAAGGAATGATATTTTATGCCAATGAATCTTATCAGGGAGCTTCCCCGACCTTCAGAAATTAAAACCGAATTCTCTCTTTCACCTGAACTGAAAGAGATAAAGGCGCGCCGCGATGAAGAGATAAAGGCTATTTTTCGCGGTGATTCCAATAAATTCATACTCATAATCGGGCCATGTTCCGCAGACAGCGAAGAACCTGTTCTCGATTATATATCACGTCTCCGCGAACTTCAGGAAAAAGTCAAGGACAAGATCATGATCATACCCCGAATCTACACGGGCAAACCGCGTACTACAGGCGACGGCTACAAGGGTATGCTCCACCAGCCTAATCCTACCGAAATGCCCGATCTGAAAAGCGGTATCATCGCCGTAAGAAATCTTCATATCAAGGCTCTTGCGGAAACAGGATTTACCGCGGCTGACGAAATGCTTTACCCCGAAAATTACAGCTATCTTGATGATATTCTCGCATATATCGCAGTTGGCGCGCGTTCAGTCGAAAATCAGCAGCATCGTCTCGTTTCAAGCGGCGTTTCTATTCCCGTGGGCATGAAAAATCCCACAAGCGGCGATATTTCTGTTATGATGAACGCTATAACTGCCGCTCAGCATTCTCACGCGTTTATTTACCGCGCTCATGAAGCCAGAAGCGACGGAAATCCGTATGCTCACGCTATCCTGCGCGGATATGTCAACGACCGCGGTCAGTCTTTCCCCAATTATCACTATGAAGATCTGTATCGCCTTGCGCAGATATATGCGGAAAAAAATCTTGAAAATCCTGCTCTTATCGTTGATACGAACCATTCTAATTCCGGCAAGCAGTATCTTGAACAGATAAGAATTTCCAAGGAGATCTTGCACAGTGTACGCCACAGCAATGATATAAAAAATATTGTCAAGGGATTGATGATCGAGAGTTATATTGAAGACGGCTCGCAAAAAATCGGTGAGGATATTTACGGAAAATCCATTACCGACCCTTGTCTCGGCTGGGAAAAATCCGAACGCCTCGTTCTTGATATTGCCGATCTGCTTTAATATCCAAAAATACTATTGCGTTTTTATTGACAATGTAGCGTCTTTGATGTATAATTATTACTAAGATAAATCGGAATTTAATGGAGTGAATAGTGTGCTTGCATATGAAAGACTTGGACATTCGTTAATGGATAAAACTTTAAGCTGTATAAGAGAATATACAAAAGATGATTTGACAGATGCTGAAACAATCAGAATTATTTGTAATAATTACTGTGCGCAATATCTTCAAATTACAAAGTCGGGATGGAAATTTCTGATAGAATACTATGGGTATGAAAAACTGTATGAAATTGATAAAAGCTGTAATTCTGGCTTTTATCATTGGTATGGGAGTGAAAATTCTGATAATGGTTTTAAATCATATAAAAAATGGATAGGTGAAATGATGGAGAACTATCCAAATGTTCCTGACAGTGTTTATATAGACCATAGACCTGAATCAATCGCACGCTCTGCTTTGGAGGTTGGTAAAACTATAGAGGAAGTTGCAGAACTATTTGAACTTCCGATTGATTATGTTCAAAAAATGAAAGAGCGAATATAATGCTCTAAATTCTGATTTATGCGAATAACCCAATAATTAAAATAAGCCCGAAAGCAGTTCCAAAAACTACCTTCGGGCATTATTTATACTATACAAGTCTGCGTTCTTTCCAGTCGCTGTATTCCGGGCAAACATACCGATTTACAGCGATAGTTTTTTTGCCGATATTTATCGCTCTTTTCGGGCATCGGTTGATGCAGCTGTAGCAGTTTATACAGTAACGTCCGAATTCGGGAATTCCTCCCGATGTTAATTTTATATTATTAACAGGACAGCCAAAAACGCATTGTCCGCAGCTGTTACACTTTTCGGAAACATTAAAATCTTCGCTGCTTATAAAAAATTTGTTGAACAGCGAATTTACAACTCCCGAAGCTATCGGCGCAAATGGCGTTTTATCGTATTTCTCGATCATTTCGCCCTTGCCTATCTGCTCGGAAAGTTCATTAAGAAGCGGCAGCGAACCTTTTATTATCTCCTCCGCCTGCTCCTTTGTCTGAATATTGCCGCCCCTTATATAATTATTCGGCATCGGCACGCCGCAGCTTCCCATATATGCCATATTTTTTCCGTAAGCTATCTTTTCGAGCGCCTTGTCAAAATCACCGCTCTGCGAAGCCATCGTACCTATAAAATATATCTGCTCCGCGTCGGTAAGATCGCTTTTCAATATAGCTTTTTTTACGATCTCAGGGAATCCCCACGCGTATATCGGCGCTGCAAATACGAACGGCTTTATTGAATTAAAACGAAGCGGCATCTTATATTTCAATACTTCTTTAAGATCAACGCATTCATCGCCTATGTGATCTGCAATATATTCCGCAACAAATTTTGTATTTCCCGTACCGCTAAAATATATTATCATTCGGTGCCTCCGTTATTCTTTTACAGGAAGCGAAGTATAAACGCCTGCATCAAGCTTCTGGATAGCAAGGGCGTCCATAGCCGTAACGCCGTCTCCGACATTGCTGCAATCGGCGTTGATCATACCCTTATCCGTAAGATTATATTCGTCCTTGTTGGTCAGGAACTGAAGTATCAGCGTTGCGTCGGCGATCTCAACTTTTCCGTCGCAGTTTGCATCGCCATAGTTGATGTCGGTATCCGACGGCTTGGTGGTAACCTCGGGAGAAGTCGTCGGCGCGGGAGTTTCGCCGTTTATCGGATAAGTTTTAAGATCAGGCAGTTCATCGAGAGTAATACAATAATCGCTATTATAAATTTCTACTAAATTTTCAACAGGATTATTCTGCTCGCTGGTCAGATAATTCATATACCACGGGCAGAAATAAAGCCATGCAGCCTTATCGTTTACCAGATTTTCAAGAGACGGAATAGAATCATTTTCCGACATGGCAACCATTTTCTGACCGTCCGTACTCTGGACAAGACTGTAGAACGTTGAGGAAATCGAGCTAAGATTCGGCATACCGTCAACGGCGTTGTACTTGTCATATCCAACAATATCGACCACGTCGTCGCCAGGATACCATTCAGCCGACGTCGGGAATGTATATCCTGTCCATACCCAGATAAGATTATCAAGGCCGTATTCGTTTGTCAGCTTATCATAAAGAAGTCTGTAGAGCTTCTTGCACGGCTCTGAACCTTCTGCACCCCACCAGAACCAACCTCCTTCAGCTTCGTGAAGAGGACGCCAAAGTATCGGCACGTCGGCTTCTTTCAGCTTAGTAAGTTCCTGCGCGATAAGGTCAATATCAGCCATCAGAACTTCATTTTCCCATGTTCCTTCTTCAAGAGCATTTGAAATGCTGAACGTTGTATAAGTAGCGTTTGCGGATTTTACGTAAAATGCAGTCTCTGTACTTCCCTTTTCCGTGGGAACGTTCCAGTGCCATGTTACCGTCGCTATGCCTTTGTACTTGTTAGTCCATTCTATGCAGCGTTCGGGAGCGTGATCACGCCAATCCGACGTTGTATTGTATGCGAGAAAATCAATTCCGCGAATGGCAGGCTGCTTCCCTGTCTGTTCCTTAATGTACTCAAATTCGGCTTCATTATCCTTTATATATGTATCGGGATCGTTCCATGAATTGTAATTATGCTCTCCGCAATATTCCTGCTGACCTGCTATAATATGATTTCCATACGTATCGCGCAGAAAACTGTAAAGTCTTTTTGCAGAATCGGAAGCGTTCGGATTTGAAAGCGAACCTGTTGGAGAAAGATTTGTCAGACTCTCGTCTGCGGGTTTAAGAGTGAGGTAGTCAAAATACGTATATCCCCAATAAGCTTTGAGTTCAATGGTATTTTTTCCTTTTTTAAGATTAACTACTCCGCCGGAAGTTTCCTTAAAGGAAAAAGTATGCGGAAAGCTTACTTCCCCCTGATTTACGCCGTTTACATTAAGATACTGAACTTTTTTATTTGGGTCGGACGGCTCGCAATAGCTGATCGCCATTTCATACAGACCTGCTTCCGGAACGTCAACTTCCACGCTTATGGTAGTTCCTTTCTGATCGAGATATGAAAATCCGCTGCCTGAAAACCCCGAAAGATCGGTATCGGCAGGCAGATCTTCAAATTTGACGCCCTGCGTTCCGTTTGCAAATATCTTTCCGCCGCTTGTCATTCCGTCCTCAAATTCGTATTTCAAAATATTCTCCGCGCTTGTATCGGCAGAAGCTGCGGGAATAGTCACAGATGAAAGTACGGCTGCCGCCGCTGCCATAACGGCGATTGTTCTCTTGATCTTCATAATAAATTCCTCCTTCAAAAACTTGCATAATGTCGCCACAATATATATATTTAATTTTACCATGTTTTCGCAGGATTGTCAAGAAATTATTATGTATATTTTATGAACATAAAAACCCTAC
>DETO01000076.1:0-588 GCA_002362135.1 Ruminococcus sp. UBA3286 | reverse complement strand
TTTTATGAACATAAAAACCCTACTGAACAGAAATTCCCATTCAGCAGGGTTCAGAACCTTTTTTATAGTAGTGTCATAGGAATCAGCGTAAATTAAGATAAGGATTCCAGAATTTTCTGACATTCGTTATAGTCCAATCCCTCCGCAAATATATTATACTCTACCCCTTTATTGATATAAATCGCCGTAAATTGGCTATCCTCCTTCAGAATATAAACCACATTCCCATTTATCATCTCTTCCGTGACATTATACGTATCTGTCGGAATACCTATCGGCGGCAACTCATCGTCGCTCTTATAATGAGTAAAACTGAAATTCAGTTTCATATTCCCATTTTTATAATAAAACACCAGATAATCAGAGGTCTCATCGCAGTGTTCCGATATATCCTCAAGCACAAATCCATCCGGAATATAATCCGGAGTATGCGGAAAGAAGCCATATTCAGCGCATTTCGACTTCATGCCATACGGATCGCTTTCAATCGAGTTTGCGTTTTTACTGCTTTCACTTTGTACTGCATTGATAGTTATTCCGCCTTTTGTAAGCTGATATGCCGCAGAAAATATATTCTGTCCAAAAGTT
>DETO01000001.1:3170-9689 GCA_002362135.1 Ruminococcus sp. UBA3286 | reverse complement strand
GGCGCATAATAATATTCTGCTGGAGAGGCGCGCGGCGAAGATCGAGATAACGGTATTTCAGGCGAAGTTCCTCATTGACCTTGGTTTCATTTGTTATTTCAAAAGGCGTAGTCTGCGCCTTTGAGAGAATTCGCAGATCGGTTACAAAAATTTCAACATGACCTGTTTTGAGCTTGTCATTTTTGCTTTCACGCTCGATAACATCTCCTTTAGCCATGAGAACGTACTCGCTCTTGCACGAAGCCGCTTTCTCAAAAACAGCAGGATCAGATTTATCGCTGAAGGTAAGCTGAACGACGCCTGTCCTGTCTCGGAGTACAATAAAAATTACGCCGCCCTTGTTTCTGATACGCTCCACAAAGCCGCCAACAACGACTTCCTGTCCGATCTCCGTTACATCACCGCAGTAATGAGTTCTTTTAAGTCCCTTCATACTGTCTGCCATAATTTTATTACTCCTCTCCTGTAAATGAAAACAGCGGACTGTCTTTTGTTTCGTCGTCCAGAGTTTCCATGATCCTATTAAAATAAATTTCCTCAAATGCAGTTGTAAATTTGTCGTCGAGATCAAGAAGCGTCTCTTCGCCGCTGTCCATATCCTTGACTTTAGCCTTGCCGTCTGCAATCTCATTGTCGCCGATAACAACAGTAAATACCGCGCCTATTTTATTTGCATATTTCATCTGCGCTTTAAGACTTCTGCCCATCATGTCGTATTCAGCATAATATCCGTATTCACGCAGCGATTTTGAAAGCTGCATAGCTTTTTCCAGCGCCGCCTCGCCCATGACTGCAAAATAAATATCGCATTTTTTCGGAGACAGATAATCGCAATTCTGCTTTTCCATAAGAAGGAGCAGTCTCTCCAATCCCATTCCGAACCCGAGAGCAGGCGTATGCTGTCCGCCAAGCTGCTCGATAAGACCGTCATAACGTCCGCCGCCGCATACAGTTCCCTGTGCGCCGATCTCGGTAGTTACAAATTCAAATACTGTTTTTGTATAATAATCAAGACCTCTGACAATCTTCGGATCAACAGTATATTCGATGCCAAAGTTTGAGAGATATTTCTTCAGTTTTTCAAAATGATCCGAGCATTCCTCGCAAAGATAATCGATTATCAGGGGCGCGTCCTTAGCTATTTCCTGACATATCGGGCTTTTGCAATCCAGAATTCTCATTGGATTTTTTCCGAGACGATCGCGGCAGGTATCACAAAGTTCGTCCTTTCGTGCGGAAAAATAATTTTTCAGAGCGGCATGATAATTAGCGCGGCAAGTTGGACAACCTATAGAATTGATATGAAGCTCGATCTTATTCAATCCAAGTCTGTCAAGAATGTTTTTTGCAAGCATAATTACTTCCGCATCCGCAGCAGGATACGGACTTCCCGCCATTTCAACGCCGAACTGATGAAATTCCCTGAGTCTGCCGGCTTGCGGTCTTTCATGGCGGAAGCATGAGAGAATATAATACACCCTCTGCGGAAGAGCCTCGTTGAGCAGTCCGTTTTGCAGCATCGCTCTTATAGTGCCTGCCGTGCCTTCCGGACGAAGAGTAAATTTTGATTCTTTCGCCATAACGGTATACATTTCCTTTTGAACAACATCGGTAGTTTCACCGACAGACCGCAGAAAAAGATCGGTATTTTCAAAAGTGGGAACTCTGATCTCGCCGAATCCGAAACTTTCGGCAATATCCCTTGTAATTTTTTCTACGGTATGCCATTTATGTACATTTTTCGGAATAACATCTTCTGTGCCGTTTGGTCTTTTTATATTTATAGCCATAAAAATCAACCTTTCATAACATGAAAATTGTCCCCGTAAAGGGACAATAAGGCAGAGCCGCATTACAGCTCCGCCGAATTTCAGATGGAAACGTTTCCTGCTTCGCGCCAGTCAAGATCACCGCGTTCGAGAGCAAGAATAAGAGCCTCCGCCGTCGCTATATTCGTAGCAACAGGAACGTTGTGAACATCGCAGAGACGGAGAAGATCCATGTCGTTCGCGTCAGTTGCCTTAGGATTAATAGGATCTCTGAAAAACAGGAGGACATCGACCTCGTTGCATGAAAGAAGCGCTAAGATCTGTTCTGCGCCGCCTCGGCCGCTCAGATAGCGTTTGATCGGAAGTGAGGTTGCTTCGCTTACCTGCTTTCCCGTAGTATTGGTTGCCATAAGTGAATGTTTCGATAAAATTCCGCAGTAGGCGCTGCAAAACTGAACCATAAGTTCTTTTTTGGCGTCATGTGCTATTATTGCTATCTTCATTTATAATCGTCCTTTCCCTGTCAAGCAGATTTAGTATCAGGAAGTTTTAACTGTCAGAGGCACGAAATCGCCGCCGAGTCGTTTTGATATTGCGTCAAAAGCTTTTAAAGCGGCTGAATCTGTGGGAATCGGAGTTCCTTTACCCGTAGCTACCGTCATTTTAAAATCATCGGGAATAACGCCGATAAGCTGAACGCCGATTTTATCGATTATCTCATCAAGGTTATTTACAAGAGCCTCGCCGATAACTTTTTTGCTGATCTTATTGATGATAAGACGCTGACTCTTATTGCCCCTGTTATAGAATTCGTCAGACATAAGACTTGCGTCTCTGATGCATACCGGATCAGGAGTAGAAACGACAAGTATCAGGTTAGCCTGCTCAACGATATCGAAAACGTGCGAACTGATGCCTGCGCCCGTGTCGATGATAATATACTCAAAATATTTTTTAACGGAACGGCAGATATCAACGATCTGTTCTGCTGTAACGGTTGTAAGCGTTTTCGGAGCGCAGAGAATATTCAGGTTAGAAGCCATCGGAACTTGCGCAACAGCGTCGAGAGCAGATTTTCTGCCGCTAAGCACATCGCCGAGATCGTATGTAATATTATTTTCAACGCCAAACATGATATCAAGGCATCTCAAACCGAAATCAAGTTCTATAATAAGCGTTCTTTTTCCCTGCTTTGCAAGAGTATATCCAAGACCTGCACAAACGGTCGATTTACCTGTGCCGCCTTTTCCGGAAGTAACAGCAATAATCTTTGACATAGCATTTCCTTTCAGAATTCCGCACCTACCTGAGATCATCACTGCGGAACATAATTATTCTATAAGAACTTAGTATGAATATGGATTCTAAATATAAGTTCCCAACCTTAAAATACATTATACCACAAAAAAGGCTATTTGTCAAAGGACTTTTTGGTTTGCAACACAAAATTGTATATTTTAATGTTTTTCACCATGCGTATTTGTGCATTTTGCACATCGAATCGCAACTGATGCAAAAACGCCGCAAAAATTCTATTGACATTTTTTTGATAATATGATAGCATATTTCCGAGGTGATAAAATGAAAAATCCATTTCCATTTTCCTTTGATAATAAACGCTATCACACATTAAATTATTATTATAGATCAAAACTGGGCGAAAAATTATACAAGGCGGTCATTGACTGTGGATTTACCTGCCCAAACATTGACGGCTCAAAAGGCAGCGACGGCTGCATATTCTGCGACGGCGGAAGCGGATATTTCACCGATCGCGGCACTATTGCGGAACAGCTTGAACGCGAAGTCAGACGAATCCGCCAAAAGCACGAAAGCGCGCGGTTTATCGCATATTTTCAGGCAAACACCAATACTTACGCTCCATGTGAAATTTTAAATGATATATACGAGCAGGCTCTCGAATTTCCAGATATTGTGGGAATTTCCATAGGTACAAGAGCGGATTGCCTGCCTGATGACGTATTGGATCTTCTATGCAGACTTAATGAACGTACACTTCTGACGGTTGAACTTGGTATGCAGAGCGTTCACGAAAAAACGATAGAAAAAATAAATCGGCAATATACTCATGAAGAGTTTTTAGAAGGCTATTTTAAGCTAAAAAGCCGTGGAATCCGCGTCTGCCTGCATATAATCAACGGGCTTCCCGATGAAACTGCGGAAATGATGCGTGAAACTGCACGTCAAACTGCAATTCTTAACCCAGACGCAGTAAAGCTCCAGATGCTCCATATAATTAATGGTACACCTCTCGCGAAAATGTATGAAGCAGGCGAATTTTCACTTCTTACCCGTGAAGAATATACGGAGATAATTGCCAACCAGCTTGAACTTCTTCCGCCGGAAACCGTCATCGAGCGCATAACAGGCGACGGCGATAAACGCAAGCTTATCGCTCCGTTGTGGAGTGCCGACAAAATCGCAGTTCTCGGCGGAATAGACAAATGTTTAGCCGCCCGTGATTCATATCAGGGACGGCTGTATAATAAAAGTAAAATCAAACAATAACACCGATCACTTCTTAACTTTTAACGCTCGTATGGAATTTAGGATAAGAAGCATTGCCGTACCCGAATCCGCAAAAACAGCAAGCCACATATTCGGGTGACCAAGAATTCCGAGAATAAGCACCAGCGCTTTCACAGCCAACGCAAAAATTATATTCTGATATGAGATACGCAGCGTTTTATCAGCTATTTTCTTCGCAGCGACGATCGATTCGGGTTCACTGTTCATGAACACGGCGTCGGCGGCTTCGAGAGCAAGATCTGCTCCCGACTGCATCGCTCCGCCAACGTCCGCTCCTGCAAGAACAGGCGCGTCATTTATTCCGTCGCCGACAAACATTACCGCGCCTTTTTCGCTTCTTATGGCGTTCAGCTCGCTAAGCTTTTCGTCAGGCATAAGACCTCCGCGCACACGATCAACACCCAGTTCACGTCCGACTGTATCGGCATTTTCCTGCTTATCTCCCGTAAGCATTGCCGTATATACGCCCATCGACTTCAGCTTAGATACCGCCTCCGCAGACGTCTTTTTAACAGAATCCGAAACAATTATCCTGCCCAGTATTTCATCATTTGCGGCAACATATACAACGCTTCCGGCTTTGCTGCCTCCGAAATCGTCAATGGAGATTCCCTTTGACTGCATCAGCTTTTCATTACCGCAAAAATACGTTTTCCCATTTATTTCGGCATATACGCCCATGCCTGCAAGTTCTCCCGATCTTTCGGGATTATCGAGAGCTATATCACGTGCTTTACAGCATACGGCAATGCTTTCCGCAACCGGATGAGAAGATATCTGCTCGCAGCTTCCGCAGATTTTCAAAAGCTCAGCTTCGGAAATGCCTCCGCGGGTTTTTATATCCGTCACGGTGAAACTTCCGTTTGTGAGCGTTCCTGTTTTATCAAAAACGATAGCCTTGATTTTTCCGAGGGCTTCGATAGCATTTCCGCCTTTGAAAAGTATACCGTTTTTAGACGCCGCCCCGCTTCCCGAAAAATAGGCAAGCGGAACGCTCAACACAAGCGCGCACGGGCAGCTTATTACAAGAAACGTCAATGCGGAATATATCCATTTTTCCCAGTCATGAGTTAAAAGAGTTCCTATAACAGCAGTCAATATCGCAGTTATAATGACGATAGGAGTGTAAACTTTTGAAAAGCGCGTAATAAATCTGTCCATTTTCGGCTTTTCGGCAGAAGCTTCCTCAACGGCTTCGGCAATTTTTGCTATCATAGAATCAGCAGCCGCGGCAGTCGTCCTGAGTGTGAATGTTTCAGACAGATTTATGCATCCTGACATTACTTTATCGCCACTGCGAACGGTCATTGGAACAGGCTCGCCGTTTACTGCGGAAGTATCGATTCGCGATTCGCCCGATTCAACTATACCGTCGGCGGCGATTCGCTCTCCTGCCTTTATTCTGAGAATATCGCCGACTTCGATTTCATCGGAATCGACCGTCTTAAATTCGCCGTTTATCAGCACTTCCGCTTCATCGACGCGCAGCTCGGCTGCCGCTGTTATCGCTTTGCGGCTGCGCGATACGGCGTAATCCTCAAAGAGTTCGCCTATCTTGAAGAAAAGCACAACACCGACCGCTTCGGCATATTCCCCAAGCACAAAAGCGCCGATAGTCGCAACTGTCATCAGAAAATTCTCATCGAAAAAATTGCCTGCTCTTATATTTTTAAATGTAGCTATCAATACATTATAACCCAGCAATATATATGCCACTCCGAAAAGTATCGCTGAAATTATCCCGAAATCAGTAAAATGATGAATAGCGAAAGCAGCCGTGAAAACAACAATACCCAAAATAAATGGAATAAATACGCCTGCTCCCCTTTTTTCATCGCCATGAGAATGGGAATTATCAGATATATGCTTTTTCTCTTTGTGATCGTGGTGATGTTCATGGTCATGTTCATGGTCGTGATTGCAACAATGCTCCCCATGACGCTTATGTTCACTGGAATGCTTATGCTTTCCGATTTCATACTCTGCAATAACCACGCCTGCTTCTATCCTGCCTGCCAGTTCATTCATTTCAGCTAACAATTCATCTGTACATTCGCCCTTAACTTTCAGCTTGCGAAGCGGAAAATTAAGCGTCGCTTTTTCAACGCCGTCCAGCTTATTTATGGCTTCTTCGATCTTTCCTCCGCAATGCGCGCAGCCAAGATTTCTGATTTCATAGCTTTTTTCCATAAAAAATCAC
>DETO01000001.1:0-2918 GCA_002362135.1 Ruminococcus sp. UBA3286 | reverse complement strand
TTTTTTCCATAAAAAATCACTCCCTTTAATCTATAAGAACGTCTCATAATAAACATATGAGCAATTGTTCATATGTTTATTATAGCATACTTATTTTCACTTGTCAATAGGATTGCTAATTTTTCTGAAAAAATTTTTCGGCGCAATATCCCGCAAAATGTTTTTTGAAAAAATATTGCAAATTTCGCGTTTTTATGTTATAATAACAGATGTTCAAAGTAATTATTTCGATTTTTGTTTACCGAGGTTAACTGAATTTTCGTAAAAATCTTCGGCAGTCAGTAATTCTGCTTTGAGCAGAAATATAATATCATATCTGAAAATTTCCCGTATTTTCGGCATTTTCAAGCTTTTATGCTTTTCTGAAAATAAAAATGTTAGTACAGATTAACAACTTTCCAAAAAATTTTTCAGAAAATTTCGTCTTTTTCGGCTTTTAAAATCACTTGTATTATGAAAGCTTTCATAAGGCGAAAAATACAGCGCAAATGCGCGCGTATGATTCTCCGATTTAAAGAGCAGATAATGCTCTGACAACAGCACTTTTAAAAGTTTGCAAACTAATTTGTGCGGGAGGGAGTGACTGATATGATTACCGACTCAAATATGCACACCGGAGGTGTAAGTACGATTCTTAATATATTTACCTCAAGCGAAGAAGCGCCTGAAAAAGACGATACGGTAAACGATCTTATCGTGACTTGTGCTGAATCAAAAGACAGCCTTTGCAGACTGTATCATATGTTTAAAAACAGCGTATTCGCCGTAGCGTTCAGCATAACATCGGATTATCATCTCTCGGAAGATTGCGTTGCCGAAACGTTTGTAAGGCTTACTCAGGTCAGGAACTTCAATCCTAAAAAAGGAGACGGTAAAGGGTACATACACAAAATTGCCCGAAACGTCGCACTGGAAATGCGCCGCAGTTTCAAAAAAGATACTGATGATTTCTATCTTTCAGGGTACGGCGACGCAGATACAACTGTGGAAAACAGTATTTATATAAATCATCTTCTCACGTTTCTGAGCGATAAACAGCGGCAGATAGTTGTAATGCATTGTTGCAGCGAACTGACGTTCAAAGAGATCGCGAAAATCATGAAATGCCCTGAAACTACGGTAAAATCAAGGTACAGAAAAGCGTTAGCCATATTACAGGAAAAGGCAGGTGTTGACAGTGAAAAATGAATATTTTGCAAATCAAGAAATTGAAAAGCTTCTGAAAAACAAAATGAACGAGCTTTCTGACTCTGTTGACTGCTTTGACAAAATTTCCGCAAAGGCTTTTCCGGATGAAAAATCGGATTTTTCAGAAAGCGGATTCACCGTAAGCGGCCTTGAAAATGTTACCGGAAGATCTCGTAAGATGCATATTCTGAAATGGGCGGCAATTTCAGCGGCAGCTATTGTCTGCATTGCCGTTATTCCCAAAACAGGATTTATAAACCGAGTTTACAAAAACATGACCGGAAACTCGGTTAAATGCATTTATCAGAATCTTATAACCGAGATCAACAGCGAAACGCAGAAAAACGAATATCTGATAGTTGACTATCCGCTTGACTACTATATTAAAAACGACGTTCTCATCACTCCCCTTTTCAGATGTCCTTTCGAGGAGATCGACAAAGAAAATGTAAATGTCCGCCTTTTTATCCGTCAGATCAATGGTATAAATACAAATCAGATATATGCAGCCGCATACGTTGACTCCTACTCCGAGGAAAATATTTTAGCTGCTGCGGAATCCAATTTCAAATTCAGCGGCGAAGAAACCGAGGCTGTGATTCAGGACATTTCGAATATCGAGGCAAATTTTTCCGATGATAATGAGCTGATAGACTGCGCTGTTGAAACTTGCTTTTCAACGAATGATTCATATGAGATAATCAACTCTGATAATGAGACGGTTTCTCTGGCTTCGTTCGAATATACTTCTATATTCAAAACGACAAACGGGATAGAAGCGCTCAAAACCAGCGTAATTTACAGCAAAGATACGGAATCGCCCGACAGCCTGTACGATTACGACATCATTTCTCAGAACGGCAATGGCGATATTATTGATATATCGCGCGATGATATGTGGCACAGATCTATGTATTTCAACGGAAATTCCGCAATGCCGACGGAGAATATTTCAGACTTCACACGTAAAGACATATTTGCTGATTCAGACCGGACGATAAATGAATTCGATTTTCTGTCGATAAAGCCTTACGCTAATCCGGATTTCACTTGGGACGAAAATATTGAACTTGCTCTTACCAGCGGCTATAAAAAATTCTACAGCATTATTCCGCCTACCGATTCATACTCTGCACTCACTTTAAAAATGTACTACCCGTCGTCCTATAAAAACGGAGTTATCGAAGTTAAAGACGGATATGACTTTCTTAACAGCGTTGACACTTCTTCCGAAATTCCGGAAGAATCCGATCAGATAACAGAGATAAACAAGGCGCAGATACTTAATTTACAGAAAAATCTTGATTATCTGGAATCTATCAGAATAGATAATAACAATCCGGAAAAATCAAAAGAGATAGAAGAGGAAATCCTTATTCTTCAAGAGACTCTTCTATCTCTTGAAGAAGAGATGAACAGATTAGCTGAATCAAGCAATTGAGCGACATAATTTACAGACATAATTATCAGGCATATTTTACGACAAAAAACCTGTCGGCGTGAATCCGCTGAGATCAGAGTATACAGGTTCAGAAAGCTTAACAGGGCTGCCATTTGATACGGCAGCCCTGATTTTTTATAAGAACCTGTTCACATATAATTTCTATGCAGACAGGTTCTAAGATTTTTTTAAGAATTTCGTCGGAAATTAATTAAGAATATTGTGGTATTATTTCCTTAGAGCCTGTTCAGTATCTTTTTATGTGCGGATTTTTGAGCATAATTTTGTC
>DETO01000054.1 GCA_002362135.1 Ruminococcus sp. UBA3286 | reverse complement strand
TTTTTGTCGGAAATGATCAGCAAAAAACGCGGCTGCATCATCAATATTTCGTCGATGTGGGGACAGGTCGGCGCGTCGTGCGAGGTTGATTATTCGGCTTCGAAAGCAGGCATGATAGGTTTTACAAAAGCCCTTGCCAAGGAAGTTGCACCGTCGGGAATTCGGGTAAACTGCGTTTCTCCCGGATTTATCATGACCGAAATGAACAGCCGATTTTCTGCTGAAGATCTGGAAGCGATACGAGAAGAAATTCCCCTCGGAATTTTCGGAAAACCGCGGCATGTTGCGGATTCAGTAGCTTTTCTCGCCTCGGATTCGGCTGAATACATAACGGGGCAGATCATAGCTGTCAACGGCGGAATGGTTATATAGTTCAGGAATTCTCAGACCTGTTCTCAAGAAATTTATTAAGCGTGTCTTTCAGGAAGTTGTACCGCTGTAATTTTTCTTCTTTCGCAAAGTGGATTTCCCGCGATTGTTCGGGATTATTTTCATAAATCAGCGATTTTGCTTCATCGCCGAACTGTTCGCTTGTAAGATCAAACACGCAGTCTCCGATAACGTTATAGCAGTGAAAATTTCCGCCCTCACGCGGAATACCATAAACCTTTCCGCCGAAAATATCCTGCGCCAGAAAAGCTGTGATCGAGCATTGACCGAGGGTTTTATTCTCAGGAGACCAGTTGCGGCGCATACGGGGAGCGCAGGTTTCTGCCGACCAGATATCCGACAGAATATCATATAATTTCCGCGGCGATGAAATAGCGGAAAAATCGCTGTTTATCGGATTGATCAGCGCGTTTTCCCAACCGTAAAAATTGTATTCGCGCAAAGTGAATTTCCATTTGCAGCAGCACGATTCATCTGTTATCATCGGATAACAGCTTGAACATTCACACTCAAAGCGATTGTCGATAGTTTTGGCAAATCCGCTGTATTCAATAAGTCCGACCGATCTGCATGGGTGAAGCGCCATTCCCTTTCGTTTACGCGCGGTCTGCACGCGGCAATCAATTGCGGAATATATAAGAGTGTTTTCGTCGATTTCTATGGAGTCGTCGTTTAAATTGGCGTAAAATCGCAGCGAAAGCGCTTTCGCAAGACCTTCGATCCCCGAATGTTCTTCCAAATTCAAGAATTTTTTAATTCGGTTTGCCTCAATGACTGTAAAACGTTTCCACGCCTCTGCATCATGATACATTGCTTCGTCCATGCCTGATTTTCGCTCGACGGACTGAAACCATACGCCGTCCATTGCAAGCCAGTTTTTGGAGTAGATCTCAATAAGTTTAATGAGATCGTCTTTAGAAAATTGCGATAAATTGTTGTAATTATTCATTTTTTTACCTCTGAAACTAAGAACCGGCATCAGTTTTTCATAATATTAAATTGACACGGCTCTGGAATTTGATAAAACAATTATATCATATTTTTTCGTGGTACGCAATAATAAAATCCCGTAATAACAGATAAATAATTTAAATTTTGCGAAATTTTCAAAAAAGACTTGACAAAATTTCTCGGACATGGTATACTTAACAAGTATCATGCAGTTGTATGGTATTATTATCCTTGCCCGCAGAAGGTTGCAGGGCGAAATCCAGAAGGAGGTGTGTGAAATGGCAAAGGTATCTTCTAAATACGAGGTAATGGTTGTATTCAGCCTTAAAAACGGCGAAGAGCCTATGAAGGCTCTCATTGAGAAGTTCAAGGAAAGAATCGAGCGTCATGCCGATGCTGTTGAAGTCAACGAGGATTGGGGTAAGCGCAAGCTTGCATATCCTATCGAGGACGAGACAGAGGGTTACTATGTAATCTATACATTCGAGTCTAAGCCTGATTATCCTGCTGAGCTTTCAAGACGTCTTAACATCGCAGACGGTATTCTTCGTTCAATGATAACAGTTGTTGAATAAGTAAGCTGCATTCCATTATTTCCAAGGAGATTGTCAGATGAATAAAGTTATTATTATGGGCAGACTTACTGCCGATCCTGATCTCAGAACTACTCAGACCGGTATGTCTACTTGCCGTTTTTCTGTTGCGGTGGACAGACCATTCATTGATAAAACTACCGGACAGAGACAGGCTGATTTTATAAGATGTACTGCATGGGATAAATCCGCAGAGAATATTAATCGTTTTTTCCGAAAAGGAAGCATGATAATGATTGAAGGAAGTCTCAGAACAGGCAGTTATCAGGATAAGCAGTATCAGGATGTAACTCATTATACAACAGATGTTTTTGTTGATCGCTGGGAATTCTGCGGATCAAAAGCTGATTCTGCTGTTAATGGCGGAAATGCTTATTCCGCACCGCGTAATAACTATCAGGCTCCTCCTCAGCAAGCTCCTGCGTCAGTTCCACAGCAGCCTGCACAGAATAATGAGAATATGTCTTACGGCACTTACAACGATTTCGAAGAAATACTCGGAGATAGTGATATCCCGTTTTGATCGCTGAATCATTATTACGAAAGGAGAAATTGTCATGGAAAAGGAAAGAAATTCCCGTCCCTCAAAGAAGCCGCGCAAGAAGGTTTGTATGTTCTGCGCTGACAGAATTGAGAGAATCGATTATAAGGATCTCGCTAAGCTCAGAAAGTGCATGACCGAAAGAGCAAAGATCCTCCCCAGACGCGTAACAGGTACTTGCGCATTCCATCAGCGTGAGCTTACAGTTGCAGTTAAGAAGGCAAGACAGATTGCTCTGCTTCCTTACGTTAGCGACTAATAAAATAAATTAAGGGAGACTCAGGTCTCCCTTTTTAGATTTTGCTTAGTATCTCGATGTGTGCGAATTTGCGAAAAGACGTGCACGGTGAAATATTAAACAGGCTCTTATGTACGCTCCTGCGGCATCTATCTTCTTTATCAGAGAGATCAGGAGCGTTTAAAATGGCTATTGCCGGTTGTTTGCGGCGCTTACCGCCAATTCCTCATTCTTGCGGAAGAGGAGAGTGATACACCAGACCGCCGAGATCGCTACAAGAATGTAGACCGCTCTTGCAGCAAGACTTCCTGCACCGCCAAGCATCCATGCAACCAGATCAAGTTCGAAAATTCCGACCAGACCCCAGTTGATGCCTCCGATGATCAGGAGTATAAGTGCAATTTTGTCCCACATAAAGTGAACACCTCTTTTCACGGCGTTTGAACGCCTGAAAATATTATTGCAAAAATCATCGGATTTATTCAGTAAAAATCTGGAAAACAAAATGCCCCGTAAGAACGCGGCGCGCGATTCTTACAGGACATTTTTCTGTATTTTATTACTTAATGATGTACTTGTCAATCTCAGCAAAGAAAGCGTCAGCGTCGTCTGTATGAGCGTTAAGCTCGATTGGCTTTGAAAGATCAAGACTAAAGATACCCATGATAGACTTTGCGTCTACTGCATATCTGCCGGATACGAGGTCAATGTCGAAATCATACTTCATAACGATATTGACAAAATCCTTGACATCGTTGATTGCCTGAAGTGAAACTGTAGTCTTCGTCATAGTCATTACCTCCTGATAATGTTCTGTGTGTTGTTTTTTCTTGTTTATCTTTTCTTCCATGCGGTTTTCCTTACCGCAACTATATAATACCACTAAAAAACGGCTATGTCAAGGGACTTTTTATAAATTTGTCAATTTGGTATACTATACTTTCCAATTAAAGTTGTTTTTTAGGAATAAAAGATAATTATTTATACTGCACAAAAAGAGGAAGATACTTTTGTGCATAATCAACATGACTGAAAAGAGAATAGTGGGGCGAAATATGTATAAGGTTTATTTTATAACGTTTGGGTGCAAGGTCAGTCAATACGAAACTCAATGTATAAGAAGCTGTTTTGAAAGCAGCGGATTTGAATCCGTCGAAACTGAAAATGGCGCTGATATTTTTGTCGTGAATTCCTGTACGGTTACAGGCAGCGGCGATAGTAAATCTTTATATGCGGTGAGAAAACTACGCAGAAATCATCCCGATTCTGTTATAATTCTTACAGGATGTCTTCCGCAGGCGTCTGATAATATTGAGGAAAAATGCATGGAAGCCGATATTATTACGGGAACTCAAGACAGGAAAAATCTTCCGAAGCTGGCTATGGAAGTTATTGCAAAAAAGCGACGCATAGTTGAGATATCGGATTACGGCAGGCATGACGATTTCGAGGAAATACCGTTTTCTGCACCGTTTACGGAAAATGGAAATACGCGCGCTTTTATGAAGATTCAAGACGGCTGCGATCAATTCTGCTCATACTGCATTATTCCGTATGCACGGGGAAGATGCCGCAGCAGGGCGATGAATTCGCTTCGCGATGAAGCACGGAGGCTTGCAGAATCGGGCTACAGAGAGATTGTACTCGTCGGCATAAATTTGGCGTTTTACGGTCAGGAATTCGGTCTGCGGCTTGTTGATGCAGTCGAAGAATGCTGCAAAGTAGAGGGTATCGAGCGTGTTCGGCTTGGTTCAATAGAACCCGAAATGATTTCCGACAACGATCTTCTTCGTCTTTCAAAATTGCCGCAATTCTGTCCTCATTTTCATTTATCGCTTCAGAGCGGATGTAATGCTACTCTTCGTCGAATGAACCGTAAATATACGGCTGAAGAATATCTGACGCTTGTTGAAAAAATCCGCGGAATTTTTCCGAACGCCGCATTCACTACTGATGTTATGGTCGGATTTCCTTTGGAAACCGATGAGGAATTCAAAGAATCTGTAGCATTTGTCGAAAAAGTCAGATTCGCAAAAATACACGTATTCCAGTATTCGCCCAGAAAAGGCACGAAAGCCGCCGCAATGCAGCAGATTCCGCCAAATATAAAATCGCAGCGCGCCGACCGCATGAAATCCGTAGGAGAAAAACTTACCGCGAATTATCTGCAAAGTCTTGTCGGAAAAATTGTTCCGGTGCTGTTTGAGCGCGAAAATTCAGAAGAATTTCACCAAGGCCATGCTGCTGATTATACACTGATAAAAATTTTTCGGGAAAATTCAAAAAAAAGTTTGCGTAATTCTATTTTTTATGTTATAATAGAAGAAAGCCGCGGCGATCATTGCTTCGGCAGAATTATCGATCAGGAATGGAGATAATAAAATGTCCGTATTCAGAATTTATTCAGAAAAAAAATCGGAATTCGCTGTTGAGGCACGTTCGCTTCTCAGCGATATCAGAACCGCTCTTCGCCTTGACATCAACGGCATAAGAGTGCTGAACCGATACGACGCTGACAGACTCAGCGAAGAAGATTTTAAGGCGGCTGTAAACACAGTTTTTTCAGAGCCTGCCGTAGACGTTGTTTATGACGAACTGCCGAAGCTTGAAAACGGTGAAAGAATTTTTGCGGTTGAATATCTTCCAGGTCAGTTTGATCAGCGCGCAGACAGCTGCGAACAGTGTATTCAGATACTCAGGCAGGGCGAGAGATGTCGTGTAAGAAACGCAAGAATTTACATTATCGACGGCAATATCACAGACGAGGAGTTTGACAAGCTGAAATCATATATCATCAACCCTGTTGAAAGCCGTGAAGCTTCGCTTGACACAGTAGATTCGCTTGATTCAAACTACGAGATTCCCACCACAGTTGAGGTGCTGGAGGGATTCATCAACCTGAATGAAAAGGGACTTCGTGCTTTCGTGGACAAGTTCGGACTTGCCATGGATTATGACGATATCAAGTTCTGTCAGGATTATTTCCGTAATAAGGAGCATCGCGATCCTACTATCACGGAAATTCGCATGATTGATACTTATTGGTCAGATCATTGCCGTCATACGACTTTCCTGACAAATATTGAAGACGTAAGCATAGTTACGCCTTATATCAAGGATACATACGATATGTACATCGACGTCCGTAAGGAACTCGGAAGAACGAATAAACCAATTACCCTCATGGATCTTGGTACTATCGCCGCTAAGAAGCTGAAAGCCGACGGTCTGCTGCCCGATCTTGACGAAAGCGAAGAGATCAACGCCTGCTCGGTAAAAATCAAGGTCGATATCGACGGCAAAACGGAAGATTGGATTCTCATGTTCAAAAATGAAACTCACAATCATCCGACAGAGATCGAACCTTTTGGCGGCGCGGCAACCTGCCTCGGCGGAGCGATTCGCGATCCGCTTTCGGGACGTTCATACGTTTATCAGGCAATGCGCGTAACAGGTGCGGCTAATCCCCTCGTTCCGGTAGAAGATACTATCGCAGGCAAGCTTCCGCAGCGCAAGATAACTGTCGGAGCTGCTAACGGTTACAGTTCTTACGGAAACCAGATAGGTCTTGCCACAGGTCATGTTTCCGAGGTTTATCACCCCGGATATGTTGCAAAAAGAATGGAGATCGGTGCGGTTCTCGGAGCTGCTCCCGCTGAAAATATTCGTCGCGAAAGACCCGTTGCAGGTGACGTTGTAATTCTTCTCGGCGGCAAAACAGGCCGTGACGGCTGCGGCGGAGCAACAGGTTCTTCCAAGTCGCATACTCTCGAATCACTCGAAAACTGCGGAGCGGAAGTTCAGAAGGGTAATCCGCCCGAAGAAAGAAAGCTTCAGCGTCTTTTCCGCAATCCCGACGTTACGCGTATGATCAAGCGCTGCAACGATTTTGGAGCAGGCGGCGTATCTGTTGCAATCGGTGAACTTACTGACGGTCTTGTTATAAATCTTAATGCCGTACCGAAAAAATATGACGGTCTGGACGGCACGGAGATAGCTATTTCCGAATCTCAGGAGCGTATGGCTGTTGTTATTGCGCCTGAAGATGTGGATAAGTTCATGGCTGAAGCCGCTAAGGAAAACCTCGAAGCTACTCTCGTAGCAGATGTTGTTGACGAGCCGAGACTGAAAATGAACTGGAACGGAAAAACTATCGTAAACCTTTCGAGAGAATTTCTTAATTCAAACGGCGCGCCAAAATATACCAACATAGTTGTCGATATCCCTGATGCGGCAGAAAGCGAAAATATTGCTGATAATGCCGAAGAATGGACGAAACTCATGGGCAGTCTTAACGTATGTTCTCAGAAAGGTCTGATTGAGAAATTCGATTCCACGATCGGCGCAGGAACTGTTCTCATGCCGTTCGGAGGAATTTACCAGATGACTCCTTCTCAGGCTATGGCTGCGAAGATTCCCGTACTCAAGGGCGAGACTAATACCTGCTCGCTTATGGGCTGGGGATATAATCCCGATATATCCGTAAAAAGTCCTTATCACGGCGCGCTTCTGGCTGTTGTTGAGTCGATTGCAAAAGTTGTTGCGGCAGGCGGTTCATATA
Organism: Ruminococcus sp. UBA3286; assembly: GCA_002362135.1. Taxonomy (GTDB): domain Bacteria; phylum Bacillota; class Clostridia; order Oscillospirales; family Ruminococcaceae; genus Ruminococcus. Next base: position 4,421 of record DETO01000054.1, on the reverse strand, counting down.
AAAAGTGCTGGCTGACTTTCCAGGAGTATTTTGAGCGTACAAAAAATGATCCGAAGCGTTGGGGCAAGCCTATGGCGGCTCTTCTCGGAGCTTTCAAGGCTCAGCTGGAAATGGGCTGCGGCTCTATAGGCGGAAAGGATTCAATGTCGGGTACTTTCGAAAACATCGACGTACCTCCTACGCTCGTATCCTTTGCAGTATCGGTTGCAAAAGCTGATAAGGTAGTTTCCACGGAATTCAAAAAGGCAGGAAGCAAGGTAATTTACATCGAGCCTGAATATGATGAAAACGGTCTCCCCGTATTTGACAGCATCAAGTCTGTATTTGACAAGGTCGAGGATATAATTTCAGCAGGCAGAGCGGCTTCCGTATGGACTTCGGGCTACGGCGGAATTGCCGAAGGTATTGCGAAAATGTGCTTTGGAAACAAGCTCGGTTTTGAATTTACAACAAAGCTCGGTGCAAATAAGCTTTATAAGCCCTGCTACGGTTCGTTTATTATTGAACTTAACGGCGAGGCTTCCGACGACGAAAACGTTATCGGTAAAACTATTGACAATTATAAGATCTGCACATTCGACTATACGGTCAATATGGACAATCTTCAGCGCGTATGGGAGGGCAAGCTTGAACCCATATTCCCGTGCAGAATAAAAACTACAGACGCTACGCCTGCTGTTTACAGCTATAATTGCGAAACAAAGATCGCTTCGGCAGAGAAATTCGCGAAGCCGAGAGTACTTATTCCTGTATTTCCGGGAACAAACTGCGAATATGATACCGCAAGAGCATTCGAAAAAGCAGGCGCATCCGCGGAAACGGTCGTTATCAGAAACCTGTCCGCAGGCGATATCGAGCAGTCTGTTGACTACTTCGAAAAGGCTGTAAGAGAATCGCAGATAATCATGATACCCGGCGGATTCAGCGGCGGCGATGAGCCGGAGGGAAGCGGCAAGTTTATAACTGCATTTTTCAGAAATCCCAAAATAAAGGACGCTGTTCACGATCTGCTTAAAAACCGCGACGGACTTATGCTGGGTATTTGCAACGGATTTCAGGCTCTTATAAAGCTTGGTCTCGTTCCGTTCGGCGAGATCGTCGATATGGACGACAACTCGCCTACGCTTACATTCAACACGATCAATCGTCATCAGTCAATGATGGTAAATACAAGAATCGCTTCGAATAAGAGTCCATGGCTTTACGGTACGGAAGTCGGCGATATACATTGCGTTCCGATCTCGCACGGCGAAGGCAGATTCGTCGCTCCTGCAAGCCTGATACAACAGCTTGCAAATAATGGTCAGATCGCTACTCAGTATGTTGATCTTGACGGTATACCTACTATGGATATACGTTATAACCCGAATACTTCCATTGACGCTATCGAGGGAATCACTTCTCCCGACGGACGAGTTCTGGGTAAAATGGGACATTCCGAGCGTAAGGGAAGCTATATCTGCAAAAATGTTGAGGGCTGCAAAGATCAGAAGATCTTTGAAAGCGGCGTTGCTTACTTCAAGTAAGTTTTGTAAATTTGGAAAGATCCCGCACAAAGAATGTCTTTGTGCGGCTTCCTTTAATGCAAGGAGATCAATATGAAAATAAGATGGAACGCCAAGTATAACACCATTTCTGTTTATACTGTTTTAACATTTACAGCCTGCCTTATTGTGTATACCATTATCTTTAATTTCACGGTTTTCGGCGATGCAATAAAATCGCTGTTTACAGTTCTTGCTCCTATTGTATGGGGATTGGTGATCGCTTACATACTCAATCCGATCATGATGTGGATCGAGCCGCGAATAAAATATTTGACAGAGCGAAAAAAACCGATGCCGAAGCTGACCAGAACCATATCTCTTTTGTTGACTATGCTCTTGTTTTTTGCAACAGCTTCCGCCTTGTGTTCAATAATTCTACCGCAGGTCATCGATAGCATAATGGGAATTTTCAATAATATCGGCGCATACATAAACAATTTTGAAAAATGGATAGACGGTCTTTTGGAAAGATACCCTAAGCTTCTGACGATCGTAAACGACCAGATTCAGAATATTGAGGATGCCCTCATGGAATTTGTCAATAATATTGTCCCGAAAATCGGCGATATCATGCTAAAGCTTACAGACAGCACCATGAGCCTTATTATTTCAATAAAAGATTTGCTGATTGGAATAATTGTTGCTGTATATCTTCTTTTTGACAAGGAGCATTTTCAGGCGCAATTGAAGAAAATAGTGACCGCCATACTTCCCAAACGTGCATCACGGGGATTTATGAGGGTCTGCGCGCAGACGAATGCTTCTATAGGAGGTTTTATTTCGGGAAAAATCATTGATTCTATCATTATAGGTGTTTTGTGTTTTATATGTATGTCGATAATGAAGCTTGATTTCGCCGTTCTTATCTCCGTTATAGTTACCGTTACAAATGTAATTCCGTTTTTCGGACCGTTTATCGGTGCGATTCCAAGCGCAATACTGCTTCTTGTTTCAACTCCGAAGCAGGTGATTCCATTCCTCATTCTCATTTTTATACTCCAACAGCTTGACGGAAATGTTATCGGCCCCAAAATATTGGGACAGTCAATCGGAATTTCCTCATTCTGGGTGCTTTTCTCGATTCTCGTAGGCGGAGGACTGTTTGGATTTGCGGGAATGATTCTGGGCGTGCCGATATTCGCAGTAATTTATTCTTTGATAAACGAATATATTTCATATTTGCTGGAGAAGAAGAAAATGTCAACGGTTACGGCTGATTATCTTCCTGAACCTCCCATATTGATCACCAAAAAGAAAAAACTGAAAATCAAAAAGTTTAAAAAATCAGAATCTTCTGATAAATCTGATGATGTAGATGAATAACTTCATAACAAAAATCCTTCTGAAACAGAAGGATTTTTTGTTGCCTTAATCTAAATTATTTGCAGGAAGATTTTTTATGACGCCTGCATCAAGTTTTTGAATTGCAAGGGCGTCCTGAGCCGTAACCCCGTCTCCCACATTGCAGCAATCGGCGTTGATCATACCTTGCTCTGTAAGCTTGTAATCGTCCTTATTGGTTAGATATTGAAGAATAAGCGTAGCGTCAGCGATCTCAACTTTGCCGTCACAATTTGCATCACCTATATTTTTTGATACATTTCCTGTAGTTTCCGTAGAAGTCGTTGTAGTTGTTGAGGTTTCAGTTGTAGCAGTCGTTGTGGAGGTTGATGGATAATCCGGGGCAGAAGCTTTATAAACGTTTTCGTACATACAATTCGCCCATGTTTCGCGCATTGCCGCATATCCGACATCGGAAGGATGAACTCCGTCGCCGCTGAGATAATCAGGATGCTCTTCGAAAAAGCTCTGGAAATCAGGACCTTTTACCAATTTATCGCCGTATTCCTCGTAAAGCTTATCAATCATAGCGTTATACAGCGGTACATTACCTTTAACATCGTCATTTGTAGAAGCAGGTATTTTCGGGAGAACCGGAATTTTTCCTGCATACAGGATAGCGTCGATCATGTATTTTGTGTTATCATAATATTCCTGCGTGAGATAATCTTTACCCCAACAATCATTTGTGCCGTAAGCTATACTTATATATTTGGCATGAGAAACCGAGAGCCAGCGATCTATATTAGTTTTTCCGTCACTGCTAAGAATTCCGCCTATTCCTCCGTTTTCCTGTACGGGGAAATATTTGCTGTCAATCATATTAATATGCGTGGCAAAACCTGTTCCATAGCAATTATTCATACCGCCGGCGGTAATTGAATCCCCAAGAAAAAGCCAGCTGTCAGATACTCCATTAGGCGCACTGTGAATATCAAAATTTATCGATGCAGTCTTGCCTTCCTGACCGTCGGCTTTGGAAATATTGAGTCGAATCCAGTTGTAACCCTTCATAGAAATAAGATGTTGACGCGATGAAAGAGTATTTTCGGTAACGGTTTCAACGATTTCCCAGCCGTCCGTGGGATATTCTCCGCCGTCGGCAGTGTTGACTTCAATAGTGTAATCAGACGGCTCCATATTGCGGTTTGCGTAATTTCCGATGTTGTCGAATGCGCTTGTATTGTACCAAACGGCGAGAACCTGTTTTTTCTCCGAATCGGGAACATTTGAAAGGTCGTAAGCAAGGTAATCGGGTGAAGTCATAAAGCAGAACGAGAAATAATGCTCGTCGTTTGCTGATTTCGCATCTCCGCTGCCTGAATAAGACGGACAGTTTCGGCTGATAACGGGATTAGGCTCTATCGCCGCATTGGCAGTAAAGCAGCTAAGTGCAGCAATCAAAGTGGACATAGCCGATGTGGCTGCAATTAATTTTCTAAATCGTTTTTTCATGTATAACGCTCCATTTCAAGATTATTCTAATAAAATTATAACATATAGTTTGCGAAAAATCAAGAAAAATTTATTAAA
>DETO01000033.1:14406-17046 GCA_002362135.1 Ruminococcus sp. UBA3286 | reverse complement strand
TATGAATAAATAAAGTATATATAGTGAACAGGCTCTAAGAACAGTAACACAATTTTTACAGTATACATATTATAATATATTATAGCATCACAATATGGAAGTCATATATGTTTACCGTAAACCGTAGATTTCTTTTACAATGCCCCTGCTGTATTGCAGTTATTTCAGGTTCGTCGGAATATCCGGAGATACACGGAACAGTCTCATTTTTTAAAGCCTGCAAAGGTTCGCTGGTAGTTGCTGAAATTTTTAATCTGCCTTCAGCTAACGGAGTATTCGCCATGCATATTCATAACGGAACAGAATGCAGCGGCAATGCTGACGATCCGTTTGCAAACGCAGGCTCTCACCTTAACCTGCACAATGAGGAACACCCTTTTCATACAGGCGATCTTCCGGCGTTATTCAGCAATAACGGATATGCATGGACTGCCGTCTATACAAATCGTTTTCAGCCTATGCAGGTTAAGGGGCGTCCGGTAATCATACACGCTTCTCCCGACGATTATCGCTCGCAGCCGTCAGGAAATTCGGGAGGGAAAATTGCCTGCGGTATTATAAAATAAGCGCACACTAAGAAATTACTCACATATAAATATAATCATTTAGCACCGGCTGTAATCCCTCATCAGCGATATCTTTATACATCACGTCAAGGCTTCTGCCGTCATTTATCTCAAACTGCTCGTCGCCCACATCGCCGTCGTTTTCCGTACCGCTGTATTTGCTCTCATGATCGCCTATGCCTGTGGAAACTCCCGCAGAAACCTTTGTTACGGCAATTTTCACGATACCGTTGCGGAAACTCTCGCTTTCCCTCGACGATACCGTAATTCCCACAAACGGCAGGAATATCCGATATGCGCAAATTATCTGGCAAAGCTGCGTTTCGTGAACATCGAGAGGATTTATCTTGTCGTTGTTGATAATAGGGCGCAGTCTCGGACATGACAGCGACATCTCGGCGTGCGGATATTTTCTTTGCAGATGATAGACATGAAGAGCGCTTGCAAGCGCGTCCTTTCTGAAATCGGAAAGCCCGAGAAGCGCCGAGAATGCTACTCCCCTCATGCCGCCCATAAGAGCGCGTTCCTGCGCGTCAAAGCGATAGGGATATACGCGCTTATGTCCAAGAAGATGAAGCTGCGAATAGCGTTCGCTGTCGTATGTTTCCTGAAATACGGTTACGTAATCCGCGCCGCATTCGTGGAGATAACGATATTCCTCAACATTTACAGGATATATTTCCAGTCCCACCATGCGGAAATATTTTCGTGCAAGCTTGCAGGCTTCGCCTATATATTCCACATTACTGTGCGCACGGCTTTCGCCCGTAAGAATGAGAATCTCTTCCATTCCGCTGTCATGAATTATCTTCATTTCATGCTCTATCTGCTCCATATTCAGCTTCATGCGGTTGATATTATTGTAGCAATTGAAGCCGCAGTAAACGCAGTAATTTTCACAATAATTCGCAATATAAAGCGGCGTGAACAGATATACCGTATTGCCGAAATGCTTGCTTGTTTCGATTCTTGCGCGCTGTGCTATCTGCTCTAAAAACGGTTCTGCGGCAGGCGACAGCAAAGCCTTGAAATCCTCGATAGTGCAGACCTCATGCTCCAACGCCGCTTTTACATCTTTTGCCGTATAGCGCGAATAATCATAGCCGTTCATTTCGGACAGCACCTTATCCCGAATGTCAGAATCTATCTTCTCCATTCCGTTTAAATATTCCATATGATCGGTACGGCTTGAGGGATCGGTTTCAAGACGATGCTTCTTTTCAAGAGCCAACTTTGAAAGATGCTTGCCGTCCACGAAAAATCTGTTATCCATTTTTGCACCTCAATCTCTCAAAAATCCTGTCAGAGGGTCGGAAGCTGACGCTCCTCTTGTCAGAACTCTTCCCAGTCCTGAAAGATACGCTTTACGTCCTGCCTCGATAGCCTGACGGAATGCCGCCGCCATAAGCGGAATATCGCCTGCTGTGGCAAGAGCCGTATTAGCCATTATCGCCGCCGCGCCCATTTCCATCGCCTCGCAAGCCTGTGACGGTCTGCCTATACCTGCGTCAACAATAATCGGCAAATCTATTTCATCAACAAGAATCTGAATAAATTCTTTCGTAGCAAGCCCCTTGTTAGAACCTATCGGAGAAGCCAACGGCATAACAGCCGCCGCGCCTGCATTGACCAGATCTCTTGCGGCATACAGATCGGGATACATATACGGCAGTACCACGAATCCCTCTTTCGCAAGAATTTCCGTAGCCTTTACAGTTTCCGAATTATCGGGGAGCAAATATTTGCTGTCACGCATAATCTCGATCTTTACAAAATCACCGCAACCGATTTCTCTTGCAAGTCTTGCAATACGCACAGCCTCCTCCGCCGTTCTTGCTCCTGATGTGTTCGGCAAAAGAGTTATGCCCTTGGGTATGTAGTCCAGAATATTCTCCTGCTCCTTTGTATTTGCGCGGCGTACAGCAAGCGTGATGATCTCCGCGCCCGCGTCACGGACGGCTGATTCAATAAGATTCAGAGAATATTTTCCCGAACCGAGAATAAAGCGCGAACCAAACTCGCGTCCGCCTAAAATAAATTTATCTTCCATAAAAATCACCTTTCTATACTAAAC
>DETO01000033.1:11858-14132 GCA_002362135.1 Ruminococcus sp. UBA3286 | reverse complement strand
TACTAAACAGGCTCTAAAATTTTCCTGCGATAATGCGCAGTACGGTATTGGCCTGATGAGCGGCGCAAAGCATAACTCTCGGCGCAAAAAGTGTACCGTCGGATTCCACATCGCTTTCGCCGTCGCCGCAGATATACAGCCTTTCCCCAAGCTTCCTTGTACGAACCGTATTGCCCGTATGCAGTCCCGACATTCCCGAAGCCGCAACGATATACTTTTCGGGATAATTCTCCGAAATTCCGTTTACAAGCATCGCCTTGCTCTCCGCGTTATCAAAGCATTCGCATACAATATCGCAGTCGGCTGTCAGTTCCAGATTTCCCTCCGACAGTCTGACCGTGTCTATCACCGTATCGCAGTACGGCGCGATCTCCATAAGATTCTGCTTCATAGCCTCGGTTTTGTACATTCCAAGCTGCGAGATCTTGTATTGCTGACGGTTGAGATTAGATATATCCACCCTGTCAAAATCAATGAGACGAAGCTTTCCCACGCCCGCTCTTGCAAGGGAGATCGCCGCATTCGAACCAAGACCGCCAAGTCCGCATATCGCCACGGACGCCGCAGAAAATTTCTCCTGCAATTCCTTTCCGTGCCGCCGTTCGAGAGCGTCGAACCATTCTTCTTTCGTCATATCAGCCGCCTCCTACAAAGCTTACAACTTCTATGCTGTCTCTGTCCTGCAAAACCGTGCTCTCGTATTGGCTTTTCGGCAGAATATCGCCGTTACGCTCCACCGCAACCCGCTTAATATCGTAACCGCTTTCATTAAGATATTCCAGAACGGTCTTTCCTGCAATATTTTCAACATTTTTTCCATTTATACTGATCATCTTTCCGCCTCACAGAATGTCTATATATTCGCCCTCAAGCGCCTTGTTCATACTTCTTACCGCGCAGAATTTTCCGCACATCGAACAACTCTCCTCAATTTCGGGCTTTCTGTCGTCACGGATTTTCTTTGCCGTTTCGGGGTCGATCGAGCATTCCCACTGTTTATCCCAGTCGAAAGTTCTCCTCGCGTCAGCCATTTCATCGTCAATATCCCTTGCATGAGGAATATGCTTTGCGATATCAGCGGCGTGTGCGGCAATTTTTGAAGCAATGATACCCTGCTTTACGTCCTCGACATTCGGCAGTGCAAGATGTTCCGCAGGCGTAACATAGCAAAGGAATGCCGCTCCTGACGCAGCCGCAACCGCACCGCCTATCGCAGAAGTGATGTGATCGTATCCCGGAGCTATATCCGTAACGAGAGGCCCTAACACATAGAACGGCGCACCCATACAAATTGTCTGCTGAATTTTCATATTTGCTTCTATCTGGTCAAGCGGCATATGTCCGGGGCCCTCGATCATAACCTGCACATCTTTTGCCCATGCTCTTTTGGTCAGTTCGCCAAGGCGGACGAGTTCCTCTATCTGGCAAACGTCACTTGCGTCGGCAAGGCATCCCGGACGGCAGGCGTCGCCGAGGGAAATTGTGACATCGTACTCACGGCATATATCAAGAATTTCGTCGAAATACTCATAGAACGGATTTTCGTTTCCTGTCATACTCATCCAGGCAAAAACAAGAGAACCGCCTCTTGAAACAATGTTCATTTTACGTTTGTGCCGGCGAATCTGTTCAATAGTCTTGCGTGTGATTCCGCAATGAAGAGTAACAAAATCAACGCCGTCCTCTGCGTGAAGTCTTACCACATCGATGAAATCCTTGGCGGTAAGTTCAGCAAGATCGCGCTGATAATGGATCACGCTGTCGTAAACCGGAACTGTACCTATCATCGCAGGACACTCCGCAACAAGCTTACGTCTAAACGGCTGCGTGTTGCCGTGGGAAGACAGATCCATGATAGCCTCCGCACCCATATTGACCGCCGCCATCACCTTTTCCATTTCAATGTCATAGTCCTTGCAGTCTCTTGAAACTCCGAGATTTACATTGATTTTCGTGCGAAGCATCGAGCCTACGCCGTTCGGTTCAATGCACTTGTGAAGTCTGTTTGCACAGATCGCGACCTGTCCCTTAGCAACAAGCTCGCGAATCTCTTCTGCCGTGCGGTATTCCTTTTTTGCAACAGTCTCCATTTCCTTTGTGATAATTCCTTTTCTTGCCGCTTCCATTTGTGTTTTGTACATAACTTTCCTCCATGAACAGCCTGTTTATACTAATCTTCGATCGTTCTGTAGACAAGATTGGCAGATAGAATTTTGTCAGCATAGGAAGCCAAATGCAGTCAGGCTTTCACCTGACAAGTTTGGCTGACGACGG
>DETO01000033.1:11288-11497 GCA_002362135.1 Ruminococcus sp. UBA3286 | reverse complement strand
TATAGGTTGATTGAAGATTAGTATTAGCATCTTTCGCACACAACTTGCTTGTATATAAAGATGCTAAGCTATATTTAAGATATTTTTAACAGACGGAAATAAAAAAGGAAGCTACCGATTTCGATAGCTTCCAATTATGCAATAATATTACTGCACCGACATGTAAGCGTCAGCGCTTTACAGTCGTTCCTACGTTGGCATTATCCAAA
>DETO01000033.1:8364-10983 GCA_002362135.1 Ruminococcus sp. UBA3286 | reverse complement strand
TTGGCATTATCCAAATCAGGTTATCGGTCGAAGGTCATACCTCCCTCTCAGCCTGTAACACAAGCTCCCGTCTGTCAATTTATATTATATCACACTTTGGCATAAATTGCAAGGGGTTTTCATAAAAATTCTGAAAAGACATGCAAATTATCCTATAAACACAGATTATTACTGCCTGCACATATTTATAAAATATTCATGTACAGCCGCAGAATCATCAAGTTCAGGGTGAAAGGCAAGCGCTAACTGATTCTTTTCCCGTGCTGCAACTGCTTTGCCGTCAACCTCTGCAAGAATTTCTGCTGTAGATACGCTTTCAATATACGGCGCTCTGATAAATGTCATAGGAATCTTTCCGATTTCCCTGAACTCCGCAATGGTATGAAAACTTCCAAGCTGTCTGCCATAGGCATTTCGCTTGACGGTCAAACCCATCGTCCCGATATGAACGGTTTCATCATCTGCAATCCGCTCCGCCAACAGAATCAATCCCGCGCAAGTTCCCATCACGGGCATTCCGCCGAGAATTCTTTCACGAACAGGATTTGCCAGATCAAGCTCATTCAGCAGTTTTCCCATAACCGTACTTTCTCCGCCGGGAAGAATCAAAGCGTCAAAGGACTGTTCAATATCACGTTTTTGCCTGATTTCAAAAACTTCCGCACCGCACTCGATAAGCTTCTTTTCATGCTCGATAAATGCACCCTGCAAGGCAAGCACACCTATTTTCATTACTTACCTCTTTCTGCCATCAAAAGACTGATCTCATCTTCATTGATGCCTACCATTGCTTCGCCGAGGTCTTCCGAAAGCTCCGCAAGCATTTTGGCATCGTTAAAATTGGTGACTGCCTTTACGATTGCGACGGCTCTCTTTTCGGGATTGCCCGACTTGAAAATACCCGAACCCACAAAAACGCCCTCCGCGCCAAGCTTCATCATTAAAGCCGCATCCGCAGGTGTTGCCACGCCGCCTGCCGCAAAATTAACTACGGGAAGTTTGCCGTTTTCATGCACATACTCTACCAGTTCATAGGGAACTTGCAGCGTCTTTGCTTCATTGAAAAGTTCGTCTTCGCACATGGACTGAATCTTGCGAATCTCACTATTCATCATACGCATATGGCGGACTGCCTGCACAATATCTCCTGTTCCGGGTTCGCCCTTTGTGCGAATCATAGAAGCGCCTTCATTGATTCTTCTCAGCGCCTCTCCCAGATCTTTAGCGCCGCAGACAAATGGAACGTCAAACTTTCTCTTGTTGATGTGAAACTTGTCATCAGCAGGCGACAGCACTTCGCTTTCGTCAATATAGTCAATTTCGATCGCCTGAAGAATCTCCGCTTCTGCAAAATGCCCTATTCTGCATTTTGCCATGACCGGAATGGATACGGCATTCTGTATTCCCTTTATCATCTTCGGGTCGCTCATACGGGATACGCCGCCTGCCGCACGTATATCTGCAGGAATGCGTTCAAGAGCCATAACTGCGCAAGCTCCTGCCGCCTCTGCGATTTTTGCCTGTTCAGGTGTGGTAACGTCCATTATGACGCCGCCCTTGAGCATCTGCGCCAATTCTTTATTGAGCTTGTAACGATTATTTTCCATAAAATCTTCCTCCTAACATCGTGGGGAGTCCCCGCAGACAGTTTCGCGCTGAAGAAAATTTTTTGAGAAATCAACTCCGCGCCTGTTGCTATTTCTGAAATAGTATGCTATAATTATATCACGGAAGCGGCTATGTCACAATGTTCAATTCTGGAATTTTTTATAAGGTCGGTTTTGATATGATCACATTAAATCTTGATACAGAAAGCAAAATTCCGCTGTATATGCAGCTTTACAGCTATATGAAGCAGGAAATAGAATCGGGAAATATCAAATGCGGAGAAAAACTCCCGTCAAAGCGAGCATTATCCGCACATCTGAAAATCAGTATAATTACCGTGGAAACTGCCTATGCGCAGCTTCTTGCAGAGGGATATATCACTTCCAAACCCGGCAGCGGTTATTATGCGGAGGATATCGCAAAAACGGATAAGGTCGGTTGGGATTCGGAAATCGGTGAAATATTTCCAAAAAATGTACCGATAAAATACGACTTCCGCACAAACCGCATAGATACCTCGGATTTCCCGTTTTCTACATGGGCAAAGCTTTCCCGTGAAGTACTCAGCGAACAGAGCGCAGACCTGCTCAATGCCTGTCATCATCAGGGAACGCTGTCTCTGCGCTCTGAAATCGCTTCATATCTACGAGAATTCCGCGGAATGGAGGTCGACCCCGAACAGATAGTGGTCGGCGCAGGTTCAGAATATCTGACAGGTCTGATAATTCAGCTTCTCGGCAGGGATAATGCCTATGGAGTTGAAAATCCCGGCTACAGCAAGATATATGATATCTTCAGCGCAAACACATCGAGAGTATTTCCGATTCCTATGGACGAAAAAGGCGCAAGTGCGGAAGCTATCACGGGATTTGGGATAAACGTGCTTCATGTAACGCCCTCGCATCATTTTCCCCTCGGTATCGTTATGCCGATCAGCCGCAGGCAGGAACTTCTTCGGTGGGCATATTCCCGTGAGGACAGATATATCATCGAGGACGATTACGACAGCGA
>DETO01000033.1:7872-8077 GCA_002362135.1 Ruminococcus sp. UBA3286 | reverse complement strand
CATCGAGGACGATTACGACAGCGAATTCCGATATGCAGGCAGACCTATCCCGACGCTCCAAAGCATGGATAAACACGGCAGAGTTATCTATATCAACACGTTTACCAAAAGTCTTGCTCCCTCCATGCGAATCAGCTATATGGTTCTTCCCAAGCAGCTTTGCGGAAAATTTACAGCCCGTCTTGGATTTTATTCCTGCACGGTT
>DETO01000033.1:7138-7571 GCA_002362135.1 Ruminococcus sp. UBA3286 | reverse complement strand
CTTGGATTTTATTCCTGCACGGTTCCCGTATTCGAGCAGCTGACGCTCGCCAAATTTATGAAAAGCAGACATTTTGACAGACATATTAACCGTATGAAGAAAATTTATCGTCAGCGAAGAGATATTCTCTGCAAAAAAATTTCTGATTGTAAACTCGGCAGCTTAGTGAAAATATCAGGCTGCGACGCAGGTATGCATCTGCTGCTGACGGTAGAAAACGGAATGAAGCAAAATGAACTTCTTAACTCTGCCGCAAAAGAAGGCGCAAGGGTATACGGGCTTTCGGGATACTATTCGTTTCCTGTGGCGAATATACCGGAAAATATTGTTGTTGCAGGCTTTTCAGGTCTGAACGAACAGCTGCTTGTCAAGGGCGCGGAGGCATTGGAACGCGCGTGGACGTAAATTCAGAGCCTGTTCAGTATCTTTTTAT
>DETO01000033.1:0-6852 GCA_002362135.1 Ruminococcus sp. UBA3286 | reverse complement strand
AGAGCCTGTTCAGTATCTTTTTATGTGCGAAATTTGCCGAAAATACGTGCGGAAAAGATACTGAACAGGCTCTTAAACAACACCGCACAAAGCCGTCAGTCGGGCTTTGTGCGGTGTTGATTCTATTCTTTTATCAGAGCATACGGATTGATTTTCTTGATGGGACGGCAAAGAATCATACCGATCGCGATATTTACCGCCGTCAGTATCACAGCCATGACTATAAGCAAAAGTATAGGTATCTCGAAATTGTTCTTCATAGCGCCTAATACGCTAAAGACGCCGTCAAACATGGCAGGAAGATAGAAGATACCAAGCAATGCCGAAGCGATCGCTCCGCCAAGAATGATAGGCGTAATACTTCCCACAGTCCTCATCATAAGCTGACCGCTTGTAAATCCCATAGCTTTGTAGATGCCAAAATCCGTTTTCATGCTTGTGAGCATGGAACGAAGTATCACATAAAGTATCAACGCTACGATAAGTACCGTTATGATGAAAAGAACGACTGCAACAACGGTTATGAGCGACGAATACATCGTCTGCATACTTTCGGTTTCCTTTGCGGCATTGCTCACATTTGCCGTGAATTCGTCATAGTCGCTTTCAAGTTTCCGGACAAATGCAGGAATATCCGCTTCGTTGTCAAGATAGAGATTATAATTTTCCAATGCGGTATCTGACATTCTTGCGTATCCTTCGTCCGTAATTTCCGCAATGAGTCCATTGTTGTTTACGCTCTGGATAAAGCCTGTTACAGTAAACTCGTATTCCTGACTATCGAGCAAAAGCGTAAAGCTGTCCCCTACTGCATGATCGGACTCAAACGCGCTTCCTATCGCAATTTCATTCGCATTTTCGGGGTGGCTGCCTTCATATGCAATATCGTTTTCCAGTTGGGAAAAATCCTCGCAGACGATGGTCGGAATGTTTCCGTCGGTATATTCCGTCATGACAGTTCCGTATTTTACAGCCTTGACATTTTCTTTTTTCAGCATGGATATCAGCTCATCCGCTTTACCGTTTTCTGCCTGAATTCTGATATCGGGAAGTTCTTCGGAAAGAGTAGTAAGAAAATTTTCGGGGCGAACGTTCACATTGTAAAGAAGCGTACCCGTAAATGCGAGAAGTATCGTCAACACAAATGTGACCGCAAAGAGGAGAATATTTCTGCCTACGGATTCAAAAGTCTGTTTCAAAATAAGATTCATTCCTACTGCGCCTCTGGCGGTATCCAGCGGAAAATGATTCTTTCCGACAGGTTTCAGCGGATCGATGCCGCGTATAGCGTTTATCGGTTCGAGTTTCTTTATTTTCTTGGCGGCAAGCAGTATGAACAGGAACACTATCGCAAGAATTGTGATAACAGTTATCGAAGCCGCGAGAATATCAAATTTCGGCGCATATGAAAAGCCCGACTGAACGGCAAGAATATTTGCCACTACGGGTATCAGCAAATAGGACAATATAACGCCTGCGACAAGTCCCACGCCGCAGACTATCACATACGGAATGACCTGACTGAATATCAGCATCGTACTTGTATAGCCGATGCCTTTCAGTACGCCCATTTCGTTTATCTCTTCGTCAATGGTATTCTTCACTTTGAATCGGCTGAGGAAAACGCTCACCAGAAGAACGATAAACGCGAACACCGTCAGGAAAAGCACGATCGTACTTGATACCATAGTCCTGCTGCCTTTTGCCGTTTCGCTGTCCAGAATAGAAAGCGTAGGCACATTATTGTCCTTGAAAAGTCTGCTTACGGAATTCTTGACAAAAGCAATATCCGCGCCTTCTTCAGTTTTTATCCTATATTCGCTGACCTGCGTGAAATTCTTATCGCCTTTAAGGGCGTCATATGCGCTGTCGGAAAGATACAGACCGATATATCCTGTTCCGTAATTACCGTACTGCATTTCGCTGATAACGCCTTTTACCATGAATTTATATTCCGTACCGTCAATGATATATCTAATCGGCTCGCCTGTTTTATATCCGCCAAGCTCGGAAAGATAAAGCGGGATATATGCGCTCATTTCATCGGAAGTTTCTGCTGTTTCCGTGACTTCATGCCGCGTAAGCTCTCTTTCGTCGCTGAAACGATAGAAAAAAGTATTCATTGTAAATTCGGAATCCTGAAAATCCTGCAAAGCAGCGGAAGCAAAAAGCGTTTCGCCGCGCTCGTTATCCGTTACTCCGTCAAGCTTTAAAATATCGGCTTCTGTTTCGTCGCTATCCGCTACGTAAGGAACCGTCACGTTAATATTTGCGGTATTCAGCTTGTTAAACAATGCGTCGTATGCGTCCGACGTCCGGAACAAAAGCACAAGCGCGGTATTCAATATCACCGCAGTAATAAGCATAACAATGCCGAAAGACGCAAACTGTCCCTTTGCTTTTTTCAGGTTATGAAGGATAAGTCTGCACATATTACCACCCCATCTTTGCAAGGAAATCTTCCAGTTTCTTCATACGGTCTTTATTGTTGGCAGAATATGTTCCGAGGTCGCAGTCGCCGAATATTTCTCCGTCTTTCAGATAAACTACTCTGTTGCCTCGCAGCGCGGACTTCTTGTCGTGCGTTACCATGATAATGCTTTGTCCGGCGGCGTTCAGTTTGGAGAATACGTCAAGAACTGCGTCCGAATTATTGGAGTTCAACGCTCCTGTAGGTTCATCGGCGAAAATTGCCGCAGGAGAATTTATAGCCGCTCTGACGATACCTGCTCTCTGCGCCTCGCCTCCCGAAATAAGAGACGGCAGCTTTTTTCTGGTAGCGGGCGGAATATTCACCATGTCAAAAAGCTCGTTCGCTCTTTTAACGATATCTTTCTTGTTTTTGCTTGTAAGACTTCCTGCGGTTATAACGTTATCCATCAGATTCATCTTATCTATCAGATATATCTGCTGAAATACAAATCCGCAGTTTTTTCTTCGGAATACAGCAAGCGCGTCGCTGCTCATTCCCGTTATCTCCGTTCCGCAGAATGTAATTGTGCCTGCGTTCGGTTTATCCATTCCCGAAAGAGAATACATCAATGTGGATTTGCCCGCTCCGGACGCGCCCATGATGACGGTAAAATCGCCCTTGTAAATGTCGATGTTGAAATCGGAATAAATGACCTGTTCGCTTTCTCCCGAGCCGAAAACCTTTTTCAGATGCCTTGCCGAAATAATGACTTCTTTTCCCATAATTGCCTCCATATTACTTGATAAGCTGACGTATGAATTCAAATGTACCTTTTTCTGCTCCCAGTAATTTTTCTACCGTATCGATAAAAACGTCAATATCGGCAGATGTAAAATCTCCGTGGTCAAACGTTGCGCTGCTGATGATAAGCGTCATTCTAACTCGCTCTTTGATGTTGTCGCATTTCAGTATCCCCTGCGAGATGCCTTCCGAAACTACTTCACACAAGATCGGGACTGCTTCGTCTATCACACGTTTGTTTATTTTTTCGTGAATGATAACATTTTCTTTTTCATGAAGCGCGTTCTGAATATCCATTTCGGTTGGTTCTGGTCTTAACGTTGTGATAATAGCAACAGTTTTCATAGGAGTAGGCATCGGAGCCGACAGAATTTTTTTTGCCTGTTCCACTTTTTCTGTTATCATTTTATTAATGAGAGCTTCCAGCAATTCCTCTTTGCTCTTAAAGTGATAATAAAACGTGCCTTTCGCAATTTTAGCCTCCTCGATTATCTCGTCAACGCTTGTTTCTTCATATCCTTTTGTCAAAAACAAACGATACGCTATTTGCAAAAGCTCCTGTTTTCTTTTCTCGCCTTTTTCGCCTTTCATTTTTCCACCTCCAAAACCGACTTTCAGTCGGTTTATCTGTTTGTCATTATACATCATAATTATATTTCTGTCAATAGAAAAACCGACTTTCAGTCGGTTTTAGAAAATATTTGTGGATATAATCATATTTTAACAATTTTAGTTTAATGCTGTTGTTCAATTTGAATATGGTACGGATGTATATCTGCACGCAAATCAATTTTTTTACTTGTACGGCATGATTTACAGCAATTCCTTAGAGCCTGCCACATTTCAATATTCAAATAAGTGCTTAATATAACCGTTTATAATAGTCGTGTCCTTGTATTTTGTGATGCGATGAAATTTGCTGCCATAATTGAGATGAACATGACCGTGGAGGAAATATTTCGGGCTGTACTTATCAAGCAGCTCGTTGAAGACTGCAAAGCCTGTATGAGGTAGATCCTCACCGTCGCCGAGCTTGTAGGCAGGAGAATGGGTCACGAGAATATCTATGCCCTTGCTGCGCCAAAGCCTGAATTTCAGTTTTCTTACACGGCTTCGCATCTCACGCTGAGAGAACATATTCGGACCGTCCTTGTATCTCATGGAGCCTCCGAGACCGAGAATGCGTATTCCGTTGAATTTATATATTTTATCTTCGATGCAGATGCATCCCTCCGGCACGGGAGCTTCAGGCTTACCGTCATGGTTGCCGTTTACATAGAGCACAGGAGCATGAGCAAATGTTGCGATGAATGAGAGGTAGTGAGGTGAGAGGTCGCCGCATGAAATTATAAGGTCGATTCCGTCGAATGTCCCGGGCTTATAAAAATCCCAATATAGTTTTGATTCTTCATCTGAAATAACAAGAATTTTCATTGCACGCCTCCGTTCTTTTTTAACCCGAGTTGGTCGATAAGTTCATGGCATCCCTCGTCAAGATCGGCTTTTTCGGGAATGCTGCCTATTATATTGTCTGTGAGCCAGTCGATGTTGACTATCTCTTCGGGTGTCATAACGTTTCCGTCGTCATTCTGCTTTACGCTGTTTTGGTCAATTATTTCGCTTGAAAACGGATAAAAAACGCCCGAGCGTATCTGATTCATGAGGATCCATATCATCTGTCGAGTACCCGAGGGTATTTTCTGCGAGAAGATAACGTCGATGGCTCCTGATGACATACCCCAGTAGTAGTTAAGTCCATGATTTCCGTCCTCATCTTTTTTCCAAGTTCCCTTGAGCACCGAACGGACGAGATATTCATACATTATTCCCCAGTTCCATACAGGCATCGCAATGTTGTATGGCATATCCTCGGAAAGACCGTAGAGACCATATTCACGCGTTTCCTGAATGGGAGCGGTTATATCTCTGTTGGAGATTATGTCAACTCCGTTTGCGTTCATGCGTTTTAGTGGATCGTTGTCCTTTAGCGTAGACCAGTCGAGATAGACGGACGCACGTGGATTAACAAGCTTAACGCCGAGAGCGAACGCATTTATCGATGCAGGAGTTCCGAAAATCGGATAGTCTGCGATATAGCCGATTTTGTTAGACTGAGTAAGGATTCCTGCGATAGCGCCGATAATGAATTTAGCTTCGTAGATACGCAGATAATACGTTCTGAGGTGGCGGAAAGCGCTGTTGAGCGAGCAGTTGAGAATAATGACATCGGGATGAAGCACGGCACATTTAAGACTGATATCGCTTAGTACCGGAGTTGTCGTGAAAATAACACGGAAACCCTCGGCAATGAGCTTTTCAAGCATACCGATATCGGAGCTGTCATAGGTGAAAACAGATTTTGTTTCGATCTTGTCGCCAAAGACCTTGTCGATATGATCCTTTCCGAGTTCGTGACAGTAAGACCAGCCGGAGATATCCGGTTCCTTGTAGTGGACAAAGGCTACCTTCATCGGAGCATTGTTTCCGGGGAGAAATTTGGTGAGCGAGAGTTTTTGCGCATCGTTTGAGGGATCGGTAATAACGGAAAAAGGTTTTTCGTCGGATATCATGAGAAATTCCGACCAGATTTTCGCAATATCCTTGTGCATTTCCTGCGAAGTCTTGTTTTTTATCTCATCATAGCCGAATATGCCGATATAAATGAGCAGTGAGTCACCGATAGTTGAATGCAGCTTTCTTCCGCCCTTTTCCTCATACTCCTTGCGGAAGGTGCTGAAAAAGTATTTGAAGGTCTTTGAATCGTCCTCAGAGAAGGGCTCGTTCTTGTTAGGATGAATATGATTCAGAAGCTTCTCGTATGAGCCTTCATTGCTCATGAGAACGTAATTTATCTTTGTAATGCTGTAAAAATCGAGGTATTCGTAGTAAATTCGGTTGTCTTTTGCATCTGTTTTCGGCGGGATTATACGAGTGACAATGCCTTCAATAGTAACGGCATCGAGGAATTTCTGAACGCTTACACGCTTGTTTCCCTCTACTACATAGTAGCGGTTCATATATTCAAATGCGATGATAGGGTCGCGTTGACCGTCGGCTGTAAGGGAATCGCAGAGGTTAGACCACTTGTATGCGAATTCTGTATTTGAATCAAGAAGCGGCATAAAGTCACGTGAAAAAGCATTTGTCCTGCCTGCAGTGTATGTACCGGCAATAAGCTCAATCGGGATATCGACAAGTCCGAGACGAATCTGCGAACACGGATTTTCATGTGACATCATATCCTCAAGGACGGGGAGATATGGATATTTTCCCTTTGCAACACATGTTTTGTATGTTTTTTCACCGATCTTCTGTGCCTTCTGATAATCTGTATATGACATTGTACCTACTCCTTCCAATATCTTTATTCATTTTTCTTTTTTCACATCCATTATATCACAAAATCCGTGTAATGTCTATTGTTTTAAGGCAACCTCTCAGGGCAACCGCATGAAATTTTGATCGAACTTTGTTAAATCTGTACAAATGAAATAATACTCACTATTAGCCACATTGTTGATATCGACAGATGATATTGTATTAGAGCATGTTCAGTATCTTTTTTCTTTTGATTAAAGTACTATTAATAAGAGATGTTTATCGTTTGACAAACCATTTATCATCTATATCTTGAAGAT
>DETO01000014.1:2636-7551 GCA_002362135.1 Ruminococcus sp. UBA3286 | reverse complement strand
AGAATTAATCTTTCCGTTTCTATTATCATTATTAATCATTCCTTCGCAAAAAATATGTACGCAGCGACAGATCAATCCAAAAAATCCTTGACCTTTTTGCTGCGGCTGGGATGACGAAGCTTTCGGAGCGCTTTTGCCTCGATCTGACGAATTCGCTCGCGCGTGACGTCGAACTTCTGACCAACTTCTTCAAGAGTTCTTGCCTTTCCGTCGATGAGACCGAAGCGAAGTTTCAGAACTTTTGCTTCACGATCGGTAAGAGTGGCGAGAACTTCGTTAAGCTGTTCTTTCAGCAGGGTGTGAGAAGCTGCTTCGGCAGGAGCAGGAGCGTCGTCGTCGGGAATAAAATCGCCGAGGTGACTGTCCTCCTCTTCGCCTATTGGAGTTTCCAGCGATACGGGATCTTGTGCAACGCGCATGATATCTCTTACTTTATCAATAGGCATATTAAGCTTATCAGCGATCTCTTCCGGACTTGGGTCGTGACCGTTTTCATGGAGAAGCTGACTGGAGATCTTCTTGACCTTAGTGATAGTTTCAACCATATGAACGGGGATTCTTATAGTTCTTGCCTGATCTGCGATGGCTCTGGTGATAGCCTGACGAATCCACCATGTAGCGTATGTGGAGAATTTAAATCCCTTGGTATAGTCGAATTTTTCGACAGCCTTGATAAGACCAAGATTTCCTTCCTGAATAAGATCGAGGAACTGCATACCTCTGCCGACATATTTTTTTGCAATACTTACAACAAGTCGGAGATTGGCTTCTGCAAGGCGTTTTTTTGCGTATCTGTCGCCGTTGATCATTCGCTGAGCAAGTTCGATCTCCTCTTCCGTAGTAAGCAGGGGAACTCGTCCTATTTCTTTAAGATAGATCTTGACAGGGTCGTCAATGGCGATTCCCTCCGTGGAGAGAGCCATTTCAAGGTCGTCGGTCATAGTTGAATCAAGACCGATCTTAAGGTCAACGTCAACGTTCATATCTTCAACGATCTCGATATTCAGAGCCTCGCATCTGTCGTAAAAGCTGTTGATCTGATCGACGTCAAAATCAAGTTCCTCCAGCGCGTCGGTGATTTCTTTTGTAGTAAGCTTTCCGTGAGCCTGTCCCTGTTCGATGAGGGTATCGATAGTATTTTTCTTGGAATCCATAGGAAGACCTCCTGTTTAATGTTTTTTGTTTTTCAACAGATCCTGCAAATATTCGTCTGTAATATTATCGGGGTCGACCGCCCGATACTTTTTTAAAACTTCCGTGCAGTCCGTAAATGCTTTATGATCAATGGGAATTTCGCGGTATTTCACTTCCATTCCGTTTATTTTTCCCATTTCTTCGATAGAAAATTCATTGTTTAGCAGGGAGAGAGAAAAGAATTCGCATTCTTCCGCAATTTTCAATATCGCCTGATAGACTTTTTTGTTAAAATCAGTAACAAATATCTCCGCAGGCGCTTCATTGCTTATTTCTCTTGATTTTTCGGGGTTTTTCAGCAAATAGCAAATGATGGTCTCCTCCGCCTTTGCTTCTTTTTTATTGTGAGCCGCCTGAGGATTTATATCGTCACGTGGAGCGGAAGCCTGAGCCTTTATGTTCCGCCATTGATTTTTTCGGTCGGAGTATTCTTTTTTTCTTATTATGTCGTCGATATGGCTTTTCAGCACTTCTACGGGAAAATCATATTTTTTTGCAGTTCGTGAAATATATACTTCACGTTCAAGCGGCGACTGCATTTCCGAGAGAAAAGCCGCCACTCTTTTCAGCAATTCAACTTTTCCTGCTTCGGTGTTTACGTCAACGCCGTCCTCGCATCGGTCAAGCATGAAATTATTGGCGTCGTCCGATCCTTCTATCAGCCTGCGAAAACGCTGAACGCCGAATTTTTTGATATATTCATCGGGGTCTTTCGCGCCCTCCATACGCAGTATTCTGGTTTTTATTCCTACGTCTGAAAAATGCGATATAGCGCGCTTTGCGGCAGTTTGACCTGCTTCGTCGCTGTCGTATGCGATTATAACTTCTTCCGCATAATGGCTCATCAGCCGCGCCTGATCGGGCGTTATGGCAGTACCGAGAGTTGCTACTGCATTTTCCAACCCGGCTTGATTCACGGCGATAACGTCCATATATCCTTCGCATAGAATAAGCTGCTTGCTGTTGGAATTTTTGGCGTAATTCATTGAAAAAAGATTGCTTCCCTTGTCAAATACGGGGGTTTTTCCCGTATTCAGGTATTTAGGTTTGGAATCGTCCAGAACTCTTCCGCCGAATCCTATAATATTTCCACGCAGATCGACAATTGGGAACATTACTCTGCCGCGGAACATATCGAAGATTTTTCCGCTTTTCTGCGATCTTCCGCCCAGCCATGCGTCGATTATCTCGTCGTCGGAGTAACCTTTGGAACTGAGAATATTGGTCAACTCGTTCCATGAATTCGAGGAATATCCGAGACCGAATTTTTTAACGGTTTCAGGAGCAAGACGGCGGTTGAACAGATATTGCAGACCTGATTTATCGTTTCCCTTGACAAGATTATGATGAAAATAATTGGCGGCTATGCGGTTCATTTCGTAGATTCGGGTGCGCCGTTTCGCCGATTTGCTGTCGCGGTCGTTTCGTTCTGGAACTTCCATTCCGCTGCGCTGGGCAAGCAGCTTGACGGCTTCCATGAAATCGAGATTTTCAGATTTCATAATAAAAGTTATAACGTCACCGCCAGCGCCGCAGCCGAAGCAGTAAAAACTTTGAGTATCGGGAAAAACGGTGAAAGAAGGAGTTTTTTCCGAATGAAAAGGACAGTTACAGACGTAATTTCTGCCGCGCCTTTTTATCTGGATATAAGAACTTATCACAGTCTCAATCGGATTTGCGTTTCGCAGCGCAAAAATAAATTCGTCGTTTTGTGCCATTTCAGCCTCACTTCCAGAATTTTGGGACGAAAAGCTCGGTATAAAGATCGACGGCATATTCATCGCTCATTCCTGAGATGTAGTCGCATACGGCGCGGTCGGCGTCGTATTTTTCGGCTATATCACGATAAAAATCGGGCATCTGATCAGTATTTTCCTTGAAATGTGAATATAGCTTTTTTATGAGAAGTTCCGCCTTATACTCCTCCTGCTTTGCATCAGGATTTGTGTAAACTCTTTTGAACATAAAGTTTCTGAGATCGTCATGAGCCTTTCTGATATGCGGTTCAAAATCTATGGAATACGCCCCATGTTCTACCACGGAGGCAATGAGAGTTGTGATTCTTTCAGTCTTTGTATTTCCGAGGACGCGAACGCAGTCGGCAGGCAATTCAGCGGGATTAAGCACGCCTGCTCGGACGGAATCCTCGATATCGTGATTTATGTATGCGATAGTATCCGCAAGGCGCACGACGCAGCCCTCGCGTGTAGCGGCGGTCATATTTGTATGGCATTCTATGCCGTCTCTGACAGCCTTTGTAAGATTGAGACCCTTGCCGTTTTTCTCAAGGAATTCCACAACGCGGACACTTTGCATATAATGCTTGAATCCATGCGGGCAGATCTCGTTAAGAACGGATTCCCCGCAATGACCGAAAGGGGAATGACCGAGATCGTGACCGAGTGCGATAGCCTCTGTAAGATCTTCGTTCAGGCGCATACATCGGGAAATAGTGCGGGCGATCTGCGACACTTCGAGGGTGTGGGTAAGGCGAGTTCGGTAATGATCGCCGACAGGAGAGAGGAAAACCTGCGTTTTGCGTTTAAGCCTGCGGAAAGAATTGCAATGGAGAATTCTGTCTCTATCACGCTGAAAATCGGTTCTGTAGGGGCATTTTTCCTCATATTTTTCTCTCTGCGTCATTTCATCGTTCTGACTTGTACAAGCGTAGCGGCTTAGTATTGTAGCCTCTGTGATCTCGTTCTGTTCACGTACTGTCATAAAAACGCGCCCCTTTCCTCAATATATAAATAAGCCTTCATTATACTTATACTCTCAAAAGGACAAAAACCCTTTATTTTTTCAAAATTTTTTTATAACCGAGGAGAAATCTTCAAAAAACTCGCCGTCATCTGTAATTTCGGCAGCGCCGTTTGTAATTTCGGTCAATTCTTTTGTAAGAGAGGGGATCAGTTCGTTCTGAACGAGAATTTCCAGCGTTACGCTGCTTCCAAAATCGGAATTGACAGTTATTACATCGAAATTCGGCAGAATATAGCTGATTTTCCCGTACATTCCGTAGTCTGAATTGATTTTAAGACGATGACATTGGCGCATATCCATTATTTTGGCAGCGTCGCAGGCAATTGAAGCGGCATGGGAATAAGCGCGCACAAGACCTCCTCCGCCAAGGAGAATTCCGCCGAAATATCGCGTAACGACAACGCATACATCGGTAAGTCCGCGTTTTTGCAGAACTTCCAGAACAGGGGTTCCGGCAGTACCCTGAGGTTCGCCGTCGTCGGAATATCGGGAAATATTGTCATGTCGCAGAATATACGCATAAACGTTATGCCGAGCCTTGCGATGCATAGATTTTATTTTGCCAATGAATTCAATAGCTTCTTCGTTGGTTTTTACAGGGGCGATATAGCCGATAAACTCGGATTTTTTTTCGATAAATGAAGCTTCGGCAGGCTCATATATTGTGAAATAATTCATAAAAAATCCTTTCGCTCTGACAACAAAAAGCCGCTCGACGTTGAGCGGCTTATTGAGTAATTACTTATCCATGTTGAAACGCTTCTTGAATCTGTCAACGCGTCCGCCTGTGTCAACAAGCTTCTGCTTTCCGGTATAGAACGGATGGCACTTTGAGCAGATTTCAACCTTGATATTCTCTTTTGTAGACATAGTTTCAATTACGTTGCCGCAATGGCAGGTAATAGTAGTCTTTACAAAATTAGGATGGATTCCCTCTTTCACGATTGTCACCTCTTTC
>DETO01000014.1:2196-2336 GCA_002362135.1 Ruminococcus sp. UBA3286 | reverse complement strand
TCTTTCACGATTGTCACCTCTTTCGGTTAATTTTTGTAAACCGTGCAGCCCATCAGTTACCTTAGACAGTAGTGCCGTTATACATTACATTTATAAATTATATCATAGACCAACTGATTTGTCAAGTGATTTATGATATA
>DETO01000014.1:0-1935 GCA_002362135.1 Ruminococcus sp. UBA3286 | reverse complement strand
CAAGTGATTTATGATATATTTTTATTATTTAACTTGATTTCTTGATTTTTCAGCGATTTTGTCTGTCACGAAAACAGAAGATAAATAAATTTTTATTATCCTTTACTGAAAATTCTTAGCAAAATCCTCATGAAGCTTCTGCTCGAGTATTTCGGCTTCCGCCTGTGTAGGCTGCTTAGCCGTAAGATAAGTCTTGATCTTAGGCTCTGTACCCGAGGGACGAACGATCACCTTTGAGCCGCCCTCAAGGAAGAATGCGAGAACATTCGACTTGGGAAGCGTGATTTCCGTAATCTCGCCTGTAGCGGTATTTTTGGAAGTGCTTGCCTTGTAGTCGTCGAATTTAACGACCTTGATTCCGGCGATCTCAGCAGGCGGATTCTCACGGAGAGAAGTCATGATCGAATCCATCTTCTTCATGCCGCTTTCGCCCTCGAATGTAAAGCTGTACAAAGTCTGATAGAACATACCATACTTGGCATACATATTCTTGCGTGCCTGAATGAGAGAAATTCCCTGTGTGCGGTAATATGCAGCCATTTCGCAGATGAGCATGGAAGCGTTGACGGCGTCCTTGTCGCGGACATAGCTGCCCGAAAGATAGCCGTAGCTTTCCTCGAATCCGAAGATATAGCGGTTCTCTTCGCCCTTTTCTTCGAGAAGTCCGATCTGCTCGCCGATGAATTTAAAACCGGTAAGAACATCGATTATCTCAACGCCATACTCCTTTCCGATAGAATTAACGATATCAGTGGTAACTATCGTCTTTACAGCAATCGGATTTTTGGGCATAGTACCTTTTTTAATGCGCTGATCGGCAATATATTCGAGAAGCATTGCGCCGACTTCGTTGCCGCTGAAGAGAGCATAGCCGTCGCCGTCGGGAACAGCGATTCCCACGCGGTCGCAGTCAGGATCGGTAGCAAGAAGAAGGTCAGGCTTAACTTCATTGCAGTATTTCAGACCAACTTCCAACGCCTCGCGAATCTCGGGATTCGGATAAGGGCAGGTCGTGAAATTGCCGTCGGGATTTTCCTGCTCTTTAACAACTGTAACATCAGTAATACCGATACGCTTTAGAATTTCGCGTACAGGCTTGTTTCCGGTGCCGTTAAGGGGAGTGTATACCACTTTAAGACCGCTTGAAGCGCAAAGATCAGTATTGATACCCTCGGCAAGCACTTTCTCATAGAAAGCCTCAACAACGTCATTGCCGATGTAGCTGATATTGCCTTTTTGGAGTTCCTCATCAAAATTCGCGAACTTTACATCTTTGAAAATATCAAGGGAATTTATCTTTTCAAGAATTATTTCAGCGCCGCGGAGCGTGATCTGACAGCCGTCGTCGCCATAAACCTTGTAACCGTTGTATTTTGCGGGATTATGGCTTGCTGTAACCATTATACCACCCTGACATTTAAGCTGTCTTACAGCGAATGAAAGGCAGGGCGTGGGCATAAGTTCGGGATAAATATAAACCTTGATGCCGTTTGCAGCGAGGACTTCCGCAGCAGCCTTTGAGAAAACGTCGCTCTTTATTCTGCTGTCGTAGGAAACCGCAACTGCTGGATTTGTGTATTCCTGATTAAGATAGTCTGCAAAACCCTGCGTAGCGCGCTTTACGGTATAAACGTTCATGCGGTTCGTACCTGCGCCTATAACGCCTCTGAGACCGCCTGTGCCGAATTCAAGGTCTCTGTAAAATCTATCGCTTATTGCCTCATCGTCATTTTTAATGCTTGCAAGTTCAGTCTGAAGATCAGGATCTGCATTGGCATTTTCGCACCACAAGCTGTAAAGTTCTTTTTCTTTCATAAAAAAACCTCCTGAAAAAATTATATCGGCATAGCAGCGTCAAGAAAAAGGAAAATAAATAATTAAATATCCGCTGTCAAACATTCTATACAGATACAGGTTAATTATACAATATTATTT
>DETO01000098.1 GCA_002362135.1 Ruminococcus sp. UBA3286 | reverse complement strand
GGAGACAGAGTCTCCCCTGATAATGCAGCACAAGTAAAAATCGTTCACCCCGTAACTTCTTTATTAAAAAATCGCAGCGTATCCATTTTTAAAGCGTGATGCTCGGGGCGATTTAGTTCGGGATCGTCGGCAAGCAGTTCCTCGGCGCAGCGGCGCGCTTTATCGGAAAGATTCATAACATCGGCTGCTCCCGCAATTTTAAGAGGCGGCAGACCATGCTGAGCGCTGCCGAAAAAATCGCCCGGGCCGCGCATTTTCAGATCCTCCTCCGCAATCTTAAATCCGTCGGTTGTGGAGGACATTATCTTCATGCGGCGAATGCAATCCTCCGTGAGATGATCGGTTATCAGAATGCAGGAACTCTCAAACTTGCCGCGCCCGACTCTTCCGCGAAGCTGATGAAGCTGGGACAGCCCGAATCTTTCGGCATTTTCAATTATCATTACAGCGGCGTTGGGAACGTCCACACCGACTTCAACAACAGTCGTGCAGATAAGAGCCTGAATTTCGCCGCGGCTGAATTTCCCCATAACTTCCTCTTTTTCAGCGCTTTTCATTTTGCCGTGAAGCAGAGCGGTCGAATAGCCTTTAAGGGTAGTTTTGGCGGCATTTTCGGCATAAGTAGTCACGGCGAAAAGATCGCTTTCGCTGTCCTCAATCATAGGGCATACGATATAAGCCTGACGTCCCTCGTCAAGATGTTTCCGCAGAAATCCGAAAGCTCCCTCTCGTTTTTTTCCCGTAACAGCGTAGGTTTTCACCGGACTTCTTCCCTTTGGGAGCTGCCTGATGCTTGAAACGTCGAGATCGCCGAACAGATTTAGCGCAAGAGTACGCGGAATAGGAGTTGCGGACATAATAAGCTTATGCGGCGATTCGCTTTTTTCGGCGAGCGCGGCGCGCTGGGCAACTCCGAAACGATGCTGTTCGTCGGTGATAACAAGAGCGAGAGAGCGGTATTTTACATCTTTCTGGATTATGGCGTGAGTGCCTACGATCACGTTTATTTCGCCTGATTCAAGGCGGTTTCTGATATCGGCGCGCTGTTTGGGAGTTACCGAACCTGTCAGCAGGCAAACTTTTATGCCGAGCGGTTCGAGAAACTGCATGAACGTTTTGAAATGCTGGGCGGCGAGAATTTCCGTAGGAGCCATGACAGCCGCCTGAAATCCGTTTTTCACGGCAAAGCAGCAAGCCGCCGCCGCAACAGCGGTCTTTCCGCTTCCGACGTCGCCCTGTAGAAGTCGATTCATGGGAAAATGACTGCACATATCAGAAATAATTTCCCTGACGGCAGCAGATTGACCGTCGGTAAGCTCAAATGGAAGCGCGCCGAAAAAGTCGCTCATATCGGTATTTTTATCCATAGTGAAAGGAGTAGATCTGCGGCGGCGGAGTTTCAGCATAAGCATTCCTAACTGCAATTTCAGGAGTTCCTCGAAAGCTATTCTATTTCGCGCGATTCCTGCCGCGGAATCGCTTTCGGGAAAGTGGATATTTTCCAATGACCATATAAGTGGCGGCAATTTATATTCGCTGAGGATATGCTGCGGAAGCGTTTCAAAAGGGGAACTGCGCAGAATTTCGAGAGCCTGCTGCATATTTGACCGTACAACATTTGCCGAAAGTCCCTGAGTAAGGCGGTATATCGGCTGTATCAGGACTTTTTCGCCATCTTTGATATAAACGGGGGAAGAGATTTCGCGGCGGAGGAAATTCCCCGTTATCTTGCCGTACATATAATAAGTCTCGCCCTCTTTAAGGGCATGATATGCGTAAACATTATTATATATAGAAATGACTATAGTATCTATACCGTCGGTTGCGGAAGCATTGCATATCACCAGACCGCCTCTTATACGCTGCGGAGGATTTTTGTGAAGAACAGTCAATTTCAGAACGCTGCTGCTGTTGAGTTCTGCCTGCATTATCGGCACATGAGCGCGGAAATCAAGATAATCGCGGGGAATGTGATAAAGCAGGTCGTATGGCGTAGAAATGCCGAGTTTACGGTACTTTTCGCCCTTAGCCTTTCCGACTCCCTTTAAATTTTCAATATCGCAAAAAATATCCGCCACCGTACCGTCCTCCTTTTTAGTTATATATCTATTATAACTTAAATCGCGGTGGATTGTCAATAGTATTGATTTCCGTGAAAAAGTTTATCGAATCAATTGACAATATCGAACGGACGTGATATAATAAAAAATGTATACGCATAAGATTATGAAATAAGCGATACATTAATAGAGATACGGAGACTTCATAATGATAAAAAATATTAACAACATTAAAATAAATTATGAACAGAAAGGCGAGGGCGAATTGGTAGTACTGCTTCACGGTTGGGGCAGCAATATCAAGCTGTTCGCAAATCTCATAGAGCTGCTTTCGGCGAAATATAAGGTAGTCGCGATGGATATGCCGGGTTTTGGCGAGAGCGAAGAACCGCCGTCGGCATGGTGCGTAGATGATTATGTGGATTTCGTGATAGATTTTCTGAAAGATATGAATGCGGAGAAAGTCACGCTTCTGGGGCATTCGTTCGGCGGAAGAGTGATAATCAAGCTGAACAGCCGCAAAGATCTGCCGTTTGAGATAAATAAAGTCATTCTGGTGGACAGCGCGGGAATTCTGCCGCCGAAAAGCAATAAAAAAAGCTTCCGCACATATTATTACAAATTCGGCAAGGCTGTTTTATCTACAGGTATCGCGAAAAAGATCGCTCCCGATGCATTGGAAAATTTCCGCAAAAAAATGGGCAGCGCGGATTATGCCGCCGCTTCTCCGCTTATGAGACAGGTTCTTGTGAAAGTGGTCAACGAAGATCTCGAACCGCTGCTTCCGAATATAAAATGCCCGACTCTGCTTGTCTGGGGAGTCAACGATACCGCCACGCCTCTTTCCGACGGTGAAAAAATGGAGAAGCTTATCCCCGACGCAGGTCTTGTTAAACTTGAAAATGCAGGGCATTATTCATTCCTTGAACAGCAGTTCACATTCAATCGTGTTATGAGTTCGTTCATGAAACTTGATTAAAGGAGATTTTTATGAATCTGGTTTTATTTTGCATATATTCCGCAGTTACGCTTCTTTCCATAATTTTCCTTGCATTGCGCGAATTCCATATGCTCCAGTTAAACGGTTATAAAACGCCGGAGCATTCATGGTGGATGCGGAAGAATTACAAGCGTTATATTTTTCCGTTTTTCCTTTATATAGCGCAATTTACGTTGCTTTTTACAGATGTTTCCGTGCTTACGGCAGCGGCGTTTACACTTCTGAATCTCAGCATTGCCATTGCCAATAAGCCCGGTAAAAAATTCAAAAAGCCGTTCGTTCTCACGGCGCGTGTAAAGCGAATGCTGACCACGTTCTTCATCATTATTGTTGCGATTTTCGGATTGGCGATAGCGGCTGGAATGCAGAGATGCAAATGCATAGACTGGAAGCCGTTTGATAATAATATGCCGCTTTCGTTTATCCTTGTGGGCAGCGCGCTCTATCTTACGCCTGTTCTCGTTCCGCTTGCCAATCTCATCAACAAGCCGCTTGAAAAGGCAATCCAGAACTGGTACATCAACGACGCCAAGAAAAAGCTCGCATCGATGCCGTCGCTTCATAAAGTGGGAATCACGGGAAGTTACGGCAAGACCAGCATGAAATTCTATCTAAGCGAGCTGCTTAATTCTCAGTATGAAACGCTGAAAACTCCCGAAAGCTTCAATACGCCTATGGGAGTTACCATAACCGTCCGTCGCGATCTAAAGCCTACTCACGAGTATTTCATCTGCGAAATGGGCGCAAGGCGCGTTCACGAGATCAAGGAACTTTGCGGAATTGCCGATCCCCACGACGGAATCATCACTTCCGTAGGCCCTCAGCATCTTGAAACTTTCGGCTCGATAAAAAATGTTCTGAATACGAAATTTGAACTTGCGGATGCAGTTTCGCCGCTCGGCAAGCTTTATCTTAACGGCGACAATGATCTTATCCGCGGAAAAGCTCCGGAATATCCAAACGCCGTGACATACGGACTGCGTGAGGATAACGACTGGCACGCGTCCGATATATCCGTTTCCGACAAGGGTACGGAATTTACGGTAACGTCTCCCGACGGAGCGTCATGCCGGTTTGCCACGAAACTTCTCGGCGAACACAGCGTTCTCAATCTTACGGGTGCGATCGCCTACGCCTGCGGAACGGGGATACCCATGGAAAAACTCGTGCTGCCTGTTAAGCGAATTGCTGCTGTTCCGCATAGATTGCAGCTTCTCGACAAGGGCAATGGCGTTACATTCATTGACGACGCCTATAATTCGAATCCGAGCGGCTGCCGCGCGGCTCTTGCGGTACTAGAACTTTTTGACGCCTGCCGAATCCTCGTTACGCCTGGAATGGTTGAACTCGGCGCGAAACAGGAAGCCCTCAATTACGAATTCGGACAGGAAGCGGCGAAATCGTGCGATTTTATCGTACTTGTGGGAAAGAATCAGACCGAGCCGATTTACAATGGCATAAAAGATTCGGGATATAATATGGAAAACGTTTATGTGGCGGATAATCTGAACGACGCTCTTGCAAAGGTGAATTCCTACACTACCGACAAGAAAAAAGTCGTGCTGCTGGAAAACGATCTGCCTGATAATTATTGATGTGCCTATACAAAGAAGGAGAGGATATATATGAAGATAAATTTAGCCGTACTTTTTGGAGGAAGAAGCGTTGAACATGAGATTTCCGTTATTTCGGCGGTTCAGGCGATGGGAAGTATCGATAAGGAAAAGTACAACATAATTCCCGTTTACATGACGAAGAAAAGCGAATTTTACACGGGCGAAAAGCTTTTCGACATAAATAATTACAAGGATATTCCCGCGCTTCTGGAGGAATGCACGGAATGCGTATTCGTGCGCAGCGAGGGCAAAGTTCAGCTTATCCGCCGCAAGATGAAGAAATTCGGCGCTAATCTTATTTCGGACGTTGACGTAGCGTTCCCGATAGTTCATGGCACGAACGTTGAGGACGGCGCGCTTCAGGGCTATTTGCAGACACTCGATCTTCCGTATGTAGGCTGCGACGTGCTGGCTTCCGCGGTGGGAATGGATAAATACGTCATGAAAATTCTTTTGAAAGAAGCAGGATTCCCCGTGCTTGACTGCTGCCGTTTTGCAGCGTTCGACCTTGACAGAATAGACGAATGCGTTGCGGAAGTCGAGAAAAAATTCGGCTATCCCGTTATCGTCAAGCCAATAAATTTAGGTTCGAGCGTCGGAATTTCCAAGGCGTCCGACAAAGACGGTCTCGTTAAGGCAATGGAATCCGCATTTGAATTTTCCGACAGAGTACTTGTAGAACCTGCCGTTGTGCAGCTTAAAGAGATAAACTGTTCCGTACTGGGCGACAGCGAATCTGCGGAGGCGTCCGTCTGCGAAGAGCCTGTACAGGCGAAAGACGAGGATATCCTCAGCTTTGAGCAGAAATATGTAGGCGGCGGAAAATCGGGCGGCAGCAAGGGTATGGCTTCACTGAAAAGAAAGATTCCAGCCGATATTACTCCCGAACAGGAGCAGACTATCCGCAAGCTTGCAGTGGACGCATTCCGTAATCTGGGCTGCTGCGGCGTTACGCGTATCGATTTCATGATAGATATGGCGACGGATAAGATATACATAAACGAAATAAATACTATTCCCGGCTCATTAGCGTTTTATCTTTGGGAACCAAAGGGCGTTAAGTATACCGAGCTTCTCGAACGCATGATTCGTCTTGCATTGAAGCGTCACCGTCAGGCGGAGAAGATCAACTATACTTTCGATACCAATATTCTTTCTATGGGCGGCGGTTTTGGCGCAAAGGGCTCAAAGGGAAGCAAGCTTTAATTTGATTTTCACTTGCGCTTCATTATGCAGAGAATCTTGATCCCCTGGCATAATGCCGAACAAGTAAAAGGAGGCAACAGCCATGACTGAAAAGGAAAAACAACAGGCAGGACAGCTTTACAACGGCGGCGACCGCGAACTTACGGCGGAACGCGTAAATGCTAAAAAATTGTGCGCCGAGTATAATGCGGCGACTTACAACGACTATCAGAAGAAAGAACGTCTCCTTGACAGGCTACTTGCCCTGCGAGGCGAAAATACGTGGATAGAGGCAAATTTCTTCTGCGATTACGGATACAACATCATAATCGGCGACAATTTTTACTCCAATCACAACTGCGTTATCCTTGACTGCGCGGAGGTAACTTTCGGAGATAACGTGTTTATCGGGCCAAACTGCGGATTTTATACTGCCGGTCACCCTCTGAATGCCGAGCAGCGCAACAGCGGACTTGAATACGCAAAGCCGATAAAGGTTGGAAATAACGTCTGGATAGGCGGCAATGTCTGCGTAATGCCCGGCGTTACTATCGGCGACAACGTCGTTATAGGCGGCGGAAGCGTGGTAACGAAGGATATTCCGTCGGGAACGGTCGCGGTCGGAAATCCGTGCAAAGTCCTTCGCGAGATAACCGATAAGGATATTATGAAATAATGAATACGCTGCATCTGAAATACGCCGTTGAGATAGAAAAAACGCTCTCCATAACGCAGGCTGCCGAAAATCTTTACATGGCGCAGCCGAATCTCAGTAAGGCGATAAAGGAACTGGAATCTTCTTTGGGAATCACCATATTCAGGCGAACCTCAAAGGGCGTTATCCCGACTGACGAGGGCGTAAAATTTCTGAAATACGCAAAGCAGATACTTATACAGATAGATAAAATGGAATCCATAGCCGCTCCCGAAAAGCAAATGGAGCGGAAAATCAGGATATCCGTGCCGCGTGCAGGATATATTTCCAAAGCTTTTTCGGACTATATTGCCGGAGCTGATCTTTCCGACAACGTGGAGATCTATTTCTGCGAAACAAACGCCTTGCGAACTATAGAAAACGTCCGCGACAACGGCTATAATTTCGGTATAATCCGTTTTAATGCGGTGCATGAAAAGTATTTTTCGGATTTTATTGCGGAAAAAAATCTTGAAATGGAACTGCTATGGGAATTCCGCTCGCTGGCTGTAATGTCGGCGGAACATCCGCTTGCCGACAAAGAATATTTTACTTATCGCGAACTTTCGGAACAATTTGCGGAAATTGCTCAGGGGGACGATTTCGTACCCTATCTGTCGGGAGCTTCGGAACGCCTTTTTGCGGCTAACCGCGGAGAAAATATCAAGCCGCGCAGGATATACACCCTTGACCGCGGCAGCGCGATAGATTTTCTGCTGACGGTGCAAGGCTCGTTTATGTTGGATTCTCCCATGCCCGACAGTATGTGCGGCAAGCACGGTCTCGTTCAGAGGCGGTGCGATTTTGCTGATAACCGTTTTCGGGACTATATAATCTACACTTCTGGCAGAAAGCTGACGGAGGGCGAATTATCGCTTATCAACAAGCTTTACGAAGTGCGCAACCGAGCGGCTTTTTCGTCCGCTCCGATATGATCTGTTATCGTCAATGACGACGATGATAATATATTTTTATTACGACAAAGGAAGGTAAGAGAAATGTTTGAAATTCTCGAAAAGAAAAGTCTCAACCCTACCGTGACGCTCATGAGGATAAATGCTCCGAGAGTCGCAAAAAAGGCTGAGCCGGGACAGTTTATTATCCTGAGAACCGACGCTGAGGGAGAGAGAATTCCCCTTACTATCGCTGATTACAGCCGCGAAGAGGGAACGGTTACGATAATTTTCCAGATAGTAGGAGCAACTACAGAAAAGCTCAATATGCTTAACGAGGGCGACTGCCTGCACGATTTTGTCGGCCCTCTCGGAAAAGCTACCGAGACAGAAGGTCTGAAAAAAGTCGCTGTTGTAGGCGGCGGCGTAGGCTGCGCGATAGCGTTCCCGGTTGCGAAAAAACTCCATGAACTTGGAGTTGAGGTGCATTCTATAGTCGGATTCAGAAATAAGGATCTCGTTATACTTGAAGATGAATTCAGAGCCAATTCCTCAAAATTCGTACTTATGTCCGACGACGGCACGGCAGGCGAAAAGGGGCTTGTTACGGACGCTCTCAAAAAGCTTATCGACAGCGGCGAAAAATACGACAGAGTTATAACTATCGGCCCGCTTATCATGATGAAATTCGTGTGCAGACTTACAAAGGAATACGAGATCCCGACAGTTGCGTCGATGAATCCCATAATGATCGACGGCACGGGTATGTGCGGCGGCTGCCGTCTTACAGTTGGCGGAGAAACCAAATTCGCCTGCGTTGACGGCCCTGAATTTGACGGCCATCTCATCGATTTCGACGAGGCTATGGCAAGAGGCGCAAGCTATAAGGAATTCGAGCGCAAGGCTCATGAAGCTGCTTGCAATCTGTTCAAGGAGGTAAAGTGAAATGCCAAATATGTCATTGACCAAAAATGAAATGCCCGTTCAGGCTCCCGACGTAAGAAATAAGAATTTTACCGAAGTCGCTCTCGGATATACGGAAGAGCAGGCTATCGACGAAGCTAAGCGCTGCCTTAACTGCAAGAACAAGCCGTGCGTAACAGGCTGCCCTGTACAGATAGATATTCCGTCGTTTATCGCTCAGGTAGCAGAGGGAAATTTTGAGGAAGCATATAAGATAATCACAAAGTCAAGTTCTCTTCCTGCCGTATGCGGAAGAGTCTGTCCGCAGGAAACCCAGTGCGAAAGCAAGTGCGTCCGCGGCAAAAAGGGCGAACCCGTAGCTATCGGACGTCTTGAAAGATACGTTGCGGACAGGCATAACGCTCAGGCGGCGGCAGCCGTTGAAAAGCCTGAATCCAACGGTCACAAGGCAGCCGTTATCGGTTCAGGCCCGTCGGGACTTGCCTGCGCAGGCAATCTCGCTAAAAAAGGCTATGATGTTACGGTATTCGAGGCTCTTCACGTAGCAGGCGGCGTTCTTTCCTACGGAATCCCCGAATTCAGACTGCCCAAGACGATCGTTCAGAAGGAGATCGAGGGCTTGAAGGCTCTCGGTGTTAAGATCGAAACAAATACTGTAGTAGGCAAGACGGTTTCAATCGACGAGCTTATGAAGGAAGAAGGCTTCGAGACAGTATTTATTGGTTCGGGAGCGGGTCTGCCGAGATTCATGCGCATTCCTGGCGAAAATCTCAACGGAGTATATTCCGCAAATGAATTCCTGACACGTATAAATCTCATGAAAGCGTATAAGGAGAATTCCTCAACGCCTATAAATGCAGGCACAAAGGCTGTTGTCGTAGGCGGCGGAAACGTTGCTATGGACGCTGCGCGCTGTGCGAAGAGACTGGGCGCTGATGTTACCGTAGTTTACCGCCGTACAGAAAAGGAACTCCCTGCTCGTGCCGAGGAAGTTGAACACGCAATGGAAGAGGGAATCAATTTTAAATTCCTGACGAATCCTACGGAGATAACTTCAACGGAAAACGGCTGGGTAAAGGGAATAATCTGTCAGCAGATGGAGCTTTCCGAGCCTGATGCAAGCGGACGCGCGAAGCCGATACCTGTCGAGGGCGCGCTTTTCGAGATCGAAGCCGACTGCGTTATCATGTCTATCGGAACATCTCCGAATCCGCTTATCAAATCGACTACGGCAGGACTGGAAACCCAGAAATGGGGCGGAATCATTGCCGACGAGGATGGACTTACTTCACGCGAGGGCGTATACGCAGGCGGAGACGCCGTAACGGGCGCTGCTACCGTAATTCTTGCCATGGGAGCAGGCAAAAAAGCTGCTGCCGCTATGGACGAGTATATGAGAAATAAATAAAACAGTGTGCTAAGGCTCTGTCATTATTGACAGAGCCGCATATATAAAAATCATTTACGATTTATGAAGGAGGAGAATAAAGATGGCTTTTTTTAATAATTTAAAAAATGCAGCCAATGTAATGGGAAAATCAGCTAAAAACGTTATTAACACAACTGCTACTGATTCAAAGGAAAAATCAGAACTTTCGGAAATAAAAAAGGAGCTTGCAGCTATCGAGGTTGACATTGAAAACGGATATACTCATATCGGAAGCAAGTATGTTGAATATTTGATAGCAAGCGGTGAAGCACCATGTATTGATATTGAAGATACGCTTAAATCGCTTGAGCCTAAATTCGAGCGCAAGGAAGAACTTAATGCGAAAATGGTTGAAATAGAAAAGCGTAAGAAGGACAGAACGCTTCTTCAGGAAAAAACCATTGTCGAAGGTAAGGTTAAGGAAGAGATTGCCAAGCTTGATAAGGCATTGTCTATGGAGCTTATAACTCAGGAAGAGTATGATGCCAAAGCAGGAAAGCTCAGAAAGCGGATCGAGAACTTTGAAGCAATTAAAAAAGTTGAACAGAAGTATGACCTGGGCATTATAACTGCCGAAGAAAAGGATGCAGAGATAGAACTGCTTTTGTCATAAAATTGAACGATAAAAGGCGTTGTCATGATCGGCAGCGCCTTTTTATTTCCATGAAAAGTATGTGAAATACATTGCAATTAACAGCGGATTATGATATAATTAATGTATGATTTTGCTTTTTAGAAGCAATATATAGATAAAGTGAGGAAAGAAACATGAGTCATCATAAAAAAGCGGCGGCATTGGCGGCAAGCCTGCTGATCTGCATGACGTCCGTAACTCCTGCGTTCAGCAGCTTTGCGGAAAATGAAAGCGCAACTGAAGAATCAGCCGTTTCTGAAATTTCGGACACCGATGAGGAATCCGAAGAGAAAGTTTCGGGCGATTTCACATACACGATAGACGGCGACGGAAACGCGCATATTACGAACTGCGCTTCGGGCGAGACAGAAATAGCGATACCCGAAAATCTTGACGGCGCAAAAGTGACAGAGATCGACGCAAAAGCTTTTAGGGCTGTTCACCCCGAAAAAATTACCATTCCTGCAAGCATTGAGTATATTTCCGCCGATAATCCATTTGCGCCCTGCATGAGCGTAAAGGAGATAGTCGTTGACGATAAAAATGAAAATTACTGCGCTGTTGACGGCGTTCTTTACAGCAAGGATATGAAAAAACTGCTGTTCTACCCTAATAAAAAATCGGTAAAGTCTTTCAATATTCCCGACGGCGTTGAGGAGGTTGGAATAGCCGCAATCTCGGAGACCGAACTGGAGGAGATCACGCTGCCCGATTCGCTTTCGGTTATTGACCGTCATAGTTTCAGCTTCAATGCTTCTCTGAAATCGATAGACATGAGCAATACTTCTATCGAATATGTTGATGCGATGGCGTTCGTAAACTGCACTTCGCTCAAAGAAGTTCTCTTCTCGGACAGCACCGTTTCAATTGGATTAGCGGCGTTTCTCAACTGCGAAAGCCTTGAAGAAGTAACTCTTCCGCCTGCTCTTGAAGAAGTATTGCAGAGTGCGTTTATGGGAACGGCTCTTACAGAAATTAAAATTCCGTCGTCCGTCGCAAATATAGGTTATAATGCGTTCGGTTATAAAGATGATGAAAATGCGGTAGATGATTTTCTGGTCATCGGCGATTCAGGCTCGGCAGCGCAGAAATATGCTACTGATACGGATGACGAGTATGACTACGCAAATGATTTTGAATTCAAGTCTACAGAGGCTATTCAGGCAGAGGAAGAATTAAAAGCCTTGAATCCGATTGTATCAGGCGATTATGAATATTCGATACAGGACGGAGAAGCGATGCTGCTTATCTGCGCGGCTATGGGCGATACTATTGAAGTTCCGGAAGAAATCGACGGATATAAGGTCACGTCGATATATAAGAATGCGTTTATTTCCGTTGGAGCATCTGATATCATTCTTCCCGATACCGTAAAAACTATCGGCGAGAATGCATTTCCGCAAACGCTTAAAAGCCTTACTATTTCGGCGAACTGCACGGAAATTGCAGGGGATGAGCCGTTCCTTACTTGCTTGTCGCTGGAAGAGATAAACGTCACTGAAGGCGGAGACGGCGAATATTCTTCGGAAAACGGTGTTCTCTACAATAAGGACAAAACGCTGCTTATCGCATATCCGCATCAGAAAAGCGATAAGACCTTCACTCCGCCCGAAACAGTAAGGGAACTGCAAAAGTCCTCATTCTGCTATAACGAATATCTGGAAGAGATTGATCTTTCAAATGTTGTGACGATAGGCAGCTATTCGTTTGAAGCCTGCCCGTCAATTAAAAGCGTAAAGCTTTCAAAAGATCTGAATTTCGCGGGAAACGGCGCATTTATCGGCTGCACCTCGCTGGAAAGTATCCGCGTATACGACAAGATTGAAACTATTGGCGAGTATGCATTCGGATATGATTATGATGAAGAACTTGCGGCAGAGATACAGAAAGCCCAGCAGGAGAGAATGTCGGACGTGGACGCCGCTCCGTTCAGCGTTATGGACGGCTTCAAAATTTATGCGGACGAGGATTCGCTTGCTTTTGATTATGCGAAAGCCTGCGGAATCGAGGTTATTACCAATACCGTGGCAATCGGAAGCAAAAATGTTGACAAAAACTTCTTGTATGTCGTCGCCGGAGCGGTCATAGTTCTGATTCTCGGCATTGCAGGCATATTTACGGGCAGGAAAATTTCCGCAAAGCGCAAGGAAAAGAAAAAATCCGTCCCGAAAACCGATACTTCCAACGAGAACGGTTCGCCGAAGGAGGAGGGTGACAAATGAATCTGAAAAAGATTTTTTCCGCTGTTATCGGTGCAGTAATGACGCTGGGAATGGCAGCCTCCGTTTCCTCATTCGCGGTTGATGAGGGTATTCAGAATCCCGATGAGAAATTGACAGACGGCACGTTCACTTATGAACTTATCGACGGCTCTTACACGATCGTTTCATGCGAGACGTCGGCTATTATAAGCTCTGTTCCCGAACTTCGAAACGGTTACGCGATAACGGCTATTGGCGACGGCGCATTTACGGGCTGC
Organism: Ruminococcus sp. UBA3286; assembly: GCA_002362135.1. Lineage (GTDB taxonomy): Bacteria > Bacillota > Clostridia > Oscillospirales > Ruminococcaceae > Ruminococcus. The sequence continues at coordinate 3,152 of DETO01000098.1, read as the reverse complement.
ACGATGATATCCACACTGGAACTTCCCTCCAGTATAAAAACTATCGGAAATCGTGCTTTTGCAGGCTGTACATCGCTGAAAACCGTTAATCTGCCGGCAAGACTCACGACCGTTTCAAACAGCCTTTTTATGGGCTGTCAAAATCTCGAACACGTGTATATGCCCGATTCCGTTGAAACGATCGCTTCGTATGCATTCTATAACTGTTCGAAATTGGCTGAGATCGAGCTGCCGAAATCCCTTACGACCATAGAGCCTATGGCTTTTGCAGCTTGCAGCAGCATTGAAAATATCGACGCCGACAACACGCCGAATTTCGTATTTGAGGACGGGATTCTCTACAACAGCAGCAAATCCAATATTTACCGTGCGTCAACGAAGCTTTCGGGCGACGTTTATATTGAAAATACCGTAAATACTATTGAGTCGGGCGCATTCACGGTCTGCGTGGGAATTGAAAACCTCTTTCTGCCGCCGTCGGTGACTACTATCGGCGATAGCGCGTTCGGATATTGCATGGGATTGAAAAACATTGATTTTTCGGAGGGACTGCGCGAAATTTCGGATATAGCCTTTAAAAGCTGCGCTTCTCTTGAAACTGCGGATTTCCCCACCACTCTTGAAACGATAGGGGAGGGCGCTTTTTTCGACTGCTCGTCGCTTAACCGCGTGATTCTGCCCGAAAATATTTCATCGATAGGGGAGGGCGCATTCGCTTTGTGCGGCAATCTGAAGCAGGTCGGAATTCCCAAGAGTATTACCGAGATAGGCGATCATGCTTTCGGATTTTCGGTTGGAGAAAACGGCGAGTATAGCGAATACGATGATTTCCGGCTTAGCGTATATTCGGATTCGGCAGGCGAAAAGTATGCTAAGTCGAATAAAATCGATTACACGACGGTTGACAAAAGTCTGAAAGGCATGGCGTTCGTGGTGATAATCGTCGGAATCCTCCTTGCAGTGGCAGTATTTGCGATAGTTCTTATGGCGAGAAGCAAAAAGGGCGCGCCGCGTTCTGCCAAAAAAGCCGAGAAAGAGGCTAAAGAAAAAGAGGAAGAGGAAAATTACGAATCCATCATTTCTAAAGAAGACGAAAAATAAAAATAGGGCAGCGCTTATAAATCAAGCGCTGCCTTTGTTATTTTATTGCATTTTTTCCTCATCATAGGGAGGGCGGACGTTATATTTGAAACGTGCTTCGGAAACTCCGATTTTTCGGTAATTTTCAATAGCCGCATTCAGACTGGTATTATTCGCGCCGCCTTCATAATCGGGATTCTGCCGCTGATACGGGTCGTCCTCCCAGAAGCAGACAGGGCAGATCGAATATTCCCCGCAGTCTTCGAGGGTATAAAATCCGCAGCATGGGCATTGATACTTCTTCATTGGGATACACCTACTTTTTTTTCAGGTATTCATCGTATTGATCGCAAATTTCTTTGGTTTCGCCAAATGCCATCTGCTTGCCCTTTTCAAGCCATAGAACTTTCGTTGCCATACGGCGTATCTGGGCGAGCGAATGCGATACAAGCAGAGTAGTCGCTCCGCCGTCGATTATTTCCAGCATTTTTTTCTCACTCTTTTTGCGGAATGCGCCGTCCCCGACGGAAAGAACCTCGTCCAGAATAAGAATTTCCGGCTGAACCAGACAGGCGATTGAAAATGCAAGGCGCGATTTCATTCCCGACGACAGATGTGAGAATTTGCGGTCTTCGAATTCTTTCAGCTCCGAAAATTCTATGATCTTCTCATATGTTTCGTTCATAAATTCACGGGTATATCCCAGCATTGCGCCGCGCAGAAACGTATTTTCGCGTACTGTAAGATCGCCGTCGAAACCCGTTCCGAGTTCCAGCAGAGAAGCGATGCTTCCGCGGACAGCCATTGTGCCTTCCGTAGGGCGCATGATTCCCGAAATCACCTTGCAGAGGGTGGATTTTCCCGCCCCGTTAGTGCCGATAATTCCCAGTAATTCGCCTTCCTCAAGGGAAAAAGAAATTCCGCTGAGGGCTGTGAATTCCTTCTTGACATAAGTGCCTTTGAGTTTTTGAATGATAACGTCTTTCAGACCGATATTTGAAAAATCGCCCACGATATAGGAGACGGATATGTCATTCAGTTCGATTTTTTTCATTTAGCACCTCTTACATATAATACATGAATTTATAGTTATATTTTTTATAAATAAACGCTCCGATCGCCAATGCAGCCAGCGCGTAGCCGATGCAAAGCAAGTGAATTGAAAGGGACGGTATCATGTTGTCGATAACTATTTGTCTGAAATATGTGATATACGTATAAACGGGATTAAGGAAGAATATTTTTTGTATTTTTTCAGGATAAATATTTACAGTATAGAATATTGCAGATAAATACATTAACAGCTGTGTGAATATGTCATACAAATATTGTATGTCCTTAAATATTACGAAAAGTGCTGAAAGTATAAATCCGACGCCAATGTTGAAAATCAGCAGGCAGGCTATCGGATAGAGCAGCAGCAGGAATTTTAATGTAAACGGAATTCCGTCTATCGCCACGAAAATGAAGTAGATCACCAGCGTCAATCCGAAGTTGATGCATGACGAGACTTCCTTTGAGAGCAGAAACAGGTATTTAGGTAAATTGATTTTTTTGATTATATTGGCGTTCGACATAAGGGAATGCATTCCGCCGTTTGTGGAGTCCTTGAAAAAAGCGAAAATCAGATTTCCCGAAAACAGGTAGATGATGTAATGTTCAGTATTTCTGCCGAAAAACTGCGTAAAAACGACCGCCATTACAACAAGCTGAAGCAGCGGTGAAAGTATGCTCCAAAACATACCTAAAACCGTTCGTTTATATTTTTTCTTAAAGTCGCGCTTGACCAGTTCTGAAAACAGGAATTGGTATTTTTTTAGCTGGTGTATCTGCGCGGATATTTTTTGAAACATACGACCTCCGAATTATTTATTTATTCACATTATAGCATATCTGCAAACCTATGTCAAGAAGTGGATTTTGTCGATACACGGAAATCAATTTTACTTGTGCAGTACTATATCAGGAACATTGTCTCCTTTACTTTCTGTATAGCGACTATTCTTTATTGTCACTGTAAATTACATTACGTACCCCTTGTGGGTACGTAATGTAATTAATATTGGGATTCA
>DETO01000083.1:4695-5700 GCA_002362135.1 Ruminococcus sp. UBA3286 | reverse complement strand
GAGTTCCTCAACGCCAAGTTCAGTTTCAGTATTCAGCGACGGAACAGCCGTGGGAATGAAATCAGCTTCTTTTTCTGTAAAAAGTTCGCTTAAAGTTTCAAGGCTTTCCTCGTCGGAAAAATTATTTTGGCTCAGCTTCAGCGCCGCATTTTCAGCGGCATCCAGTTTTTCCCTGATCTCATTTTCATACGATCTCTGCCTGTCGTTTACAATATTATTATCAAGGCTGTCGATCATCTCGTGAGTTTCTTGGAATTCCTCATCAAGCTGCCGACGAATTTCGGAAAGATTCTCTGTCATCTCAGCAGCATAACGTTTAACATCGGCTTTTTCAACAGATTCAGACAGCCTGCAAAAATTCTCATACGCCGCGGAATATTCAAGCTGAAGCTTATCGGTATCCACAACAACTTCATCTTGATTGCTGTCAATAACATTATTCTGATCATTATTTTTAGCAGCGCAGCTTATCTGAACGGAGAGAAAAGCTGCAACCGTCATGATCGACAAAACAGATTTAATTTTTCTTTTCAGCATTTTTCTTTCCTCCTGTAATGCATATCACGATAAGACCAAATGCGCTCGCAATTGTAGAAAGCCAGAGCGCTAACGGAACGTCGTCGCCTGTTTTGGGCGAATCGCTCTTCTGCGCAGTTGTTGCGGCGGAAACAGCTTCAGTCTGCGTTGATTCTGCCGCAGTTGATACAGTCGTACCGTCAGTTTCAACAGTTGTCGCAGCAGTAGTTTCAGCAGGTTCGATATATTCCGTATCTACGCTGAAAATTGCGGTATCGAGTTCCGTGCGGTCTTCCGCAGTTTCTGCCGTGAGAATTCCCACGTAATCGGCGATCCCATACTTTGCAGTATCAACAATATCAGTAAATTCCACGGTCTCGCCTGCTTTTACAGAAGAATGCCTGATTATCGTTCCCACGCATTCATCGCTGTTTTCGTGGTAGATCTCAACCTTTATCACGGCATCGGAAACATCGGTATCGCTTTTGT
>DETO01000083.1:3025-4390 GCA_002362135.1 Ruminococcus sp. UBA3286 | reverse complement strand
GACAACGCTGAAATCGACCTTTTGCGCATTATCACCATCAGGCGTAAAGCTGAGTTTGCCCGACATCACCGCGCTCGACTCAATAACTTCAAATTCCGCAGAATCCTCGGTGATCTGTCCGTTTTTGTCGTTTACTGCGGCGTGAACCGTATACTTGCCCGCGTCAAGTTTTCCTGCTCTGATAATATCGTTGTAAGAATAATCAGAATTCGGGTGAAGAGTGCCTATTTCGCTGATGAACGAAGTCTCAACGCGCTGATCTTCATCATAAACCGTGACATCAAGCGTAAGATCGTTTTCGGCGGAATTTGTACTGCTGTTCACGACGTTGTTGAGAATTTTAACAGTTTCGCTCGTGCGGTAGCTTCGCTTGTCCGTATGTACGAAATTATCAAGACTGCCGTTCGCCGCAACTCTGAATTCATGGCTTGCCTCGGCGATGATATTATCGCCGTCTTTCCAGATTATCTCGGCAGTATATTTTCCAGCCATTATTTCAGGAATGATCCAGCTCCCCTCAAGTTTGAAAGGCTCGTCTGGCGCGATATAGCGTTCTTCTTCATTGGCAAGAACGAGAGTTAAATTTCCGTCCTCATCATAAATGCTGAGTTCCGCGTCGGCTGTAATGCCGAATTCCAACGCCTCCGAATCGGAAGTGACCCTGACCGTCTCATTCGGGGTATATATGTCCTTGTCGGTAATTACAGAAGCATTGATTTTTGCCGAACCTACGGGAATAATAACTTCTTCGCTTATGTTGTCCGCATTATCGACCGCGAAAACATGAATGTAATACTGCTTTTCGCAGTCCGGAATTTCCGCCGCAGCCGAAAGTTTTCCCTCAGCGTCGCACGGGATAACGTTTATGATATGCTCGTTATTTTCGTCGTACTCTACAAGTTCGGGAGAAGGCTGACTGCTTTCGTTAACTTCAACGACAAATCCCTTCATATCGGCAAAAGCCGTCTCAGTAACAACGTTGGATTTGACGATCTCGCCATTATCGGCAGAAGGTTCTGCGGCGATATAATATTCATAAACAGTGCCATTGTCCTTTGAATCCATAGACAGCGGAACAGTCATTCCGGAAATCTCTCCGGCTGTAACGTTGGGCGTATCGGGTGCGTCAACGTCGTAGAACGAACTGTCCTTAGCGGTCGTCAGGTCTGACAGCTGGTGAAGATAAAACAGCGTATTCGCCAGAACTTTTCTTTCGTCGTCGGTTGCCTGACCTGTGCTGTGTCCTGTTTGTATCATTCCAAAGTTATCGTTAGTCACAAGATAAAAATTAGAATGCGCGCCCGTTTCTTCGTCTATAAGCTGCGGTGCGTTAAGCGTCATCCATTCTGTGGCTTCAAGAGTTCC
>DETO01000083.1:0-2724 GCA_002362135.1 Ruminococcus sp. UBA3286 | reverse complement strand
CCGACATATTGTCCCGACGTATGACAAGCAGGGATAGTCAGTGTACCTCTGATAGTCCAGGGAAAATTAGTGAGTGTTCCGATATTTACAACAGAAGCAGTGGTTGACGGAGAATATGTGGCATTGTTGATAGTTTTGATTCCGATGGCGTCTGCAAACTTGCAAAATTGAACGTGACCTCCGGGATTCCAAAGTGTATCATGTCCGAATAAAATACCTCTTCCGCTTTCTCCGAAATCTGAAACGACTTCAAATGAAGTTTCATTCAAATCATAATGAGAATTACAGTCGGACGAACCAAAGAATATAACGTCATATTTCCAACCGCCATTTTCATCAAGCAAATACGATTCGGGAGCATTATTAAAATCACGTATATGTACAGAATCAATGTCAAACAATCCCATTCCCGCAGGAGTTTCGGTATCGCTGATAGTAGTTGTCATCCACTCGGCAAGATAAGGCGCGGCAGGATAAATATTAAGAACTTCAACCTTTTCGCTCTCGTTCCAGATAGAGCGCGATTCCCAGTCATTTGTCTCCGTGCGGCGGTAAAGTCTGTAATTATACTGCTCAAAATCGCCTGTAATATCGTTCCATGAAAGATCGATACCGACATCGTTTCTGTCCGAATTAAGAATAAGGTTCTGAACAGGTTTTTCAAGTATCTTTACGGTTCGGGTGTTTTCGCTGATTACGTTTCCGTCCTTATCCTTGAATTTAACAATAACGTCAACGCCGCCCTTATCCTTAACATTAAAGCTTAGGAAATCTTCGGTAGTAAATCTTGGAAATATAGTCGTACCGTTCAGATAGCCTGCTTCCGCCTTTTCGAGAGTTACATTTTCTTCACGCTCGGCAATTATTTCATCGCCGTTTACCACCTGCATGGAAATTATTCCATCAAAGTTGCCGTTGGAATAATACATGATCTCGGCGTTTGCGTCGATAGTAGTTTCCGCGCCTGCATAAACGCAGTAATCGCTCAAAACAGGGCCTGCCCAGTTTACAACTATTTCGGATTCAGCTTCGGGATCATCAGTTATATCGTCAAGCACGATCTGCTCTTTCACTTCGAATTCGCAGCTGCGCTCGGCAACGACCTCGTTTTCATATATACATTGAGCCGTTACAACGTAAACTCCCTTGGAATCGGTATCGGGAGTGAAAGTTATTCCCTGCATTTTTACGGAATTCTCCGACGGGATAAGCTGTGCGGAAACAGTATTTTCTCCGACTACCTCGCCGTCTTTCGTAACAGTCAGCTTCATATCCACGTTGTTTTCCACATTAGTTGCGAAAAGCAGATCGAAATCGGCGGATACCTCAACTGGCATACCGACATATGTATTATATTTATCAAGTTCAAGAGTGAAATCTGTCAATTCCGTCGAGCCTGCAACAGGAATTTCCTCAAGGGTTATCTGCTGACTTCCGCTTCTGATAACCTTATCTCCGCTGTAAAGCTGCGTTGTCACAACTATTCCGTCGTCGCGCATTTCGTTGAGTATGAAATCTGCGGCAGTACCTTGAACAGTAGAATTATCGGGTGAGAATATAACGGGTATCTCGTCGCTGTAAATCACGGTCTCGCCGTTTGTTACCGTAGTTTTCAGCGTGTATTCGGTTTCCGCGGCAGCTGAATAAGAAATTGAATACTCAGATACGATATTTAAATCCTTGCCGAAATAACCGTTTGCCGTATTCAGCTGAGAAGTCATTCCCTTTATCTTTACCATATCGGAAACGTCAATATTTCCGAGCAGTTTAGCCGCCAAAGAAGTGAGATGAACATTGTTGTAAAAACTTCCGTTGTCATTCTGGATCTCGCAGAGACCGTTCAGAACCGCTTTATGATCGATAGATCCGTCGTATTGCATGAAGGCAATGTTTGAGTACAACGTTTCTTCTATGCTTTCGCGGTCAAAACTGTTTGCGGAATTATTTCTTAAAAATTCTGTCGAGGAGCTTAATGCGCTTTCCGCAGCTTCGGAAGTAAGCATATTGTCGTCGAGGAATTTATCCACGGCATAAGTGACCATTGATGTAAGGATCACATCGGAATCGGAATCGGGACTATATGACCAGCCGCCGTCATCATTGATATTTCCTATGAGATACAGGCATATTTCCGAACCGCTGTCAATGTAATTCTCGCTTCCGCATGAATTGATAGCCTCAAGTGCCAACGTGGAATCAAGAACATCGCTTGCGGAATCCTTATAAAGACCGAAACCGCCGTCGGCGTTGGCATAGGAGATTACGGAATCAAGCATTTCCGCGTCCTGACAGGCAGCAGCCGTCCTTGAAAGCGTATCGGTATTTTCATCGTACCCATTGTTTTTCAGCCATGAAATTGTACTGCTCAGGTCTTTTTCACTGAAATTTCTCATCACCTCGGCGGCTTCCGCAGTATCATTGATTATGCTGACATAATCGCCGAAACTGCCGTCATCATTGCATGAAGCGGCAATATAATTTACGGATTTTTCCAGCAATTCAGACTGAATCGCGCTGAGATCGTCAGACGCCGCTCCGCTGACTTTGATCGCCGCAATACTGACAACATTCACAGTAAGTGAAGCTGCCATAAGCATTGCAAGCTTTTTGCGTTTGTTTTTCATATAAAACCTCCTTATAATCTTCATATAACTTTTATACTATGACATTATTGAATTTTAGATTTCCTTACATCTTTTATATAATGATTATATCATATTTATG
>DETO01000084.1:8997-11196 GCA_002362135.1 Ruminococcus sp. UBA3286 | reverse complement strand
AATGACGTATCATGCCCAGCGCGCTGTTATTCAGAAGGCAGATTTTCAGCGGCAGGCGTTCACGTGCCACGAATTGGAGTTCCTGTAAATTCATCATCAATCCGCCGTCTCCGACGAAGCATATCGTCATTGAATCGTGAGCAAGCGCTGCGCCGATCGCGGCAGGAAGTGAAAATCCCATCGCGCCCATTCCGCCCGAAAACAAAATGCGCTGATTCGGTTTTACCGCGAAATACTGGGGAATCCACACTTGATTCTGTCCAACGTCAGTTGTGATGATCGCTCCGTCAGGAACGAATTCGCTGATTTTTTCAACAAGAATTTGCGGATATAATCTCTCGACAGTATTTCTCAATTTGTCGCGTATTTGCTTGCAAACTTCTAGCCATTGAGAAAAATCGTGAATCTCCGCGGATTCAGCATGATCGGCAAGAATTTTCATGTCCTTTTTGAGATCGCAGAAAAGATTCATGTCATCGTCGTGAATAGAATTTTCAAACTCTGCAACGTCGGCATCAAGTCGAATAATTCGCGAATTTACAGCAAAATTCCCACGATTTGCACCTGTTTGACGGCAATCGAGACGAGAACCGATCGACAATATCATATCGGACTTAGAGAGAATGAAATTTGCCTCACGATTTCCGTATGCACCCACAAATCCGAAGCTATACGGCGAATTTCCGGCAACGTCAACCGCTATCATCGAGGAGAGAACAGGTATCTTCAAAGCCTCGATAAATCGGCGAAATTCGCTGATTTTACCGCTTTGCTTTACACCTGCGCCGACAATTATACATGGACGCTGCGAACTATTTATCATATCAATTATTTGCTGAGGTTCAATTTCTGACGGCAAAGCATCATTAGGCATGAAACCAAGCAAGTGCGCAGGGTCGATCTCCGTGCGCTGAACGTTCATGGGAACATCGATAAGCACGGGGCCTTTTCGTCCAAAATTGGCTAAATACAGGGATTTTTCAAGGTAGTAGCGAATCTCCTCGGCATTATTCACCGTCACCGCAAATTTAGTCACTGGGCGAGCAATACTCACGATGTCAGTCTCTTGAAATCCCTTCTGACGCACTTTCATGATTCCACGAGCTTCATAGGTATTCACCTGACCGGTAATAAAAATCACGGGAACCGAATCGAAATATGCCTCCGCAATTCCCGTTATAAGATTAGTTGCGCCGGGCCCGCTCGTTGCATAGGCAGCTCCCGTTTTTCCCGATGTTAAGGCATATCCGCAGGCTGCGAACGCCGCTCCCTGCTCGTGATAATTGACATGAGCAGTAATTCCGTCAGTTTTCTCAAGAGCGTCCATGAGATACGTCACCATGCCGCCCGGATAGCCAAAAATGTGTTTTGTGCCGTTATTTCGCAAAAATTGGGAAATATATTCGCTTACAAGCATTCGATCACCTCATTTCTTTCTGAAAGACCAGAATTTATTCATAAGAAAATTAAGCGGAGTAGTTATCGCAAGATTCAGAAAAGGCGCGATTTTGGGCGAGATTCCGCACTTATCTACAAATATCCACAGCAGCGCCGTACTAAGTAAAAACGTGAAACCGTAGCTGACATAAGTTTTCAGCAGCGCTTTGAGATGTCCCTCAAACGACGCAATATCGGTCTTAAACACGAATTTTGAGTTGAAATAATAGGCGTTGAGAACGCTGACGAGAAAGCCGATGATGTGTCCCACCAGATACAGCTTTTCGTCAAAAAATATAAATATAAAGTAGATCCCCGTGGAAATCGCCGTATTCATCACGCCGACCAATCCGAATTTCACGAATTGTTCCGCTATTTTACGCCATTTTTCTCGATTCATCTGCTTATTGCTTCCGCGATGATCTTCGCCATATAGTCGATTTTATCGTCGGTCATGCCCGGATAAACGCCGACCCAGAACGTCTGCGCCATGATCTTATCAGTATTTTTCAGCTCGCCAACAACACGATAAGCGTCCGTTCCGCGGAACTCGTCAAAGCATGGGTGCTTTGTGAGATTGCCTGCAAACAGCATTCTCGTCTGAATTCCATGCTCTTCAACGTATCGAACCACGGCATTTCTGTCCACTCCGTCGCGGCAGGTTATCAGGAAACCGAACCAGCTCGGATTCGAATTTTCGCAGGCTTCCGGCAGAATAAGCTTGTCACTGCAATTCTCCAGAGCCTTGTGCAGCCGCTCGAA
>DETO01000084.1:0-8742 GCA_002362135.1 Ruminococcus sp. UBA3286 | reverse complement strand
CTTGTGCAGCCGCTCGAAATTCCGACGACGCTTTTCGACGAATGTGGGGAATTTTTTAAGCTGAGCCGTACCGATCGCCGCCTGCATATCGGTCGCCTTCAGGTTGTAGCCAAGATGCGAGTAGACATATTTGTGATCGTAGCCTGCGGGAAGTTCGCCGTATTGACCGTCAAATCTATGTCCGCAGAGGTTGTCCCTGCCCGACGGACATACGCAGTCGCGTCCCCAATCGCGGAAGGAGCGAATAATTTTGTTCAGCAGAGAGTTGTTTGTATAGACTGCGCCGCCCTCGCCCATAGTCATGTGATGAGGCGGATAGAAACTCGATGTACCGATATCGCCAATAGTTCCAGTCAGCTTATTTTCGCCGTCAATTCGGTATTCCGTGCCGAGTGCGTCACAGTTATCCTCAACGAGCCACAGACCGTGAGCGTCGCAGAATTTCTTGACAGCGCCGAGATCGAAGGGATTTCCCAATGTATGTGCGATCATAACAGCCTTTGTTTTCGAAGAAAGAGCCTGCTCTAACATGGCTACATCAATATTATACTGCGGAATAGTTACGTCAACAAAAACCGGAACTGCTCCGTACTGCATAATCGGAGCGACAGTTGTCGGAAAACCGCAGGCTACCGTAATAATTTCGTCGCCGCGCTTGATCTGACAATCGCCAAGCAGGGGAGAAGTCAGCGTCATAAATGCGAGAAGATTAGCCGACGACCCCGAATTCACCAGTGAACAGTACTTCACGCCGAGATATTTAGCAAAATCACGCTCAAAAATCTCGGTATATCTGCCCGAAGTCAGCCAAAATTCCAGCGCGCTGTCAACGAGAGCGACCATTTCCTCATGGTCAAAAACACGCGAGGCATAGGGAATTCTGTCGCCTTCGTTAAAATCGTTTTTCGGCGTTTTGAATTTCTCGCAGTACTCGGCAGTCAGGGCGAGAATCTGCTCACGCGCCTGTTTTTCGTTCATATTATCCATGTTCATAATTATTCCTCACTAACTAATTAATTATTAACCAAGCGGAATCGCTTATAAATTCCGTAATTTGCCGTTCTGATGCCTCTGCAATATTTCCGCCTGCAAGCTGAATCTTTGCAAATTCTACGGTCTTTTCAACGGCACGATCGATATTCCAGGAAGGCTTCCAACCGAAAACCTTCTTCAGCTTCGAGCAGTCCAGTTTCAGCATATTCGCTTCATGTGGAGCACCCTCGGTGCAATAGTTCTCCCAATTCTGAGAGTTTCCCCATTTTTCGCAGAAAATATCAACCAATTTGCCTGTGGGAACGCAGTCGACGTCATCGGGCCCGACATTATAGCAACCGGACTTGCTTGAGTCGCCGTACTGAGCCGCCGCGATGGTCATATAGACGAAGATCGGCTCTAAAACGTGCTGATAGGGGCGGACGGAATAAGGATTTCTCACGCCGATAATTTTTCCCTCAGCCGCCGCGCGAATGCAGTCGGGAATTATGCGATCTTTTGCGAAATCTCCGCCGCCAATAACATTTCCTGCGCGCGCTGTGGAGATACGAACATTGTCATCACCAAAGAACGAGTTCTTATAAGAAGCTGTCACAAGCTCCGAACAGGACTTGCTGTTTGAGTAGGGATCAAAGCCGTTGAGCGGCTCATTTTCGCGGTACCCCCATTCCCACTCCTTGTTTTCGTAGACCTTGTCCGTGGTAACGTTAAGGAGCGAAACCACGCCTCCGCAAAGGCGCGCACATTCCAAAATATTCACCGTTCCCATAACATTTGTCTCGTAAGTATAAGCAGGACGAACATAGCTCTCACGTACTATCGGTTGAGCCGCAAGATGAAAAACTATTTCGGGTTTAGCCTTTTCAAAAGCGGCGTAAAGCTTATCAAAGTCGCGTATATCGCCGATTACCGAGGTCATTGCGGATTCCGCGCCGCTCAATTTCAAAAGCTGCTGATCTTCGTCGGCAGCCAGCGCATAACCCGTAACTTCCGCGCCCGCCATAGTCAAAGCTTTGCAGAGCCACGAACCCTTGAAACCCGTGTGACCCGTTACGAAAACGCGCTTGCCTTTATAAAAATTAAATATATTCATTAATCCCACACCTTCCACGGAGCGCCGTTTTTCCAGAGTTCTTCCAGTTGCTGTTTGTCGCGCTGAGTGTCCATGCACTGCCAGAAACCCTCGTGTTTATATGCAGCAAGCTGTCTCATTGCCGCCAGAGTTTCAAGGGGCTGCTTCTCAAAAACGCATTCGTCGCCGCCCTCGATATAGTCGAAAATTTCGGGCTGAAGCACCATGAATCCGCCGTTTATCCAACCACTGTCGTTCTTGCTTTTCTCGCGGAATGAGTGAATTTCGTCGCCGTTTATGTCAAGAACGCCAAATCTTCCCTCGGGTCTGATCGCGGTCATTGTGGCGATCTTTCCCGAATTCCGGTGGAATTTCAGGAGATCGGCAATATTAACATCTGACACACCGTCGCCGTAAGTCAGGAAAAACGGCTCGTTTCCGACATATTCCTTGATGCGCTTGACTCTTCCGCCGGTCATCGTGTGAAGCCCCGTGTCAATCAGCGTGACCTTCCAAGGCTCTGTAAAACTGTTGTGCATCGTCATTTTGTTGTTCGCCAGATCGAAAGTCACGTCGGAAGTATGGAGAAAATAATCGGCGAAAAACGACTTGATCGAGTATGCCTTATAACCGAGGCACACCACGAATTCGTTAAAACCATAGTGAGAATAAATTTTCATGATATGCCACAAAATCGGTTTTTCTCCTATCTCGATCATGGGTTTGGGCATGAATCGGCTTTCCTCGGAAATTCGCGTGCCGAAGCCGCCTGCAAGAATTACTGCTTTCATAATTTAGTCCTTTCGATTATAGCCCTGATTTTGTCGATATTAGGCAATATCAGCGGCAAGATGTAAAATATTGTGATGAATCCGCACCAGAGGAGAGCAAATATGATTATTGCCGGAATTCTGACGAAAATTCGCGGTTTCGGGCGTTTGCGCTTCAGGATAAGCTGTGAGTAGATCAGAAGCATTGCCAGCGACAACAGACTGATAAGCAGACCTGTTCCCATTTTGGGCGGAAAATAGCTGATTTTTACGGTATTTTCTCCGTTGTCGAGCTTTACTGCACTAAAGCAGCCCGATATTTTAACGACGTCGGCTTTTTTGCCATTGACTTTGCAGCGCAGTCCATCGTCGTATGTGAGGGGAATGAAGAGATATTGGCTGTCGTTCGTCGCGAACGCAGAGAGGCGGAAACTGCTTTTTCCCTCTTTTTCGAGGTGGGCAGGGTTGTAGGAATTCGTCAGCGAATCAAGCAGATCGTAGTCCATCAAGCCCATAAGCAGATAATAATCGCTGACTCCGTTGAAATATTCGATGCGCAGTTTGATCGTCTCATTAGTAAATGCGCCGCAATTCACGAATCCGTTGTTGAAATTCGTAGGATAGCCGTAATATTCCTTGCCGCAGTTTGGAATCACAAGCTGTTTATCATTGACATACAGCGTCATCGAAACGGCGTCGGCAACATAAAGATTCTGATGTCCCTCAATCTTCAGTGTGTACGTAGTATAAGTTTCGCCGTATTCTATATTCTGCACAATGTTTTCGTCACAAAAAGTGGAGGTTTTGAATGTTTTAAACAATTCTCCCTCGCCGCCCATAGAATTGTAAATGTGGTTCTGAATCATAAATGCACCGGATTCAGGGGATTTGAGGAGAGTTTCATCGGCAACGAATCCGAATCCGAAACGATACTTGGTTTGATAATAATTTAAACCATTAAAAGTATCTACATAATTATATGAATCGGGCGAAAGCTCGGTCATTGTAAGCACGTCCCGAACGTTGAAAAGCGCGTCGGAAAATACCGTTCCGCCCGTGTCGATAAGGCGCGTATATATCGTAGAATAGCCCATTTTCTTGTATGCGCCCTGCACTTGCGAATCAACGCTGTGCGTCCAGTTGCTAAGCGCAGAACGCTGCATCATCATTGGATAATTCGAGGTAAAGCGCGCGTCGGCATTCTTCATGCGAATGGTTTTGGAATCCACAGGCTCGATCTTGTCCGAAACTTCGTGAATTTCAGCGGCAAAATTGTTGTCCGTATCAACAAGAAACCACTCGTCAAGAAATGGGTCTCCCACATGAAGATAGCCGCCCGCAATGATCTCGCCGATCACGAAAGAGGCGAGCGTAAGGCGTAAAATAGGCGCTTTATACAGGCTCAGGCAGATTATCGCATAAATCGCAATAACGCTGAATAGCATTACTGAGAGAAGAATCTTGTGTTGGGGTTCGATGTGCAGGAATTCTGAAGTCAGGAAGCGCGCGACCGCTGGAATCAGCGCTATGCATATGATAAACCAAATGACGCTCAGGATTTTTCTGAGTAAACTTTTTGACATATTCCGACGTAGGAAGAAAAGATTCAGGCTCGGAACATATCGCACCAGCGCAATTGCCGAAGTCCACATCATAAAACTCAGCAGGAAGCCGAAACGCATGGGGAATTGCGCGTATGAACCGCCGTGCCAAAGCAGATCTATGCTTTCGAAGAAGACGGGCATAACAAGCACAGCAAGGCAGATAAGAATGCAGAATTTTTTGCGGAATCTTCGTTTCGCAGCGAAAAGCCCAACGATCACCATCGCCGCCGCAACAGCCGTTCCCCAAAGCATCCAGTATTTCTGGATATTCGTCTCTGTCTGGTAATATAAAGTTCCGCGGATTATGGCGATCATTTTCGAGAAAGTTCCCTGTTCGGCGCGCATCGTTCTGCCCATTTGTGTTATGAACGGAAGCAGAATAACAGCTGAAATTCCGACTCCGAGAGCTGTTCCGAGACCGAGATTCAGCATCGCGAGGGACTTTTCACGCTTTTTTGTTACGAAGAGGATATTTGCGCCGGACGCGAGGAAAATGAAAATCAGGGTGATTACGCCGATGTACGGATTTACGATCATGAAACCGCCGAGAGCAAGCGCGTAGGGGAGTATACGGCGCGTTCTCATGCTGTAGTCGAGGGCGATCATGAGCAGCGGAAACAGCGCAGCCATATCAAGCCATTGGCTGTTTGTGCCGTACACAAGGTTGAATCCGCATAATCCGTAAGCGAATGAAGCGATAGTTCGCCAGTAAATGTGTGCGCGCTTGAATCTATAGCGAAGAAATGCGCTCATCGTAAAAGTGCCTGTGATAAATTTCGCAGCGTTAAAAAATGACATAAAGTATAAAATTCCGCTGCGTGGAGTGAAGTAGAAAAGCAGGTTGAAAGGGCTTATAAGACTGCAAATAGCCGCGCTTTCCGTCATGTTCATTCCAAGTCCTGTATACAGATCGTAAAACAGCGATTTATCCCCGTGAAGAACATCATAGATATGATAATATATCGGCACGTTCATCTGCCACATATCCATGTAAGCCACGGTATCCGAGCCGAACGGGAAAATTCCTTTCAGCGCGTAGATAATGCATATCGCTATAAACGTCAGAATTACCGCAGGCAAGGCGTCCATTACAACTCCGCCTTTTTTTGGTAGATATTTTTTTAAGTTCATTCTCGACTCTCACCTCGTATTTTTGATAAATATTCCAAATTATATTTTAGCATATTTGTGCAAATTTGTCAACCACTGCATGAAAATTAAAGAGCATAAGGCTCCTTTAGAGATCACGAAGCATTTTTATTGTTCTTGGGGAGATATTTTTTCCATAAATCAGGGAATGCCAGCAGAATCAAGACAATTATGCCTGCGAGCGATACGATAATTCCGACAGAAAGCCCCGGAACGCTGTATTTCAGCTCGATTTCGTGGTCGCCTGCGGGAACTTCAAACGCCATGAACGTATCTGCAACAACGATAGTGTCAAGTTTTTCACCGTCACAATAAGCTTTCCAACCGCCGTCCTGCGCTATCGTAGCCATTACAAGACCGTCGGATTCCTTGTGGAGACTTCCCTTGATCGACGTCGTGTTGAATTCCTCGATGTTAAGCTGCTGATTTTTCAGCTGATCGTAAGCGCCCTGCCAAGCCGTTTCATCAAAACTGTAAACATTCAGACCGCAACAGCCGATGCTGACATCTTCAACAGTAACGTTGATTGAAAGAACTGTACCTGCACTGAATTTACCGAGATAATCACTTCTTTCTCCGCCCACGGGAACGTCTTTTTCATTCTCATCCCACGTTGCGGTGATCGTTCCTGCGCGGAAATTGTGTTCGAGATAGTAGTCGCCGTCGCTCGGAATTGTGTAGGTGTAATTCAGCACGGCAGGCTGAGAACCGTCGGTAGTTATGAAATAATTCGTATTCCAATTCGGTGATTCCTGGAGCGTAATATTTTCGTAAACAAAATTTGTGCATTCTAATTTGGTAAATGCATTGACATAACGTCCGCAGACAGCGTTCAGCAGATTATTCTGATTCTCGATAGCGCGTATCTCATCGGTAACGTGCCAGTCATTTATGCTTTCCGCAACCGCGTAAGCAATTGGCAGCGAGGTTGGATTTTCCCAGATATTCGCCTCCTGAGATTCGTAAACAAGCTCGCTGTTCGGCGTATAATAACCGAAATTGTGGTTATAGTCGATCACGTACTTGATTCCGAAAAGACCATTCTGAACGGGCGATGTCGGATTGTAGATCGTGCTGACGTTTTCAGCGTAAACACGGTTGCCGAGGAAGCGGAGAAGCTCAAATACAGAACCCTGCATGGTCGACGAATAATAGCCCATTCCGTGAGAATCTCCAAGCATAGAGGGATTGAAAGTGAAGCCCGAATGTGAAATCGTGCGATAGAAATCGTCGTCGCCGCTTGTCCATTCGCCGGCAACCTCAACGTTTCGTGCGACGGTTTTGGCGTAATTCACACCTTCAGCGGTCGGCATTCCCTCAATTTCACGCTGCGAAACATTGACAAAATTGCTTCCGCTGTCGTATATCTGAATCGCGGAAACTATCGTCAGACAGCATAACGCCGCGGTATTCGCAATGCTTACAAGCTTCTTCAGCTTTGGGATATCAACAGGATTTTCAGTTTTTTTCTTATTTTTATCTGAATTTTCTTTGTTCTTTTTATTTTTGCCGCTCTCTTTTTTCTTGTTGTTATTTTTCTCTGAAACTTCGGCATTTTCGGGAGTTTCAGCAGTCGGATTTTCCGCGGCGCTGATTTTCTTTTCCGAGCGTTTGGCAATATACGCTAAAACCGAAGCCGCAAGTATGAGAATTGCCGATATTACAAGTATTACGATATATTTCGTATCAAGTTCGGATTTCGGCTGAGTTCCGTGACCTTTGCAAACGTAGACGATCAGGGCAGTTCCGCAGATAAGACCGATTATCGCTCCGATAGGGTGGAGCTGTTTGATACGCGCAACGCCTGCACAGCACAAATAAATCAGCATAAGTGAAATGAGGAACGACCATCTTCCGGGAAGCTGGTTGGGGAAGTGAAATCCGTGCCACATATAGTCGAGAACATTGCAGTTCAGCGACGCGAAAAGGAAACAGATGAGGAGCGTATTTACGATTCTTTCGGAAATTTTGATGCCGTTGTTGAAAAGGTAGATAGGCGCCATAATGAACACAAGAATAGTTGTGGCAACATTCGCGCCGGAGTAGCCGAGACTAAGCGGTTTACCGGGGAGAAGCTGTTGGAGATAGGCCGTCATATCGGCATACCAGCTGATAGTTGAAGGTGCAGCCATATCGGAAGCGAGGGTATTGCCGATAGCTTTTCCGATCGGGAATATTACCGCCGCGGAAATCGCTCCTGCAAGCAGCGAGAATATAGCGAATCTCAGGATAGAGCCGCCGAGCATTTTGAATCCGCCGATACGGATTTTTGATTCCTTGCTGTGATAAATATTTATCATCGGAACGGCAAGGCAGATGAAGTAGAATACAAGGAAAATGCAGACTGCAAAGCCGATGTAGAAGCTTGAAATAATGGTTAGTGCAAGCATGAGCGTATACATCAGCGGCTTTTTATCGCGAAGCATACGTTCAAGTCCGATAAGGAGAAGCGGTACGTATATCAGGGAATCCGTCCACATACACTGCGAGAAGAACGCAAGCATATAGGCGCACAGGCTGTATGAGACTGCGCCTGCGATCAGGACAGGGGATTTTTCTTTGATCTTGAATTTCAGAAATGCCAGACAGCTTACGGAGCTGAAGGAAATTTTCAGCAAGCTTATCCAGTTCAGCGCCGCAACAAGCTTTCCAACGGGGAGAAATTTGAATATCAGCCAGAAGATGCTGTTGCAGTAATAGGCGTTCTGCGCCCAGTTATTGTAGCCGAACGCACCATTCCACGAGTAAAGCATATCCTGTATCGAGTCGGCTTCGGCATTCTGCACATACATGGGGAAATATTGTCCCCACAAGTCCATACACAATATTGATTGATCGCCGAACGGCATAATATTTTTGGCTTTGTACAGGATCAATCCGATCACCGTTGATATCACAAAGGCGATCAGATAGGGCGATGCCCCCTTTGTGACGTCGATTTTCTGCTGCTTGGTTAATTTTTTAATTTTCATACTCAAACAGTTCCTCCCATAAAATTATAGTTATACATTTAAATAACGACGCGATTCTTGAAATGTGCGGATAAAACGAATGTTTTGTATAAATGCATAAATTCCCGAACATTTTTTGTGCATTGCGACATATATTAACGATTCGCATACATAAATTATTGTATCATTCCTATCTATAGTTG
>DETO01000146.1:1008-7053 GCA_002362135.1 Ruminococcus sp. UBA3286 | reverse complement strand
TAATAATTATTATAATTTAAGCAAAAATAATAGTAATAACAATAATATTAATAAAAATAATTATAATAAAAGCAATAACAGCAAAAAGAACGATAAAAAGCGGAAATCCGCGGCTAATTATCCAATTACCGTAAAAAAGGCAAACATTCCTGCGAGTGTTTCGGTAAATTCAGATACTAAGCGCAGAACGGCTATAATCGTATTGCTGCTTTGTTTGCTGTTTATAGTTCTGATAGCAATGATATGCCTTGTCGCGTTTTTATAATAGGGGGAGACATGAAGAATTCAATGAAAAAGAATAGCTGTATCAAGGTTTCAGCCGTTTCGGATACGGGTAAAATCCGCAGTAAAAATGAAGATAATTGCCTGCTTGACGACCGCGGCATACGCTTTGCGGAAAAGTGCTGCGATGTTTTTGAGCTTGACAATAGAACGAGGCGAATATTAGCGGTCTGCGACGGTATGGGCGGCGAGGCCTACGGCGATCTTGCGTCGAGGATAGCGGTAGCGTCGTTTTCGGAATTTATTCCACATATTCGTGAAGCTTCGGCTGATAAACTGCACACTATCATAAATTTATGCTCCTCCGAGATAAACAACCGAATCTGCGACATGGCTGAGGAAATGCACGCGGGCAAAAGCGGCAGTACCCTTGCGATGGTCTGTATCGACGGCGAGAATGTAAGGGCGTTCAACATTGGAGACAGCAGAATTTATTTTTACAAGGACGGCAAATTAAGCCAAATTACAGAAGATCAGACGGTTGCAATGCGCAAGCTGAAAGCGGGGATTTATACGCCTGAAGAAGCCAAAAACAGCCGCGACGCTCATGGGCTGACTTCTTATCTTGGCTCTGATATGCGCAGGATAGGGCTGAAAGCGCTTGCTTATCCTGAATTCAATGCGAGCGGCGGAAAGATTCTGATATGCAGCGACGGGCTTACCGATATGTGCAGCGACGAACTGATTGCGGAAATTCTCGGCAGAGATCCCGAAAATACGGCGGGCGTACTTGTGCAGAACGCTCTGAATAACGGGGGCGAGGATAATATCACCTGCATAGTAATAAATTTTAAGTAAAAAAGTCTCCCGAAAATGGGAGACTTTTCTAGTTGAGTTATCAGCAGAACTTAGCTTGCAGGAACCCAGATGATGTTTGATGTATTAAATACTGACTGCTCATCGGGACTGATCAATTTGTCTTCTTTAGCGTAGTGATACATAGTAACACGGTAATAATAACCGCCCGTAACGTTAACGCCATACTTTGACAGTGAATGGTAGTCCGTGTCCTTGGCAATCTTATCGCCGGCAGTGGTTTCATAAGTCCAGTTTACTCTGTCAGTACTTCTATCGATCTTAATGAACTTAAAGCCGATCTTTGCCATTTGGCCCGTTCCTCTTGTTGAAGCTGTAATGTACACTTTTTTTGTGCCTGCCGAGCATGAAAGCGTATATGTCGAGATAAGCCCTGCTGCTCTTGCAACGCTCTGGGCTTCCTCGGAAGATGCTGCATTGGGTGCGGTTGTTTCATCGACAGCGGTTACATTGCCCTGAACAGGAACCATAAGTAGCATAGCGCACGCAAGCAATGCAGAGAGTTTTTTGAATTTCATAGTTTTTCTCCTTTAGAATAAAAAATTTCCCAATAAGAGTCTGTTTAATATCTCGATGTGTGCGGATTTTTGAGCATAATTTTTACGGGGGCAAGGCGAAAAAGCGAAAGCATACCGGCGTATGATGAACTTTTTCAACGCAGACATCGGAAAAATTTGACAAAAAGACGTGCGCAGCGGGATATTAAACAGACTCTAAAATATCCCTACATATACTAATGCTCCAGAATATACCGGATTCCCCGTTTTAAAATTGAAGTTTGTATGATTGTACAAGTTTCAGCGTAAATAGTTGCTGTTTTTATACAAAAATCTTCATTTAAATGTGAATCCTATTGCCTTCCTTATCGTGAAACAGACCGCAGATTATGAGAATAACATCGAAAAGCCAACCTATCCCGCATAAACCACCGGTGAACATCCAAATAAGACCGCTTACTACTTTTCCTGCGTAAAATCTGTGGATTCCGAGTTCGCCGAGAAAAATGCCGAGGAGAAGCGTTAAAAGCCAAGAGCGTGAAGATTTCATAGTAAAACCGCCTTTATAAAAAATTACTCGCCGTTGTTTCAGCGATCAAACAAATTATACCATAAATTCGGAAATTATTCAATGTTATATCACACATATTTACACATGATTCAGCGCGCGGAAAGCAATATGAGAGCAGGTTTGATGTCATATTGTATTTCTTGTGATATATGTCATTCGTTTAGTTTCATATATCACTTTACAGCTTATAAAAAATATGGTAATATAATTTTATTTTCCAAATGGGATTCGCTTTGATATTAAAGAGCAAAAAATGATTTACAGCGAATATAAATCTATTGACAAGAAAACAAGTAATGTGATAAAATAAAATTACGGAGGAATATCCGCGACGACAGCTCAGGGTTGAGCAGATAGGAGATTTTTTATGACATACGAAATTATCGGTCAGACAGTTCCTGCGGTTGAGGTTACGCTGGACTTCGGAGAATCCATGTATACTCAGCGCGGCGGTATGGTATGGCAGACCAACGGAATAAGAATGAATACGAATGCGAGAGGCGGAATAGGACGCAGTCTCGGCAGAATTTTTACGGGAGAATCCATTTTTATGGCGAATTACACTTCCGAAGTGAACGGCGCGAAAATAGCGTTCGGCTCGACCGTTCCCGGCTGTGTAGTTCCCGTTGATATTTCACGCGGCGAAATGATAGTGCAGAAAGGCTCGTTCCTTTGCGCGCAGCAGAGCGTTGATCTTAAAGCAACATTTACGAAAAAATTTACATCGGGACTTTTCGGCGGCGAGGGATTTATTCTCCAGAGACTTTTCGGCAAGGGTATGGCTTTCCTCGAAGTTGACGGCGATAAAGTTGAGCGTTTTCTCGCGCCCGGCGAAGTTCTGAAAGTTGATACGGGAAATGTTGTTGCGTTTGAAACATCGGTATCATACGACGTCGAAACGGTAAAGGGGCTGGGCAATATCTTCTTCGGCGGCGAAGGTCTGTTCCTTACAAAGCTGACGGGCCCGGGAAGAATTATTTTGCAGACGCAGAATTTCAACGATTTCGCAGGCAGAATAGTTTCGAGAGTACCGCGCGGATAATATGGCAAGAATATACCCGTTATTCAGTTCCAGCAGGGGAAATTCCACGTTTATCGGCAATGAAACGGCAGGATTCCTGATAGACTGCGGAGTGAGCTACAGACGGCTGACGGCGGCTCTCGAATTAAATCGTATCCCGATATCGGCGGTGAAAGCGGTATTCATCACCCATGAACACAGTGATCATGTAAGCGGACTAAAAATGCTCACGAAGAATACTTCGGCTGCAATATACGGAAACAGGCGCACGCTCCAGCGATTGTGCGACGGCGATAAAATTGCGCCGCATTCCATGCTTATTGACATGAACGGCAAGAAGGTCGCCTGCGCAGATCATGAGATCAGCAGTTTTAATACGCCTCATGACGCTATCCATAGCTGCGGCTATAAAATCAGGACACCGGAGGGTATCGATATAGCCGTCTGCACCGATCTTGGTCACGTGACCGACGAGGTGAGAGCGAATCTGCTGGGCTGTAAAATGGTTCTTATCGAGTCGAATTACGATGAAAATATGCTGCGGCACGGTTCTTACCCGTTGTATCTGAAGCAGCGAATCCTTTCGCCTATAGGGCATCTTTCCAACGATGACTGCGGAAAATTCGCGGCGGAACTCGTAGAAAACGGCGCGACGCATATTCTGCTCGGTCATCTTAGTCAGGAGAATAACCGACCTGATATAGCGGATAAAACGGTTCAGCAGCATCTCGGCGGATTCGTCCGCGGCAGAGATTACATAATGGGAGTCGCTCCCGTAGAAACTACAGGCGGAGCGGTGTTGCTGTAGTAATTTATGCCTTACGGCATTATGCAAGGGGACTCCGTCCCCCTGCACCCCCTGCTTAAGGGACATAGTCCCTTAAGAATCCCAATATTAAATTAAACCTGTACCCAAATGGGTACAGGTTTAATTTTACAGGAATCATAAATGCTAAGCCCTAAACAGAGGATTCAGAAGAACAGTTTCCCTTGCATAATGCCGTAAGGCATAAATTGGTTACTTATGATACTTACCGCCCTCCGCGATCTGGAAACTTCTGTAAATCTGCTCCAGAAGCATTACTCTCGCCAATTGATGGGGGAAAGTCATTTTCGACATGGACAGTTTAAGGCTGCCCATTTTTTTTATTTCGGGATCGAGACCGTAGGAGCTGCCGATTATAAACGAGATTGTGCTGCTGCCCTGAACGCCTGCCGAGACTATGAATTCCGAAAGCTCCGTGCTGGAAAGCTGTTTCCCCTCGATACATAGGGGAATGATTGTTCCGACGGTGTATTTTTTTATCTGAACGGCTTCTTTTTTCAGAGCGGCAGCTATTTCATTAGGGGAGGGCGAATCGCTGAGACGGCATTCTTCCAGTTCCCTTATCTCCGTTTTGCCGTATCTGCCGAGCCTTTTTACGTATTCCGCGCAGGCGTTTCGGAGATAATCCTCTTTAAGTTTTCCTACAACTATGAGATTGATATTCAAGATTTATTCTCCTTTTGACTTGCTTGATTTCTTGAATTTTGAACGCTGACCGAAATTAAGATTTGCGGTCAGGATAAGATCTGATCTGAAAAGTTTAAGGGCGCATATCATACAGATAACGAATACAACAGCCTGATATGCAAGACCGCCGAAGAAAATTCCCGTATGACCGAATGAAAGATTTGATATCGCCGAGAAAGTGTGAGTAAACGGGATAGCGTAAATTATTATTCTGATAAGCATGGGCAGATTGTTTATATCGGCGAACATAGATATCATATATGGTATCATCGCCATGAACATGAGGGGCATTACAAAAGTCTGCGCCTGCTTCGTATCGTTTACCATAGCGCCGAGCATCAGCGAAAGCGACAGACAGATTATTATCGTCAGGAAAAGCTGGATTCCTATCAGAACATAATCGCCTGCGCCCAGAGCAAGACCGAGTTTTTCAAGGGCTTCGTCGATAGGCATGAATTCCGCCGCCGGAAGAGAGCCGAATTCATCGGTTATCTGTCCCGTCGCATTTTTCATCATCGCCGACATACCGACCATATAGCAGGCGGCGTTCAGCATCGCGACGATAGCCGCCGCAAGCATTTTTGCGCCAAGAATAGTGGTTCTCGATACGGGAGCGGAGAGGAGAGTTTCAAGGGTCTTGTCGATTTTTTCGTTAGCAATAGAGTTCATAAGCATTTGCGACGTCATGATTATAAGTACAAATATAATTATCGGGAGCAGCATATTTTTCATCATGATATTGCTCATTACCTGATCGCTGCTTATTTCTGCGGATTTTTCGCCGATAACGGTATGTTCCGAAAGCGTTACGGGGTCGTTCATAAGGGCGTACTCTTCGGGAGAAATACCTAATTCGGAAGCTATAGCCGACGAAATGCAGGAATTTATCAGACCTATCGCGCCGCTTGTATCGTTGGTGATATTCGAGAGCATGGCGGAGGATTCCATTGAAGAAATGCTGATAAGCTGCGGAGTTTCATGATTTTTCATGGATTCCGTAAAGCCATCGGGAATGATTATCAGCGATTCCTCGCCGACTTCATCGAGAATTGCGGAATAATCGTCGCCGTCGGTGGAATGTTCGGTAAGCTTAACGCCGCTTTCGCGAAGATGCTCTTTAAGCGTGGAAGTGAATTCCGTATTGTCGCGGTCGCTAATCGAAACGGTATATTCGTTCTGAACCGCCTTTTCCATGGTGTCTGACATGACGTTTCCAAGCACCAGAAACAGAACCATTACAACGATAATGCTTGCGACGGTCTGTAGGGTAAGCAGTTCGGAAAGCTCCTTTTTCAGCAGATTAAAGAATTTCATTATCGTTCACCACCCTTTCAAAAACTTCTTC
>DETO01000146.1:0-758 GCA_002362135.1 Ruminococcus sp. UBA3286 | reverse complement strand
CACCACCCTTTCAAAAACTTCTTCCAGATTTGCGGCGTTATAGCGTTTTTTCAATTCGTCCGTAGTGCCGCTGACGAGAAGATGACCTTTCGCGATTATGCCTACGCGGTCGGAGACGAATTCTATCTCAAGCATATTGTGCGAAGAAAGCAGGAATGACATTCCCTCTTCGGCGGCGAGAGTTTTTATCATTTTGCGTATCTCGATGGCGTTCAGAACGTCAAGACCGCTGGTAGGCTCGTCGAGTATGGCAAGCGCGGGCTTATTCATTACGGCACGCGACAGAAGCAGCTTACGAATCATACCGCGGCTGTAGCTGCCGATCTTATCGTTGAGACGGTCGCCCAGACCGCATATTTTTTCCGCGCGCTCGACATAGCTGTTGATCGCGTCGATATCGGTCGAAAACAATCCCGCCATAAAGCGCAGATATTTTTTGCCTGTCATATTCTTATATGCGCCTGCTTCGTCGGGAAGATACGTGATACAGCTGCGAACCTTATCAGGTTCTTTTATGATGCTGTAGCCGTTTACTACGGCGTCGCCGTCCGTAGGCGTGATAAGCGTGGATATCATGCGGATAGTGGTGGTTTTTCCCGCGCCGTTCGGCCCGATAAGAGCGAATATCTCGCCCTTTCCGATATCAAAGGAGACCTTATCCGCCGCAAGCACTTTTTTGTACTGCTTGGAAAGTTCCTTGACTTCAAGAATTTTTTCCATAAAATACCTCTTTTCTGCAATTCAGTTTTTTATAATTA
>DETO01000140.1 GCA_002362135.1 Ruminococcus sp. UBA3286 | reverse complement strand
TCACGATAATTTTCAAATTTACCCATATTTTCCTCCGTGAAAACTTATTCCTGAGCCTGTTCCTGAACGCCGCCCGTCAATTTAAGATAATGCTCTTTCAGAAGCTGAAAAGTTTCGGACGAAAGATCGTGTTCGATTTTGCAGGCGTCCTCAAGAGCCTGATCTTTTTTTACGCCAAGATGAATAAAAAACGCCGAAATCACGTTATGACGCTCATAGATTTTTTCGGCTATTTCACGTCCTTTCTCGGTGAGCGTGATGTGATTATCGCTGTCGACGTTCACCAGTTCGTCGTCTTTCATTTTTTTCAGAATTATGGAAACGGTAGGGCGCGAATAGCCGAGGTATGAACATATATCGATCGCGTGAACGTCGGACTGCGCCTTTGAAAGTATCAAAATTGTCTCTAAATAATTTTCAACTGCTTCTGTTACTGCCATTGTAGTTCTCCTTTTGCATTGCGGTTATTATACTTATTATACCACGTCTTATCCGAAATTTCAAGTAATTTTCGTTAATTTTCAGCAAAAACCGCATAGATATCCGGGTATTTATGCTTGATTCGGAGCGGTTTCAGAGTTTCGTCAGTGAAGCAATGGGAAGATTTTCCCACGGCGCACAATTCGCCTGTCGCGCACTCGGTAATCAGATAGCTGACATGAAGCGAAACGCCGTTGAATTTGGTGATCTCCATTTGCACCTCGAATTCCTCATCAAATCGCAGCGGACGTTTGTACTCGCACTCCACGCTGAGGACGGGCATAAGGATTCCGCGCGCCTCTATCAGCTCAAAGGGCATTCCTGCCTGACGGAGAAAATCCACTCGCGCTTCCTCAAATATTCTTATGTAATTCGAATGGTGCATTATGCTCATTTTGTCGGTTTCGTAGTAAAATACGCGCCTTTTGTATGGTTTTATCATGTTGCATTTCTCCTTTTTATATAAAATAAACGGTTCTGTTTTCAGAACCGTTTATGCATATTTTCTTTCAGCATTTCTGCCTACGACAAGTTTGGTTGTTATGCAAACCACCAAAAACTCCATGCACACTATCTTGCCCCATGTGTGACACTTCATAGCTTAGCAATCCCGATTACTTACGGGCAATGCTGATTTTCATCACTTATATTATACGTTGTTTTTTCAGATTTGTCAAGTATTTTGGAAAAATTTTTTCATTCATTTCACTTATCTTGAGGCTATTGTCGGTATATTCGATTCAAATTTCGGCATAAGTTCTAATTTGTGAAGATTGTTTTTGTGCATTCTGTCGATTTTTGATTTCAGTTCAGGTTTATCCGCAAGATCAGTCAGACCGCGGATATAGCGATCGAGTTCGGCGTAGGTAAATCCAAGATTTTCCTCATCAGTCTTGCCGCAAAGCCCGTCGATAGGCACTTTGTGGACAAGTTCGTGTGGAAGTCCCAGATAATCGCCGATCTGAAGAATCTCCGTGACGGTTAGCGTGGAAAGCGGCGAGAAATCTCCTGCTGCATCGCCGAATTTCGTGGAATATCCCACCCAGTCCTCCGAAAGATTACACGTATTCACGACGCGTCCGCCAACGCAGGCTGCAACGGCATAAACCGTAGTCATGCGAATGCGCGCAGGAGTATTGATAACCGCCTGCGGAGTAAGCGCGATGTGCTTTTCCAACTCCTCGGTGAACGCCGAAACGGTCGAGCCGATATTCACGGTGTAATTCTGAATGCCGAGGGTGTTTACCAAAAGGCGGCTGCAATCGATATCAGGCTGCTCGCCCTTGGGCATCATAACGCCGATAACTCTGTCTTTGCCGAGAGCCTGAACGCAGACCGCCGCGGCGACGGAACTATCCTTTCCTCCCGAAATTCCCAGAACGGCTTTCGTATCGGGAGAAGCGTTTTTCTCAAAATAAGCTTTTATCCAGCCAATCAGCTTGGCTGTAACTTTTTCGGCATTGAAGCTGTAACTCATGAATACCACTCCTTATTTGCTTAAATCTTTTATAATAGCGTCAAATACTGGGAAATCCCTATCATAGCGCTCCTGCATATCGTCCTTATCGTCGTAAAGAAGCTTGATCGGATTGCGGATAGCAATAAACCAATCATCGGTGATCTGATCTTTCTGCAAGCCGATTTTTTCCGCAAAATCAGTCTCGCTGAGCATGAAACGCTCCTTATTCACGAATTCGTTGTCGGGATAAAGAGTTGTCAAATCGGTCAGCAGAACGTCGCTGTCGAAAATTTCGTCGGCAGTTTTATTACAGAAAACGATCACATTATCAGCCGACTGCAATTCAGCCGTCAGCTTCGTTGGAACTCCGTTGGCGTAATCGCGCTGCTCCTGCCCCGTGTAGGGAATATAGTAGACAGAAGCCAGAATTTCGCCGTTTTCGTTGTTATCAGGCGTGAACTGCTCGATATAGTCAGCAAGTGTGGATTCGCTGCCCAGCGCGTAATTTTCCCCAATAACAAGAATGACGATATCGGGACGCGGCTTCGTAATATAGCCGACCGTAAGCCAGATAAACACAGCTGTGACGAACGTTCCGATGCCGAGCCACCACTTATTATGATAGAAAAAGTTTACAATCTTCTTCCAGAGTGACTGCTTCGGAATTTCCTCATGCTCCTCGTGAATGGTTTCGCTTTCCTCGATAATGCCCTGTTTCAGCCGAATCAGCTCCAGACGTTCCTGTTCAAGGCGTTTATCGCGCGCTTCCTCGGCTTTTTTTTGCTTTTCTTCGGCAATTTTGCGGCGTTCCTCTTCAATTTTCCGCTGCTCCTCGGATTTAGCCTCCGAGGACATTTGGAAAATACTTTTATCTATATGCAGCTTTTCATCACGATCGCTATGATTTTTTTTATCGCTCATTAATTATTCCTCGTCATTTTCCTTTGCAGGACGACCGCTGTTTGCAGGGATAGGCTTCATAGTGGGGAACAACAAAACGTCTCTGATCGATGCGCTGTCTGTCAGGAGCATAACAAGTCTGTCAAGTCCGAATCCCAGACCGCCCGTGGGAGGGAGACCGTATTCGAGCGCGGTAACGAAATCCTCGTCAACTTCGGCGTTTGCACCCTGAGCGCGCTTAGCCTCAACCTGCTTTACAAAACGCTCCTTCTGATCGATAGGATCGTTCAGCTCGGAGAATGCGTTGCCCATTTCGCGGCAGTAGATGAAATACTCGAAACGCTCGGTAAACGCAGGATCAGAAGGCTTTCTCTTTGCAAGCGGCGAATTCTCAACAGGGTAGTCATAAATAATCGTCGGCTGAATAAGTTTATCCTCAACGAAAGCGTCAAAAAATGCGATGAGAACGTGACCCTTTGTTGCGGAATCGCCCTCTTCAACTTCAACGCCCCTTTCCTTTGCGCAGGCTCTTGCAGCCGCGTCGTCAGCCCAGTCGTTGTAATCAACGCCCGCATATTTCTTGACGGATTCGATCATTGTAAGGCGCTCCCAAGGCTTGCCGAGATCTATTTCAACGCCCTGATAAGTGATTTTAGAAGTGCCGCAGACCTTTTCCGCGATAGTCTTGTACATATTTTCAATGAGATCCATCATGCCTATGTAATCGGTATATGCCTGATACATCTCAACGGTAGTAAATTCAGGGTTGTGGGAGGTATCCATACCTTCGTTTCGGAATATGCGTCCAACCTCGTAGACTCTGTCAAAACCGCCAACAATAAGTCTCTTGAGGTAAAGCTCTGTTTCAATACGCAGATACATTTCCATATCAAGAGTATTGTGATGTGTGGTGAAGGGACGTGCAGCTGCACCGATTTCGAGAGTATGGAGAACAGGCGTGTCAACCTCCGTATAGCCCAGCCCGTCAAGATAATTTCTGACTTCGCGGGTTATCATGCTGCGCTTAATGAACGTATCCTTGACTTCGGGATTAACGATGAGATCAACGTAACGCTGACGGTATCTGGTATCCTGATCTTTGAGTCCGTGCCATTTTTCGGGCAAGGGAAGCAGCGACTTGGAGAGAAGCTGAATCTTGTGGGCGTGAATCGAAATTTCGCCCTTTTTGGTTCTGAAAACAAAACCCTCAACGCCGATAATATCGCCGATATCCCACTTTTTCTTGAATTCCTTGAACAGATCTGCGCCCACATCGTTGGAGCGGACATAAACCTGAATTCTGTCGGAAGAATCGCGGACGTCGATAAAGTTAGCCTTACCCATATCGCGCCAACTCATAATTCTGCCGGCGATGCGGATAATGTTGCCGTGGAGAGCCTCCAGAGCGGCATTCAGCTTTTCCTCATCACCATCAGCTTCGGCGATCACAGCGGCTTCATCAGCTTCATATTTGGATTTCAAATCCGCAGCCTTGTCCGTAACATCGTATTTCGTCGTCTGAAACGGATCAAAACCGCCCTCACGAAGAGCAGCAAGCTTGTCGAGACGATCCTTCTTCAAAATATTTATATCCTGCTCGGTCTCCTGAACAGGTGGATTTGTTTGATTTTCACTCATTTTAAAAACTTCCTTTCTGAAAAAAATCGAGGTAGAGGCGGCAATTTCAAACGTTTTATTTCGAGATATCAACGACCTCAAAACGCAGCTCGCCAACAGGTGCTTCAACGATAAAAATATCGCCGACTTTTTTCTTCATGGCAGCCTTGCCGATAGGAGATTCGTCGGAGATCAAGCCGTTTTTGATGTCAACGTGATTCGTGCCGACGATAGTGAATTTTTCGATTTTGTCAGTACCGACTTTTTTGATCTTGATGATCGAACCCATACCGATCTCATCGACGGAAATGTTGGAATCCTCAATGATTTCGGCGTTATCGATGGTGTACTGCAATTCGGCGATCTTCGCTTCGAGGATAGCCTGTTCGTTTTTAGCTTCGTCATACTCGGCATTTTCGGAAAGGTCGCCGTAGGAACGCGCAACTTTAAGGCGATCCGCAACCTCGCGACGTTTATTGATCTTCAGGTCGTCAAGTTCCAGAACGAGTTTCTCATAGTTTGATCTTGACATCTGCTTAGCCATATTAAACAACTCCTTTAAAAAATAAAAATGCTTATCATAAGTATTAATTATAACATATTTTCCCC
>DETO01000073.1 GCA_002362135.1 Ruminococcus sp. UBA3286 | reverse complement strand
AATTACTTCATACGGAGCAATATCGGGTAGAGGTCAGGAGTTGTCCGGTGACCTTGACGAAGATGAAAATTGTGAAATGGGGATGAGTTTATGAAGAAAAATGTAAGTATTACGGTAAGCAGTGAAAAGCTGTCGGCGTTGGAAATGTACCTTGTGCAGAAAAATACGACTCTCGCTGCGGAGCTTGAAAAATTCACGGAACAGCTTTATGTGAAGCACGTTCCGCAGAATGTCAGGGACTATATTGACCTGATGTCGTCGCAGAAGTCCGACAGAAAGGAAAATCGCCGTATAAAGTCTGAAACTTCAGTTTCTGATTCAGACGTATAACCTCGTCGTTCGCCCCACGATGCCACGTGTGGCGTTTTCGGGAGCGAGGTCGGGAAAGTATACCCCTGAGAACATCGGGCGGAATCTGAGCCGTTTCCGGACGGGTCTAAAAGTACTGATTCTGCCCGACTCTGAGGGAAAATCGTAATTTTTTGGTTTGCTAGTTAAAGTATCGGGGTTGTGACCCCGATACAATTACAGCGGACGGCAAAGCCGACCGCAATTCTGCGAGGTTTGCGCAGTTTTCAGCAAAGGGGTTGCAAAATCGGGCTTTTAAATATTTCGGAGTTGTAACCGCTGAAAACGGCGTAAATACGGCATTTATAAAGGAGTTGAAGTGAAAAATATGAGTTTTCAGAATAAGGTGAAATTTCCGCTGTGGGCGTATCCCGAAACGCTCAAGGATGTGGAGGTTCATTACAAAAATGATAATTGTAAATCCCAAAGTGAGTTCATTGAAAAGGCAATAAAATTTTATGTCGGTTACCTTGATGAAGAAAAAAGCGTGGACTATATTTCGCCGATGATAACTGAAACGGTCAAGGCACAGATAAAAGGTACGGAACAGCGGCTTGCTCGTTTGATTTTCAAAGTTGCAGTTGAACTTGGAAAGCTGTCTCATATGACTGCGGCGATGAACGACGTTGATGAAGAAACGCTGAAAAGTCTTCATGCCATGTGCGTGACGGAAGTCAGAAAAATAAATGGCATCATCGACTACGAGGACGCAGTTGAGTATCAAAAGGAGTAGCAGATGCCGAAAATTATTGTAACAAGCCGTTATTTAAAAAGCGGATCAAAGAAAAATCTTGCGAATTATGTGAAGTACGTCGCAACCCGTGAGGGATCGGTGGCGGTGAAAAATATTGACGAGAATGCTCCTGCTACAAAAAATCAGCAGGAGCTTATTTTGTCTCTGCTTAACGATTTTCCTGACAGCAAGGAATTATTTGAGTACGAGGATTATGTGAAAAATCCTACAGTCAAAAACGGTTCTGCTCTCATCTCCGAAATCATTGACAGGAATATGGACAGGCTTACAAATCGAAGAAATTATGTCGGCTATCTTGCTAACCGTCCCGGTTCTGTGAAGTTGGGTTCGCATGGACTTTTTAATGAAAAAGATGAACCGATCGATCTTGAAAAAATCGCAAAAGAAATTTCTGATCACAGCGGTAACGTGTGGACTCACGTTGTTTCTCTTCGCAGAGATGACGCTCAGAAGATGGGGTATGATAATCTTACTGCATGGCGAGAGCTTGTGAAAAGGCAGATACCGAACATAGCCAAGAACTCAAAAATAAACATGGCAAATTTAAAATGGTATGCTGCGTTTCATGATAAGAAAACAAATCCTCACGTTCACATTATCGTGTACTCCACAAATGAACGTGAGGGATTTCTTACTAATCATGGCATTGAAAAAATCCGCAGTAGTTTTGCAAACGATATTTATTCTGATGAACTTCTTCACCTCTATGAACAGCAGACAGACTTGCGAAATCTGCTGAAAAAAGAATCAAAGCAGCTTATGAAAAGTCTTGCCGAAAAAATTTCTCAGGACAATGACTTTGATCCGGAGCTTATGAATCTTGTTTCAAAGCTGCACACTCAGCTTGCAGAATCAAAGGGCAAAAAGGTTTACGGTTATCTGAAATCTGATGTTAAGAAAACTGTCGATGAAATTTTTATGAGGCTTGCTGATAATGAATCAGTAAAAAAGATGTACGATCTCTGGTGTGAGATGGAACAGCAGAAGCATGACGTGTACTCGTCTGCAAAAGTTAATTTCCCATCACTTGTTGACAACAAGGAGTTCAGGTCGGTTAAAAATCTGATCATTCAGACTGTACTGCAAATGGATTTTCAAGCGCCTGAGATAGAGATTGAAATGCCCGAACCTGATATGGATATTCCTCTGCCAATTGATGAGGATGTGGGCAATGAAACTGTTGATAACAGCGTTGAGGATTCTACTCAAAATAAATTATACATCAAGTGGAGCGATTCATATAAAGAAGCTCACAAATTGATTTTGAGTAATGAATCGACACTTGATTATTATAAAAAGGCAGAGAAAATATTGCTATCGGAATCTAATAATGTGCTTGCGATTTATGATCTGGGTAAGCTGTACTCAATGAAAGAATCAAGTTTAAAAAGCAATGAAAAAACCTTTGAATTTTATGAAAAAGCCTTGCAGGGATTTATTCAATTTGAGCCGAAGGCTAAGAAAATAAAGCCGTATTTGCAGTATCAGATCGGCATGATGTACTTCAAAGGATTGGGTACTCTGGTTGATAATCGGAAAGCCTCCGAATACCTTGAGAAGTCCGCAGAACTGGGAAATCAGTATGCCAAACGACTGTTGGCTTTTGAACATATCAGCGGTAAAAATTTTGAACAGAACATTGAAAAAGGCATTTCCCTGCTGACGGAATTGGCTGACAGCGGCGATGCTTTTTCTTGTTACAAGCTGGGAACTTTGTATCTCAAGGGTGAAATTGTAAATCAAGATTTGGATAAGGCAGAAAAGTATCTGCTGTCTGCTGAAGATAACGAGTTAACGCAGTATGCACTTGGTAAGCTGTATCTGCAAAAGGAAAAATATGATATAAAAAAAGCTATTTCATACTTTGAAAAATCCGCAGATAAAAATATGCAGCAAGCTATCAGCTTGGCAGACTTTATCTTTTCGGCGCTGAAGATTTGGAAAAGGATAAAGAAAAAGCTATGGAATACTTGAATTTATCCGCAGAGCAAGGAAATGAGTATGCTCAAAATTTTATTGAGAACATAGAGCAGTTTGAAAATGAAATGCTTGCGAATACCATATTCAGCTTGTTTGTAAATCTCAGCCTATGTATCGAGGACGACTATTATAAAAATTTTCAATCAGGAAGAAAAATGATTGACAGCAAGCTGCGGAGAGTCATTCAAGAGAAAAAACAATCGCTTGGTATCAAAAATGAGCAGTCAATTGCTCAGGAAC
>DETO01000003.1 GCA_002362135.1 Ruminococcus sp. UBA3286 | reverse complement strand
ATAATTTCTATGTGGACAGGTTCTGAAATTTTTTGTAACAGATTTATTATACCACACCGGAAATAAAATTTCAATAGAAGATTTATTAGAAATCAACTTTTTTTCGGCATTGCAAATGACCGATTGCACTTGAAGCTAAAACATTATAGCGCAATTTGTCAGTTAATCAGTATTATATATCATTGAAAAGTATTGGAAAATTGTTTATAATATAATCACAAGGTCGGAAAGACCACGGAACGGATAGGCAAAGGGGTTTATCCATTATATCATTATATTAATAATCTGCCGATAGGCAAGGCAGAAAATGACGCGCAGCAGCGTCTGAATCTCATGGAGGGAAAGAAAATGAGAAATTCAATGATGAAGAAGAAAATTATGGCAATCGCAGCTTCTGCTGTAATGAGCGTTACGGCTGTAACGGGAACTATGCTGAGCGCAGCCGCTCCTTTCGCAGGAAATATGGCGACAACTTTTGCGGCTGAGGCAAGCGTAAAGGTTATGTCATGCATAGGCTGCGCCGAGGGAATGTACGCAACATGGGGTTCTGTTTCAGGCGCAACAGGCTACAATGTTTACGTTGACGGAGTTCAGATCGACTCGATGCTTATCAGACAGTACAGCGGCTATATGAGAGCCGACGCTGTCGGTCTCAAGGCAGGAAGCCACACAATGAAGATCGTTCCTATCATAAGCGGCAAGGAAGATTCCTCAAAAGCTGCCGAGGCTACCGCTTCATGCTATGCTCACGACAGAAGCGGTTACGCTTTCGCGGACGGTCATATGCCCGGCGCTTATAAGGCTGACGGTACTCTTAAAGACGGCGCTGTAGTCGTTTATGTTACCGAGGAAAACAAGGATAAGGTTACAGTCAAGCTTAATGCAGAGGGCAAGGGAGACGTTGACTGCGTAGGCGTTCAGAATATCATTACAGCATACAAGAAGGGCAAGGAAACACGTCCGATCTCTATAAGACTTATCGGAAACATTACCGATCCGGCAAATATGCCAAAAGGCGACCTTTACGTTGATTCCGTAACTTCCGCAGGCATGACGATCGAGGGTATCGGAAACGACGCAACGGCGAACGGCTGGGGAATAGTTCTCAAAGGCTGTAATGACGTTGAGATAAGAAATATCGGTACAATGAATTGCAACAGCTCTGAAGGCGATAATATCGGTCTCCAGCAGAACGACTCCTACTGCTGGGTTCATAACTGCGATTACTTCTATGGCGACGCCGGTTCAGACGCCGATCAGGTAAAGGGCGACGGCGCGCTTGATACGAAAAAATCACACCACATCACTCATTCTTACAACCACTTCTATGATAACGGAAAGTGCAATCTTCAGGGAGCAAACGCAAGCGATACTTCGAATTACATCACATACCACCACAACTGGTACGATCATTCCGATTCACGTCATCCCCGTGTAAGAGTTGCAACTGTTCATGTTTACAATAACTATTACGACGGCAACGCCAAATATGGTATCGGTTCTACTACAGATTCCGACATCTTTGCTGAAAACAACTATTTCCGCAACTGCAAAGCTCCCATGATGATCTCCGGTCAGGGTACTGACGCGGCAGGCGAAGGCACATTCAGCGGCGAAGTAGGCGGAATGATCAAGGCTTTCGGCAATATAATCGAGGGCGGTACTTTCGTTCCCTACAGTCAAAATAATACGCAGTTCGACGCTTATGACGCAAAGTCAAGAGATGAGAAGGTTCCCTCATCGGTAAAGGCGGCTTCGGGCGGCGCAACATATAACAATTTCGATACGGAAAGCGGTTTCTACAGCTATAACCTCAATGAGGCGGCAGACGTTCCCACTGTTGTAACTTCCAAGGCAGGAAGAGTTGACGGCGGCGATTTCAAGTGGCAGTTCAACAATGAAACAGACGATGCAAGCTATGCTGTAAACGACGCGTTAAAGGCTGCTCTCGTGGCTTATGACGATAAAATAACGGCTATTGGAAGCGGATTCAAGGAAGATTCTTCAAATCCTCCTACGACTGATACTCCCGTTCAGACTACACAGTCTGCTCAGAGTACGGCTGCTCCTATCACGAATCCTCCTGTTGTAACTACAGCAGTTCCTGTTACAGGCGCAAATGTGATCTACGCTTCACCCAACGGCGGCGGAGACGGTAAGACCATGCAGGCTCCTACAGATGTTCTTTCAGCTATCAAGGCTGTTCCCGCAGGCGGTACGATTTACCTTCTCGATGGAACATATAAGTTCAGCGAAATGATTCTCATCGATTCAAACAATAACGGTTCGGCAGGAAAGTACAAGACCATTTCCGCTTATCCCGGCGCAAAAGTAGTATGGGATTTCTCCGGTCAGGGCGCGGCTGACGGTTCTAAGAGAGGCGTTACGCTTGACGGTGATTACTGGCACTTCTACGGCTTTGAGATAACTAAGGCTGCCGATAACGGAATGCTTCTTTCCGGTAATAACAACCTTATTGAAATGATGGTATTCAATGACAATCAGGATACAGGTCTCCAGATCTCGCGCTACAATACAAGCGCGGCAACTATTGCAGACTGGCCTTCATACAATACTATCCTCAACTGCACTTCAAAGAATAACTGCGATAACGCTTCTATGGAAAATGCCGACGGTTTTGCGGCAAAGCTTACCTGCGGCGAGGGCAATGTATTTGATGGCTGTATGGCTTACAACAACTCCGACGATGGCTGGGATCTCTTTGCCAAGACTGAAACAGGCCCGATAGGCGTTGTAACTATCAAGAATTCTATCGCGTTCAGAAACGGCTTTACCGAATTTGGCGAGGGCTATGGCGACTGCGACGGAAACGGTTTCAAACTCGGCGGTTCCGGTGTAGGTTCAGGTCATATCGTTGAAAACTGCCTTGCATTTGAGAATCTCCACTGCGGATTTACCGATAATAACAATCCTAAGTTGGCTTCTCTTACAGACTGCACAGCTGCTAACAACAACGGCGAAGGCACAGGCAAGCCCAACTTCTCGTGCTATCGCTGCACAGATGACGGCTGCGATTTTGACAGCGTAGTTTCCTATTACAATAATAAGCTTACAGACGGTCTCCAGCTTAAAGGCGGAGTTTCCAATGATAAGTTTGTAGGTACAATGGCTAATTCTCTGTACTACAACTCAAAGTATCATGTTGTATCCTCAAAGGTTGACGTTACAAACGGCTATAAGGGCGGTACAGACGCTACAGTTGCCGATTCTGATTTCATTTCAGTAAAGGCTGCCGCAATGGGTACTGATTTCCATGCTGCATGGAGAAATGCGGACGGTTCACCCAATCCCGGAGGTCTCTTTGAAACTGCTTCATCAAGCAGCTATAAGGATATGGGTTACCATATGTCAAACGGCGTAACTCCTCCTGTTCCTCCCACAACTACGCAGTCTACGGAAGCGCCTAAGACAACAAATGCTTCCGATCAGACAACTACGGCTTCTGCTCCAATCGTAAGCGGCGGATATGTTCATGACTTTACAGCTAACGGCAAGAACAGCTCGTTCTACAAGATCACCGGTAATCTTGCAACTAATAAGGGTACTGTAAATTACGACGGCAAAACTCTTACGCAGTGTCTGAAAATGGAATCTGCAACAAATATCACATTCAATGCAGGCTCGGCAGGAAAACTTACACTCGTATTCGCAGAAGCTGCTGCTACGGTAAAGGTTGATGGCACAAAGTATACGGCTTCCAACGGCGTCGTTACAGTAGACGTTGCGGCAGGTTCGCATACAATTGCTAAGGCTGATACGGCAAATCTCTTCTACATGGTATATGCCGGCGGTTCAGCTCCCGATACAACAACAACAACAACTCCTGCGCCTTCAAAGACAGTTTACGGTGACGCAAACTGCGACGGCAAGGTTGAAATTGCAGACGCAACTCTGATTCTCCAATTCCTTACAAATAAGGACGAATATAAGCTGACTGAACAGGGCATGAAAAATGCCGACGTTTCGGGAAACGGCGACGGCGTAACAGCTCAGGACGCGCTTGTTATCCAGCAGGTTGACGCAGGCATTTACAAGATCGAGGAACTTCCGATCAAGTAAGCAAATGAAGAAAGAGATACGGCTCTTTCGCTAAAAAGTTGTTAAAGTAAGCCCGTTCCTTAAATATAATGATATAATGAAGAGAGAGCGTTTTCGAACGCTCTTTTTTCATATATAAAAAAGACAGCAGAGAAATTTTTTCTGCTGTCTTTTTATCATATTGTGCTGAACGCCTGTTTCAGCGTTGAAACGGGGATTATCTCT
The DNA here is from genome assembly GCA_002362135.1 of Ruminococcus sp. UBA3286. Lineage (GTDB taxonomy): Bacteria > Bacillota > Clostridia > Oscillospirales > Ruminococcaceae > Ruminococcus. The sequence continues at coordinate 21,260 of DETO01000003.1, read as the reverse complement.
ATTTTATAGTCTGCAAAATTGATTGACGAAGCCGATTGTTTGGGTATCACGACTTTCTTGAATCCCATTCGTTCGGCTTCCTTAATGCGCTGCGACAGATGAGATACGGAGCGTATTTCTCCTCCAAGTCCTATCTCTCCGAACGCTATGAGCATTTCATCGACAGGCTTATCCATAACTCCCGAATACAAAGCCATTGCGACCGGAAGATCAGCGGCAGGTTCGTCAAGCCGGAATCCGCCGATAATATTGAGATAAACGTCCAGCGTACCCATGTATATTCCCAGCCGCTTTTCAAGCACGGCTATGAGAATATTTAGTCTGTTGAAATCAAAACCCGTCGCCATTCTTCGCGGAGCTGCATAACTTGTCTTAGCCGCAAGGGACTGAACTTCCGCAAGTATAGGTCTTGTTCCTTCCATAACGCAGGCAACGCACGTTCCCGAAACGTTATGAGGTCTGCCCGAAAGCAGCATCTGGGACGGATTTTCAACCTCCGAAAGCCCCTTATCAAGCATTTCAAAAACGCCTATTTCATTTGTAGAACCGAATCTGTTCTTGACTGCGCGGAGCAGGCGGTAACTCTGATGACGTTCGCCCTCGAAATAAAGCACGGCGTCAACGATATGCTCCATAACTTTAGGGCCTGCTATTGCGCCGTCCTTATTGACATGACCTACCAGAATAATAGGTATCTCCTGACGTTTTGCGGTATGCATGAACAGATTCGAGCATTCGCGCACCTGAGTAAGACTTCCCGGGCTGGAAGTAATGCGGCTGATATTCATAGTCTGTATGGAATCTATTATCGCAATATCGGGCGACGCCGACGCGATAGTTTCCGCAACGGCTTCCGCGTCCGTGGAAGTCAGCAGATAGAGATTTTCGGTATCAACGCCGAGACGCTGTGCGCGAAGTTTTATCTGCCGTGCGGATTCTTCTCCGGAAACGTAAAGTATGGAATGCTCTTCGCCGAGATACTGACAAATTTGCAGCAAGATCGTACTTTTTCCGATTCCCGGCTCGCCGCCTAAAAGTACGAGAGAACCTTTTACAAGTCCTCCGCCGAGAACGCGGTTGAGTTCGCCTATTCCCGTATCATAGCGTACGTCGTTGTCCGCGCCTATATCGTCAAGTTCCAGTATGCTGTCGGAGAGGTCGCGTATTTCCCGTGAAGAGGAAGACGATGAGGAAACAGGCTCGCTGACAGATTCCTGAAATGTGTTCCAAGCGCCGCAGGAAGGGCATTTGCCGTTCCATTTGGAACTTTCATATCCGCAGGCGCTGCATTCGTAGACATATCTTGATTTCGCCATATCAACTGAAATCAGCGGAAAGATTCTCTTCGGTCAGCAGGCGTTTTCTGCCGAGAACAGCAGTATTTCCGGAGCTTACATAATTTGTTGAAGAGAATGCGCTGTTGGCGATGCTCCAATAGATCGTCTCCGTGCCTGAAACGGAGTAGAAGATCAGATTGTCGGTATCGAGTGTGATCTCGCCCCATGAGCCGTAAGTTCCCTCGACAGGGCAGAGCGTATTATTCTTGAAGTAGAAAATAGAGCAGGGCGCTTCGGGATATGTGCCTTCCGAGATGAGGAGTTCAGGAACATCGTCGTTGTTGAGATCGGCAAGTTCATAGGCAATCTCCGAGCCTGCTTCATATTCCGGCAGCAGCTTTTCCTTGAGCATATCCATGCAGAGTTTTTTGTCCGCGGGACTGATTATATTTCCCCAGCTTTCGGAACGATAAAGGGCGTATTTAATAACCCCGTCGCCCATTGAATATTTTCTTCCGACATTGAGAGCAGGGGAGTTGATATAAGGTTCAAGTGCCTTGTCGTAATCGGGCAGAAGAACCTCTTCGCCGTTTATCTCATGAACAATCACATCGCCGCTCATTGCCGACTGGGAATTATCACTATAGCTTATTTCCTGATTGAAAGAGCCGTTTTCGTATTTGAGATATTGTCCGAGAACAAAGCCGTCTCCGCAGTATTCGTCCTTTATAAAGTTTAAAACCGGAAGATACATAAAGCTGCCTGCGTTTCCGATATCGCCTATTTCAGCCGCTTCGCCGTCCGAGAACGAGTATACGAGGCATTTGGTAGAGCCGTCGTTGTTGGGAGAAATGATAAGTTCAGGCGTTCCGTCTTTGGTAATATCGAAAAGATCGAAAGCCGACCCCGATTCCTGATTGTCGGAATAATCCTCAGATTCTTTGAATTCGTTCAGCTTGCTTTCATAAGCCTTTTGCCATTCAAAAGAAACGCTGTCGGGAGCGGTTCTTTCATACTGCTTTTTATCGGAATCAGATTTATTGGAACAGCTTGTCATGGCGGCAGCAAGAGCGATAGCTGCCGAGATAGACGTAATATTTCTGATTATTTTCAAAATTACTCCTCCAGTCTAAATTTGTCGTAATCATTTTACCATATATCCGTAAATATGTCAAGAATCATATTCTGAAACGCTTATTAAGATAAGTGGTCTCGAATTCGTTTATGGTCATAGGCTTTGCAAAATAATATCCCTGATAAATATCGCAGCCGTATTCCGCAAGAAATTTCACCTGATCCATAGTTTCCACGCCTTCTGTAATAACTTCCATTTTCAGCGATTTCGCAAGACCGATTATCATTTTCAGAATTACCTGACTTTTGTGCTGATGATCTGATTTTTTTAAAAATCCCATATCGATCTTCAGCACGTCTGCTTCTATTTCTTTAAGCATATTCAGCGATGAATAGCCGCTGCCGAAGTCGTCTATCTCAACGATAAATCCGCAGTTCCGCAGTTTTGCGATGAGTTCAAGCTGTGCCTCAGGATTATCCATGATGGCCGTTTCCGTAATCTCAAGATGAAGCCTTTTCGGGGATATATCGTATTTGTTCACAAGCTTGATCATCGTGTTGTAAACATCGAGAAGATAAAAATCCTTCTGGGATATATTTACGGAAATATAGCTTTCGGTTAATCCGATATCAGTCCAGCGCTTAAGCTGTATGCAGGCAAATTCCCACATAAGCGTATCAAGGCGGCTGATAAGTCCCGTTTGCTCAAACAGCTTGATGAATTTATCAGGCGGTATCATGCCTTCTTTCGGGTGTATCCAGCGCACAAGGGCTTCGCCGCCCATGATGTTGCCGTTTGAGGCGATCTGCGGCTGTATGTACGGCTGAAACTGATTGTCTTCAATCGCTTTTTCAAATTCGCTTATAACTCTGTGTTCGTTTATAAAACTTTCGCGAAGCTCGTTATCATAATATGCAACAAAACTGCGGTAACTGTCCTTGATTTTTTTGATAGCAAGATTAGCGTGGTCGCACATTACGGAAACTCGCAGCGAGCGGTCGGTAACTTCATAAACGCCGATATGGATATGAGTTTTGAAAGCTGCGCCTTCCAGAAACGAATCCACAGCGGAATATGTTTTCAGCAGTTCTTCTTCCGAAAATCTCGATTTCGGCATACATATTGAAAAGCGGTCTCCGGTAAGACGACCGTAAATACAATCGCTGCCGCCGAACTGCGCTGTGATCTCGGAAATTTTTTTCAGAAGTCTGTCGCCGGCTTCAACGCCGAAAACGTCGTTTACCATTTTGAAATTCTTCACGTCTGTGACAATGATATAATATCCTGTTTCGGGATCGTTATTCAGCTGATCCCGCACGCATTCGCAGAAGCATTCCATATTGTAAAGACCTGTCAGCATATCGTGAGTCGCCTTGTATTTTTCGGTCTTGTATTTGATATATTCCTCAGTTCTGTCGTGGATAAGGAAAAAGCAGCCGAGATATTTTACAGAGCTGTCGTAAATTCTGTGATACTCTATCGTAAAATAATGCTTCTGACCGTTGATACGTCTTGTTGTTTCCCAGATATGAACGGAAATATTCGGGTCGATATCTTCAATAAGCCATTTTCTCACCTGATTATCAAGCGTTTGGATATCTATTTCGGCTTCGCAGAAATCCTTCGCAGCTTTATTTGCATGAACTATCTTGGAATCGATATCTATACAGACAATGCCGTCCTTCATGTTTGCTACTGTGAAAAACATAAGGCGTTCCATAAGTCCGCGCGGAACATATATAAGCGAGAAATAAAAAATGAGAAATACAACAAGCGGATAAAGCATCAGCGAGTAGTCGAATTTCAGATCGAAATATATGTAGAGCGTTCCGATAGAAACAATCGTGGCAAGCGACAGAAAAACAGAACTGTATTTTATAACATATGCTTTTGGGGCGATTATCATTCGCCTTATCAGCATTGCAAGGTTTGCGATAATTATAATCGTGGTCAGCGCCGCATGAAAATAATAAGGAGGCATCATATGGGAAGAACGATAGAATAACGATCCCCACTTATCATAATATGGCTCAACTTTGAATAAAAAGTTGAAGAATGGATTGACAAGCATCATGACAGCGTCGATAGCCGCGGCGACATAGATCAATCTTTTAATTTTACCCAATGATCTTGTAATGCCCATATATCGCCTGACAAATAACAGAAGGCATAATGCGGTGCAGGTCTCGCAGATATTATACAGTCCGAATAAAACGAGTGCTGATTTTTCAGTAGGAGCAAGCATTGCCGCGGCATTCAGCGCAGGAACTCCTGCGGCGCAGATAAGCGTCTTTCTTTCATAAATTTCCAATGGATCTTCGCGCATTTTCAATATACCGTAAATCGCGCAGCAAAGTGTAAATGCCGATCCTGTAAACATTATCGCTATCATAAACCATATCATAAACATCACCCTTAAAGGTCAAATTTTCTTCTCTTATACCTATATAATCATACATCATGATTTTAGCATAATTCGGAAAAAAAGTCAAGGCATATTTATTGTATAGACGCATATTAATTGATAAGGAGGTGCGGACATGGAAGAGAATATTTTTATGAACGGAAATTTTGCCGATGAAGAAGAGAACACTGGAGAAGAAACCGAAGCGGAGATAATTTCCGACGACGATAATACCGAAAAGCTGAAAGAGGAGGATATACGCAGGCGGCGTGAAGGACGAGCCGACGATATTGTTTCAATGCAGGCAGTGTTATGCCTGATAATCGCAGCCGGACTTGTTATACTTAACATTGCCAGGCCGGAAATTGCGGAAGAATTGATAGGATTTCTGCGCAGACTTTCAACTGTGGACAAAAATATTATCCCGAATCCGGTAGATCATATAATTGAATTTGTAAAAAATCTATGACTAAGATAAAAATCAGATATTCGTTTCTGGTATTCAACGCGCTGCTGTTTCTTTTGCGCGACGGAGATCTGACAGCGGCGTTTTACATATCGTGTATCGCCCATGAACTCGGTCATATTATGGCGTTAAAACTTACAGGCGGCGAGCTTCGTTCTGTTGAACTCGGCTGTTTCGGCATTAAGATGACAGCATCGCCCTGCAAAAATATAAAAAACGGCATAGCCGTACTTATGTGCGGGCCTGCCGTAAATCTGCTTATCTTCGCTTTTCTTTGGCTTTTCGGAATTCGCGGATATCTCTGCGCGTTCAATCTTGCCGAGGGGATTTTCAATCTGTTGCCGTTCAGCTTTCTTGACGGAGGCGCGGCTCTCGAACTGCTTGCAGAAGGGAGCGTTCATGAAAGACTCATAAGGCAAATTATAATATTTGCGAGGATTTTGTTTATTTCAGGATTTGTTCTTATTTTTTTAAAATTGAGAATCCCATGATAACGAGTCCGAGCAGCGCAAGTACGATACCGGTAGCGCGGTTAAGGGTTTTCGGCGAGGCTTTGTTTGCGAAAACCGCGGCTATTCTTGCCCATATAAACGTAAATACAATGCATAATATCCATACGAAAGGATCAGGAAGCCCTCCTATCGTAAAATGGGATACCGCGCCCGTAAGAGCCGTAAACGTCATGATGAACACGCTTGTTCCGACGGCGGTTTTCAATTCGTATCCAAGCACGGACGTGAGTATGAGAAGCATCATCATTCCGCCGCCTGCGCCGATAAATCCGCATATAAAGCCTATCAGAGTTCCGCTGACGAGGGATTGTATTATCCGCTTTTTAGCGTCTGTGGATTCCATTGCTTCTTTTGTTGTCATTACGGGTTTCACAATAAATTTTATACCGAGCAGAAATGTCATAAATACCGAAAATCCGCCCATTGCTGTTGCTGGTACAAGCTTTGAGACAAAACTTCCGACTACTGTAAAGATCAGAACGGTGAACATCATGATAAGCCCGTTTTTTATGTCAAGATTTTTATTTTTGCCATATGTGTAAGCCGAAACCGCGCTTGCGAGAACGTCCGACGATAATGCAATGCCGACCGCCATATAAGGTTCGATTCCCAAAAACGTCACGAGCATCGGCGTGATTACAGCGGCGGCGCTCATTCCTGCGAATCCCGTTCCAAGACCTGCGCCCATTCCTGCGAAAAAAGTTACAAGAATTGTTATAAGTATTTCCATATGACCATCTCCGTATTTTCATGATTATTGTATAAATTATAGCATACAAGATCATGAAAATCAATAGACATCTAATTGATTTTCGTAAAAAATACAGCATGACTTTTGATCATGCTGTATTTTAGAGTATGTTCTTAAACTTCTTCAAAATTATCGGGAACTGATGTTTCGGAAACCGGCGATTCGGGAGTTTTTAATCCTCCCAGAAATCCGGCAAGAACCGATTTGATATCAACTCCGGTAGCTTCTGAAAGACCGTCGGTTATCTTAGCTGTTGAACTTATTATGTCGCCTACCATTCTGCTTGAATTTCCGTCGCCGTACATTGTGATGCGATCAACGTTTTCAAGAGGAGCGGCAGCGTTTTTAACGATATCAGGCAGAGCTTTGAAATACATTTCAAGAACGGCTGCTTCGCCGTATTTCTTCATTGCCTCCGCCTTAGCATTGATACCCTCGGCTTCCGCAAGACTTTTTGCGCGTATCGCGTCGGCTTCTGCCTGACCTACGGCAGCAATACCCTCCGCCTCCTGCATTCTGGCGAATTTCTGCGCCTCCGCTTCAGCTTTCTGAGCTTCGGCTTCCTGTTCGCGTTGGAAACGATCGGCTTCCGCTTCTTTTTTTAACTGATAAAGTTTTGCGTCTGATAACTGCTGAACTCTGTACTTATCCGCTTCGGCTTTCTTCTTGATGTCGGCGTCGAGAGCCTTTTCCATAACTTCGGCTTCTTTGGTCTTTAATTCAACATCTTTTTCAGATGCGGCGATATCGGCATTATACTTCGATACCTCGATAGAGCGGCGCTGTTCTTCGCGCTGTATCTCATAAGCGGCGTCGGCGATAGCAAGCTGCGTATCGGCTTCTTTTTTCAATTCAGCCTGACGGATCGCAAGCTGATTGTTTTTCTGAGCGATTTCTGTTTCGGCAAGAACTTTGGCGTCGTTCGCTTCTTTTTTAGCCTGCGCCTTTGCAATTTCGATCTCCTTTTCGGATTCCGCTCTTGCGATAGCGGCTTTTTTCTGAATTTTTGTGGTATTGTCGATACCAAGATTTTCAATAAGATTCTGATCGTCGGTAAAATTCTGCACATTGAACGAAACTATCTCCAGTCCCATTCTGTTGAGGTCGGGGGCGGCGTTTTCCTGAACTTTTTCGGCAAAAGCCTTGCGGTCGTTTACCATCGCTTCGAGAGTCATCTGTCCGACGATCTCACGCATATTACCTTCGAGAACTTCACGAGCAACTTTAGCGATATATCCAGTTTCCTTGTTGAGGAAGTTTTCCGCGCCAAGCTTTATGAGTATCGGATCGCTGCTGACTTTGACGTTTACATTGGCGTCAACGTTGATGTTGATGTAATCCGCGGTAGGTACGGCGCTTGAAGTTTTAACGTCAACGGCGATAAGCTGAAGTTTCAGTTTATCCACGCGCTCGAAGAATGGGATTCGTATGCTTGCTTTACCGATTATGATTTTTCGGCGCAGACCGGAAATTATGTACGCCATATCGGGCGGAGCCTTGATGTAACCGGTTGCCAGAATGATGATCAGCAAGAGTACTGCGGCTGCGATCAGAATGATGGGGAGAGTAATGAATTCCATAATGATTCCTCCTGTAATATGTATTATATTGCTTTATGCTTTTAGATTGGAACAGCCGCGTATCTGCCGGCTTATGTACGCCGCTGACTGTAATGTTATTATAGCTTATTGTCATTTTTTTGTCAATACGGCTGTATTTGCATATATATAATTCTGCATTATAACGTCAGATAAAAGGAGATATGTTTGCGAGAACTCATAAACAGTATATTTGGACACTTTACAAGTTCAAATGAACGCAAAATAAGGTTGTATGGCTTGATCGTTCAAGGCTTGCAGCGTGAATTATAACTATATTGCTATATATAAAAATCATGTTATTATTCCGACAAAATATGCGCTTTATTTGTGTTATAATAAACTCCGAGGTGGTAAATATGTTAAAAAGAGCAGGACGTTTTGCGGTATTTGAACCTATGATCGGAGTGATCTTATCAGCGGTCGGAGGATTTGCCTTATCGGGATCAAGCATAGGGGGAGTGGCCTCTTTTGCCGATATTTCGCTATGCGGAGCATTTCCACTCCCATATTCGGCAGCAGCGTTTATCGGGGCTGTCATGCGCGGCATACTTTCCGATTCTGTGGGGAGAAATATTGTGAAATTAGCGGCGATGACGATGATAATCGCAGCAAAAATGTTTATGGAACGCAAAAATTCTCCAACGCTGTGCGGAGTTATTACGGCTGTATCTATTTTTATATCGGGAGCGGCTGTTTCGGTGCTGATCGGAGAATTTTCCGAAAAACTCCTGTTCTACGCCTTTTACGGGGCTATAGGGGGATTTACCGCCTCTTCGCTGAATCGGCTTGCCGCAAGTCTGAAAGACAAAAAAGTGATCGATCTCAGCGGCGCTTCGGGCTGCGCATATGGAATAGTATATATCGTATTCACGGCTTCTCTGTGTTCGATAAAGTTCGACGCTGTGAATCCGGGCATAATTTCGGGAGCTGCATTTACTTTGGGGGCGGCATTTTTTTATCAAAGCCTCGGAGGGATAGTAGTTGGCGCGCTTTCGGCGGCGGGAGCGCTTTTTGCGTCGGCTGAACTCGGCACAACGGCTGCCATGCTTCCCCTTGCCGGATTTCTTGTCGGATTTCTGAGCCGCAGAAGAATTGTTTTTTCGGCTTTATTTTTTGCTTTTTCATGCTTTATGCTGTGCGTTCTTACGGGTTCGGCAGCGGAAATGCAGATGACACTCAGTATTATATGCGGCGTTTCGCTTTTTGTTGCCGCCGCGCCGCATTATTCGGATAAATGGATATCCGCGACTGAGTCGTCAGGCAGCGATCAGGCTGATATAAATGCAAGCAAAAAGAATTTTCTGTCGGATATTATCGAGGCTGTAAGGCTTGATTCCGGCAGAATAGCGGCTGCTCTTGCGACTGTACATAAACATGAGGGCTCATATACGGATCAGGTTAAGAAAATATGCGGAGACTGCTACAGACGGAGTATCTGCCGTCTTGATTATGAATCCGCCGAAGAGATAATGCCGATACTGCCCGAAGACTGCTCAAACAGGCAGAAAATTGCAGAGGAACTCGAAAAAAATATGCGCGGCAGGATAGCCGATCAGCTTATGCGGCTGAGATTTTCCGACGATCGTGAACTTCTTAACGAACAGCTGAAAATAATGGGCGAACTTGTAAGAAGCACGGCGGAAAGAACCGATATGCGGTTTTCTGCTTCAAAAAGCCGAGATGTCTTTGAATATCTGCGCGCACATGGAATTAAGCCGCTGCGTGTGGAAGCTTATTATAATTCGGCGAACCGTCTTATCGCAGAGATTTATTTTGAGATCAGTGAAATTCCCGAAAGTGCGGAAAGAATATGCGATCTTGCCTCCGATTGCCTTGATATAAAAATGATTTCTTCCCCAAAAGTCAATTCAGCAAAAGAAATGCGTGTAAGTCTTTATGAAGCTACTGCTTATGATACTGAAATATTCACCGCAGGTTCTCGTGCAGCCGAAGTCAGCGGAGACAGTACAGCTGTATTTTCCGACGGAGAGGGCGTGAAATATATCGTGTTGTCTGACGGAATGGGAACGGGAAAAAATGCTGCTGTTGATTCGCATATGGTCATAGGAATGTTTCGTAAGCTGATTTGCGGCGGAATGGAATTTGCGTCGGCGGTTCGTCTGATAAATTCGGTTATGGTCACGAAATCGCGTGAGGAATCGTTTGCGACGTTTGATTCAGTCAGGCTTGATCTTGACAAATGCGTCATGACGTCCATAAAATCAGGAGCGGCGTCAACTATAATTAAAAGAAATGGTGACGTTATAAAGATATCTGCGCCTACATTTCCTATAGGGATAACGGGGCAGGCGGAGATATACACTACTCAATATGATCTTAAAGAGGACGATATAATTATTATGTTTTCCGACGGAATAGGTGAAAATGCACATCTGTTCATAAAAGAACTTCTTCTCGGCAGCAGCGATATCAAAGAAATTGTGCGTTCGATCGCAAAAAAGGCGTCGGTGTTCAATTCTTCCTCGCGGCCGGACGACGTTACCGTGATAGGCATAAAGATCAAGCATAAGTAATTGTTTAAACAAATTCTTCGCCGTTTTAATATCTTTTCAGCAACGTTTTAATATGTTTGTATGTACAAATAAACTGCAAAGTTATATGGCATATTATGGCAAAACGCACAAAAATTACAACTAATATTTATGGTATTGTCTGAATTTTTGTGCAATTTTGCAAAAAAGCTTGAATATTTTTGCATATTCTGGTAAAATAACTATAGGTAATACTACTATAGGTGGTATAGCAAAGGGGGCTGTTTTAATGTCAGTAAATAAAAATAACAATCCCAATGATTTTCCGCTTTATCTTTTTTATCAGGGTAAAAATTATGAAGCATGGAAATTCTTTGGCGTGCATTCCAGAAAAAAAGGTCGGAGCAAGGTTTTTACCTTCAGAGTATGGGCTCCTAATGCTGTAAGCATTTCTGTTGTCGGCGATTTCAATAAATGGGATCGCACAAAAGCTCCTATGAAACTCATTGCGAACGGCGTATGGGAGACGGAGATCTCAAAGCTTGAGCAGTTTGATATTTATAAGTACAGTATCGAAACGCGCGAGGGCAAAATTCTGCTGAAATCCGACCCTTACGCGCCTCATTTTGAAACACGTCCAGGTACTGCTTCGAAAATTTATGAGAGCAGCTACGAGTGGAACGATTCTGCATGGTTTGAATCCAAGAAAAGCAAAAACGTTTACAAGAGTCCCATGAATGTGTATGAAGTTCATCTTAATTCATGGAAAAATTCGGGCGAAGAGGAAGTTTTTGTTTCCTATATAGGTTTCGCCAAGGAGATAATTCCATATCTCAAAAAGATGTCATATACTCACATTGAATTTATGCCGCTTACGGAATTTCCTTTCGACGGCTCGTGGGGATATCAGGTAACGGGCTATTTTGCGCCTACTTCGCGTTACGGAACTCCTGACGATTTCCGCAAAATGGTCGATATGTTCCACGAAGCGGGCATCGGAGTTATACTTGACTGGGTACCTGCGCACTTCCCAAAGGACGCGGCAGGATTATATGAATTTGACGGCACTTGCTGCTATGAATACACGGATATCAGAAAAAAAGAACACAAGGCATGGGGAACTCATGTTTTCGACTATGGCAAGGCTGAGGTATGCTCTTTCCTTATATCCAGCGCGAATTATTGGTTTACGGAAATGCACGTTGACGGTCTGAGAGTCGACGCCGTGGCGTCCATGCTTTATCTCGATTACGACAGGCGCGACGGCGAATGGACTGCAAATGTCCATGGCGGCAACGAAAATCTCGAAGCTGTAGAATTCCTTAAAAGACTTAACGAAGCTATTTTCTCAAAGCATCCCGAAGCTCTCATGGTCGCCGAAGAATCGACGGCTTGGCCAATGGTCACGAAACCTACCGATATCGGCGGTCTCGGCTTCAATTTCAAGTGGAATATGGGCTGGATGAACGATATGCTCAGCTATATGTCGCTCGATCCGATCTACCGTTCGTTTAACCATGATAAGCTCACATTCTCGTTCTTCTACGCTTTCTCCGAGAATTATATCCTGCCTATCTCTCATGACGAAGTTGTTTACGGAAAATGCTCGATGATCAATAAAATGCCCGGCTATGAAGTTGATAAATTTGCGTCATACCGCGCTTTCATGGCTTATATGATGGCTCATCCGGGTAAGAAGCTTCTGTTTATGGGTCAAGAATTCGCTCAGAGCAACGAGTGGAATTATAAAACTCAGCTTGATTGGGGACTTCTTGAAACAGTTCCTCATAAAAATATGTTGAAATTTACGGAAAAGCTGAATAAATTTTATGTCGAAAATTCTCCTTTGTGGCAGAATGACGACTCATGGAGCGGTTTCAGCTGGATCTCCAACGACGACTATAAGCAGAGCGTTATTGCATTCAGACGTATCGACGACGACGGCAGCGAGATTATCGCGGTATGCAATTTCGTTCCCGTAAAGCGTGAAAATTACCGCATAGGCGTGCCTGATAAGGGGACTTATAAGGTCGTTTTGAATACGGACGCTGCTGAATTCGGCGGAAGCGGCGCGTCGGCAAGATCGTATAAGGCTGAAAAAGAACCAATGCACGGCTTTGAATACAGCATTTCCATGACGCTTGCGCCTCTCTCTGTAATGTATCTTAAGGCTGCGCCTAAAAGAAAGACTGCAAAAAATCCGAAGGAGTCCGAAGAGCCTTCTGTTAAAACTAAAAAAACGCCGGCAAAACGAAAGAAAAGCGCTGCCGAAGAAGGTTAAGTTTTATTATAGGAAAATGCGCGGATCTTTGAACGATTTGACAGATCCGCCCGATTTCCGTTAATTCAAATATATATATTTATCAATATCAGAATCAGTTTTTGCAGTATCATTTGCAAGGCAGCTTCTGAGTTTCAGGAGGAATATTTATGTATACCAAGAAAAAAGTTGTAGCAATGCTCCTTGCAGGCGGTCAGGGAAGCAGATTGTACGCTCTTACAAAAAACGTGGCTAAACCTGCTGTTCCCTACGGCGGAAAATACAGACTTATCGATTTCCCTCTTTCAAACTGTACAAATTCAGGTATCGATACCGTAGGAGTTCTTACTCAGTATCAGCCACTTGTTCTTAACGAGTATATCGGCAACGGTCAGCCGTGGGATCTTGACAAAATGAATGGCGGAGTTCACGTTCTTCCGCCTTATGAATCTCAGGCAGGCGCTTCATGGTATGAAGGTACTGCTAATGCTATATACCAGAATATGAATTTCATCAAGCGCTACGATCCCGATTATGTAGTTGTGCTTGGCGGCGATCATATTTATAAAATGGATTATTCGAAAATGGTTGATTTCCATATTGCCAACGACGCGGACTGCACTATTTCTGTTATTGATGTTCCTCTTGCGGAAGCTTCACGTTTCGGAATCATGATCTGCGACGAAAATAATAAAGTCGTTGATTTTGTTGAGAAGCCAAAAGAGCCTAAATCAACTCTTGCTTCTATGGGTATATATGTTTTCAGTTGGAAAAAGCTTGAAAAATATCTTATCGAAAATGAAAATGACGCCAACGCAAAGCGTGAGCGCGGCGAAAGCTGGTCGAAGGATTTCGGAAAGGATATCATCACTTCAATGCTCCGCGATGAACAGCGTCTCTTTGCTTACGAGTTCGAGGGCTACTGGAAAGACGTAGGAACTCTCGATTCGCTTTGGGAAGCAAATATGGATCTCCTCAGCCCCAGTGTTCCTCTTGATCTTTACGACAAGAGTTGGAAGATCTACTCCAGAAGCAGCTATATGCCGCCGCAGTATATGGGCGAGAACGCTCATGTTGAGAACTCCATGATAGCTGAAGGAAGTTCTGTTGACGGTTCTGTTGATTTCTCCGTTCTTTTTGCAGGCGTTACTGTTGAAGAGGGCGCGACTGTAAATTACAGTATAATTATGCCCGGTACGGTCATCAAGTCCGGCGCAGTTGTTGAATATGCCATCGTTGGCAGCGACTGCGTTATAGAAAGCGGCGCTCATATCGGAAAAAGCCCTGAAATGGTCGAAAACAGAGACGATTGGGGTATTGCGGTAGTGGGACATAATGTAACAGTATCGGAAGGCAAATCCGTTGATCCAAAGCAGATCATCGGTGAAAATATCTGAGCGGAGGTATCACAATGAGCAGTGTTAATTATAATGTATTAGGTCTGATTTTTGCAAGTATGCATGATTCTTACGTAAGCGAGCTTACCAAGCAGAGAACTATGGGTTCTATCCCATTCGGCGGTAGATACAGACTTATTGATTTCCCACTTTCCAATTTTGTTAATTCGGGCGTTTCCGAAGTCGGCGTTATCACGAAGTCGAATTACGGTTCTTTGCTTGATCATCTCGGATCGGGAAGAGACTGGGATCTTGCACGCAAAAAAGGCGGCCTTCATCTTCTGCCGCCTTACAGCCAGACAGGTGGAATCTACAAGGGCAGACTTGACGCCCTCAATAATGTCTGGAGTTTTGTTGAACATTCCAAGGCGCAGTATGTTATTCTTTCAAACTGCGATGTAGTCGCGACTATCGATTTTAATCCGGTTCTCCGTCAGCATATGGAGACCGAGGCTGATATAACTCTTATCTACAGCAAGGGCTATTACGACAGCGAGAAGAATGCAGGTACAACTATTCTCCAGTTCAACGAGGATAATACCGTAAGCGACGTTCTTGTTGCGCCGAAGATCTCGGGAGAATGCAATCAGTGGCTGGAAATGCTGATCATCAGCAAGGATTTCCTCCGTCAGCTTGTCGAGGACGCCGCAAGCAGAAATCTCTATAGCTTTACAAGAGAAATTCTCCAGAATAAAAACAGCGGCTATAAGATAATGGGATATGAGCATAAAGATTTCTTTGTAAGAATTGACAGTGTTGAGAGTTATTTTGCGGCTAATAAAATGCTTCTTGACGCTGAAAAGAGAAACGCGCTGTTCAAGATTGATATGCCCGTATATACAAAGGTAGGCGATAACGGTCCTGCGAAGTACGGTCTGGAATCAAAGATCAAGAATTCGCTTATTGCAGACGGCTGCGTTATCGAGGGTACTGTTGAAAATTCAGTTATTTTCCGCGGCGTTAAAATCGGAAAGGATACTGTTGTTAAGGATTCCGTGATCATGCAGGGTTCTAAGATCGGCAGCGGCTGCAATATTTCTTCCGTAATCACAGATAAAAACGTTGAGATCAGCGATGAGAAATCTCTGACGGGGTCGGAGACTTATCCGCTGTATATCGGCAAAAACGGAAAAATATAAGTTCTGGAATAAAGGACAGATGAACGTATGAATATACTTTTTGCTGCCAGCGAGGCTGTTCCCTATGCAGCCTCCGGCGGTCTTGCCGACGTAGTGGGTTCTCTGCCAAAGGCTATAAGCGCAAAGGGGCATAATTGCGCGGTCGTAATTCCGCTTTATAAAGCTATAGATTCGGAGTTGCGTGAGGAAATGGAATTTATTGCCAATCTCACGGTCGACGTTTCATGGCGTAAGCAGTACTGCGGGATTTTTATGGCAGAAAAAAATGACGTTACATATTATTTTATAGATAACGAATATTATTATAACAGGGACGGTCTGTACGGATTTTACGATGACTGCGAGCGATTCGTGTTTTTCGGCAGAGCTGTTCTCGAAATGCTGAAATTTATCGATTTCAAGCCGGATATTATAAGCTGCAATGATTGGCAGACTGCGCTTATTCCCGTTTATTTCCATGTTTATTACAGGTATCTTGAGGGTTATGACAAGCTGAAAATAACCATGACTATTCATAATATTGAATATCAGGGCAGATACGGCAAGGAAGTCCTTAATGAACTGATGGGGATTCCTGCCTATAATTCGGGGATTCTTGAATATGACGGCTATATCAATATGCTTAAAGGCGCAATTGAGACAGCTGACAGGATAATAACCGTTTCGCCTTCGTATGCTTTGGAAATTCTTGATCCGTGGTATGCCTGCGGTCTTGATAGGATTCTTGCGGATAAACGTTATAAATTAAAAGGAATTCTCAACGGCATCGATACTGATTTCTACGATCCCGAAAAAGATCCGTATATCGCATGGCATTTTTCCGAAAGCGATAAATCCGGAAAGGCAAAGTGCAAGTCGGAGCTTTTGACAGAACTTGGATTTGTGAACGACAGAGAGCCGCTTTTGGGTATAGTTACGCGATTTGTCAAGCATAAGGGAATCGATCTTATTCGCTGCGCGTTTGAAGAAATTATAAACAGCGGAATCAAAGTTGCCGTTCTCGGAAGCGGTGAAAAGATCTATGAGGATTTCTTTATTGAAATGTCGCGGCGATATCCAGACAGAGTTTCCGTGACGACGGGATTCGTCCCCGAACTTGCTCATAGAATATATGCAGGTTCGGATATGTTCCTCATGCCAAGCCAGAGCGAACCGTGCGGTCTTGCTCAAATGATCGCCATGCGTTACGGAACTGCGCCGATAGTTCGCGAAACAGGCGGATTGCGCGATACGGTTCGCGATAACGGCGGCGTGAATGGTAATGGCTTTTCATTTAAAACTTTTAATGCCGACGATATGCTTGACGCCGTTCGCCGTGCTAAAAGAGATTATGACGATAAGACTAAGTGGACGGCTCTTGTTGATCGTGCTATGAAGTGCGATAATAGCTGGGCGGCTTCGGCGGACGTTTACATTGAAAATTTTACTGAACTTTTAAACTCGTAAATTATAGGGGCTGCCGATCGGCAGCCCTTTTTATGTTTATATAAAAAATTATCGGAATTGGTATTGACAAAGGCGGTTTCGATATTGGCTAAGCGTTCCTAAAATGCGGGTAAGAATATCGTAGCACTTCTTCCTGATTTCGGGGACAGATATATTTACAACTCCACTTTTGGCGAATTGATTTTTACATTTCGATTAAAATTTCCGAAAACGCTTTACATTTGGGAAATAGTGTGATATAATAAGTGATGATCGAGGAGAATTCCTGATCATAGCTTGTAAATTTATTGCAGGCTGGAAATAACTGCAATTTGGGAGATGACAAAATGAAAAGACAATTCACACGTATTACAGCGTTCACTGCTTCGTTGGTATGCCTTATGGGTATGGCAGCGTGTGGAAATGACGTTCCGGCTGATGAAAGCGAGAGTTCGGAACTCAGCATTTCGAGCGGTGTTGCTGAAAATACCACAGATAATGTAAATGATGTTCAAACTTCAGATGTTACGACTTCGGCTGCGGAAAACGAAACTGCCGGCGGAACTACAACGGTCTCCGGAGCCGGATTTGTGGCTGTTACGAGGGCTGGCGTTGCTTCGGGTGCGAGCAAGCCAAATGGAAATATAAATACTCCGACTACGAAAACGCCCGGTAATAATGCCGGCGGAAATACTGCCGGGGCAGGTAATAACAGCGGTGGAAATTCTAATGCAGGTGGAAATAACGGCGGTGGTGCTGCAGTCAGCGGTATTACGCTCAGCTACACTTCCGCTGAGATCAGCGTTGGTCAGACTAAGCAATATCCCGTTGTTTCGGAAAATATCAACGAGGTCTGGACAAGTTCCAATACGGCTGTCGCTACCGTTGACAGCATCGGAAATATCACAGGCGTCGGCGAAGGCACGTGCATCATAAAGGTAACTTCGGCTGACAATCCGTCCCTCGGCGCGCAGGTTAGCGTAACCGTTAAAAAATCGGAAGGCTCTCAGCAAATCGATGGCGTAACGTACATTGACGGAATTCTTATCGCCAACAAAACATACGGTTTGCCTGCTTCTTATAATCCGGGCGGACTTACGGGAGATACTTATTCGGCGTTTCAGGAACTTGCGAGCGGAGCTGCTAATGACGGTTTAAATATTTATATTTCGTCCGGATTCCGTTCCTATGAGACGCAAGAGGCCATCTACAACGATTATGTAGCGACTAACGGACAAGCTGTTGCCGATACATTTTCGGCGCGTCCGGGATTTTCCGAGCATCAGACAGGTCTTGCAATAGACGTAAACGAGATCAGCGACGCGTTTATCGGAACTCCCGAAGCGATCTGGCTTGAAGAGCATTGTGTGGAATACGGCTTTATAATTCGCTATCCGCAGGGTAAGCAGGGGGTTACGGGTTATAAATACGAGCCGTGGCATATTCGCTATGTGGGTAAGGATAACGCAAAGCGCATTCACGACGCAGCAGTTGCAGCAGGCGATCCTTATCTTACGCTTGAGGAATATTTCGGAATCACTTCTGCATATCAGTAATGTTATAAAATAAAAAATCCCGAATGCGTTTTGAAATACGCTTTCGGGATTTTTTAGTAGGATTACTATATTATGCAAACGCCTTTATGCCAAAGTAAATGAGAACCAGTATTCCAAGGATAATTCTGTACCAGCCAAATACCTTGAAATCGTGCTTTTTTATGTAGTCCATGAGGAATTTGATAACGACTACGGAAACAAGGAATGCAACGATCATTCCGATAAGGAGAATTCCGATCTGCGAACCTGTAAATCCGCCGTCGTATTTTACAATCTTCAGGAGACTTGCGCCGAACATTACGGGAACGGCAAGATAGAATGTGAATTCAGCCGCAACAGTTCGAGAAATTCCGATAAGCAGCGCGCCGAGTATGGTTGCGCCCGAACGTGACGTGCCGGGGAAAATAGCGGCTATAAGCTGGAATAAGCCGATTATAAGCGCAGCCTGATATGTAAGTTCGTTAATTGTGTTTACTTTTGCGGATTTGTTTTTATTGCGGTTTTCAATGATGATGAATGCGATTCCGAAAACAATAAGCGCAATTGCAATTACCCACGGTCGGTAGAAAAGCGCTTCGAAAACGTCGTCGAAGAGAACGCCGATGACGGCGGCAGGCAGGCAGGCGGCTATTACCTTGAACCACATCTGCATTATGTCAGCTTTTACGTAAGCCCCGAAGCCTTCTTTTTTCCATGGGTGCGAATTATCCTTTTTGCCGAATGGAAAAAGCTTTTTCCAGAAGATCAGCACTACCGCCATTATCGCGCCCAACTGTATTACAACGTTGAACATATTTATGAAGCTTTCATTGACATCTGCGTCATTGCTGACATTCAGTTGTAAAAATTCGTTGACCAGTATCAGATGCCCGGTACTGCTGACGGGCAGCCATTCGGTAATGCCTTCGACAATACCAAGAATTATAGATTTGATAAATTCCCAGATCATATTTTAATCCTTTCTTGATTGTTTGAAAATGTTCCTATAAAATTAATTATATCATACCTTTAAATATATGTCAATTTCAGTATGAATAGTCTGTATCATTTTTGAAATATAATTATTTCCTGATAACGAATTTGTGCAATTTACCGAAAAGACGTATGCAGCGAGATTTTAAACAGGCTCTAACATGTTTATCAGATTTCCTTATTGCGGTTGAGTTTGAATTTTCTTTTGGAAATAGTGAGAACTCCGGATTTTTTTAGCTTAGTTATTTCGCGCTGGAGTGCGCTTCGATTTACACAGAGATAATCCGACAGGGCAGTAGTGGAAAAGGGAATCTGCGGTGATTTTCCTGCGTCGGTATTATTTTCGATTATTTGCAAAAAACTGAGCAGTTTATCTTCAATAGTACGCTGACTAAGAACTTCTATGCGCTCGCTGAGTGAAACAGCCTTTTCTGTCATGAGATCGAGCATATTTTCAACCACCTGAGAATGGCATTGGCAGGCTTTGGCGCAACGCTTCATAAGTTCGGAGCGGAGTACGAAAAGTATTTCACAGTCTGATTCTGCTATTATTTCGACTGTGCTTTTTATTGATGAGGAATAGGTGAAAAAATCGCCGAAAATGTCCTGTTCGTCCAATGTTTCGATGATGCTTCTTACGCCGTTTATATCATAGCGAACTATCTCGGCGTTTCCGCTCAGTATAACTCCTATTTTTCCGCGCGGTACGGAAAAATCAGCAATGCAGCTTCCGGCACGAAATTTTCTGGTTTCGGCGTTAAAGCATTCTATCATGCGCGTACAGTCTTCGGGCGAAACGCCTTTGAATAATTTGTTATTATTAGCTAACATATATTTTCTCCTTGTGTTGCAATTGCAACAGATTTTTTCCTCTTATTATGATACAATATATTTAGTCAAATGTCAAGTATCGATTTTTAATGACGGTATTCTTGATTCTGAGGCAGTCCTGCGCAGGCTCTGCAAATAATTTTAAAACAATTTCTGATACAGGAGGCTGTTAAGATGAAGGTAAACGTTATTGGCGGAACACTTCCGCAGGCAGAGATCGACGCGTACATAAAGTACGGTGAGGAAAAATACAGCGACAGGATCATCAATGAAATGACCGTGACTTTAGACGGAGATTTCGTTGATCTTAAATATGAATTTACAAATGTACCCTTTGATCGCATCAGACGTATTACCGGCTATCTGGTGGGTACTCTCGATCGCTTCAACGACGGTAAACGCGCTGAGGAGCATGACAGAGTAAAGCATGGGGTTTGATCAGGCGAAAAAGTCGAGAGGCTTTATTCAGAATGGATCTGCAAAACCTACATATTTACGGCGTTAGCATGATCCTTTCACAGGGCTTATTTTCATAGGGTTTGCGGCATAATTCGCAGTATTCTATGTGAACAGGTTCATATATATAATATTGGAGGTAATTATTATGGCTAAATACGTATGTCCCGTTTGCGGTTATGTACATGAGGGAGATTCCGCTCCCGAAAAGTGTCCTCAGTGCGGAGTTCCCGGCTCTAAGTTCATTGAGAAAAAAGACGAGGGAAATCTCGTTTTTGCTTGTGAGCATGAGGTTGGAATTGCTAAGGCTGTTACAGATGAGCAGATCATCGAAGGTCTTAAAGCTAATTTCTCCGGCGAATGCACAGAGGTAGGTATGTATCTTGCAATGGCAAGAGTTGCTCACAGAGAGGGCTATCCTGAGATCGGTCTCTACTGGGAGAAGGCTGCTTACGAAGAAGCAGAACACGCTGCAAAATTCGCTGAGCTTCTCGGCGATGTTGTATCCTCTTCCACAAAGGAGAATCTTGAGAAGAGAGTTGCTGCTGAACACGGCGCAACACAGGGCAAGCTTGATCTTGCAAAGAGAGCTAAGGAACTTAATCTTGACGCAATCCATGATACAGTTCATGAAATGGCTAAGGAC
>DETO01000157.1 GCA_002362135.1 Ruminococcus sp. UBA3286 | reverse complement strand
TTATGAATCCCAATATTAAATTATATTTGTACCCATAAATGGGTACAAATATAATTTGAACGGGGAACACAATGACTGATCTCTCATACAAGAGATATAGGGAATCAAAGTTCCTTGCATAGTACAGCATAGTAAAATTGATTTACGTATATGCTGCATACTTTATATTATAACACATTTCAAATTCATTTGCAAACCGAGAATGCATATCTGTATTTTTTTGAAACATATCATAAATTAATGCAATAACGGAGAATTCAATTAGTCAAAATAACAAAAAGACCGCATGAGCGGTCTCTATAAGTATTTCGGTTTAATATCCTGAACCCAGTACGGCAATGCCGAGCATTGGCAATACAACAACCAAAATCACCATTACCAATGAAATAACAACTGCCACGCACATCAGCGTTACCTGCATTTTCGCGAAATTTTTAGCGGACGGATCTTGCGCGCAAAGAAGCATGATAATATGCCCGATTATCGGTAAAAACATCAGCAGAATCATCCAGCCGAACCAGCCCCATGCCGAAGTAGGCGCAGGCTGCTGCGTGAAATTGCCCGAATAAATAGGCGGCGGCGGATTGTAGGCAGGCGGCGGATTATACGCCTGCGGAACGTTATATCCCTGATTTGCATTGTAATTAGGAGCGGCGTTCTGATCTTTATTCAGATCGACCGGCGCGTCAGCCGACAGACTGCCGCAGTTAGGGCAGAACTGACCGCTGAAGTCTGTTCCGCAGTTTTTGCATATTGACATAATATAAACCTCCCTAAGAGTCTGAAAAGACTCCTTTATCGCATTAAGCGATACATTCATATGCATTATACCATATTTCGACATCAAAAATCAATAGTCAATTTATATGATAATACATACAGGTTTTTATATAAATTCACTCAAAATCATCAAGAAAGGAATGATATTCGTCGTCAATATGATACGACATTATTCTGCGGAGATCAACATTATGCGCGCTTCGGAAAATATTCATGTCAACGGCAGGATTCGTCTCGCGCAAACGGCAAAGCAATTCCTTGATTTCGCCGCGCTTCGAACCGTGAGAATCGGGCTTTGCGGTAACGCTGCACGCGCATCGCGTAAATTCCAGCCCGTTATCCTGCGCCCAGCTTATAATATCGCTTTCACGCACAAGATAAAGGGGGCGGATAAGCTGAACTCCCTCGTAATTCTCGCTTTTCAGCCGCGGAAGCATCGTCTGCATCTGCGAACCGTAAAGCATACTCATAAGCGTAGTCTCGATAACGTCGTCGAAATGATGTCCCAGCGCGATCTTATTGCAGCCGAGTTCCTGCGCAGTTTTATAAAGCCATCCGCGACGAAGCCTAGAACACAAAAAGCAGGGGTGCTTTTTTTCATTCTTGACGGATTCGAATATACGTGTAGAGAAATATTTTACAGGCAAATCAAGCTTGCCGGCATTTTCGCGTATCTTATCCATAGTTTCCGCATTATAGCCTGGATTCATTACTATGTATTCGGCGGAAAACGGTATCTCCCGATTCATGCAGAGCCTTTTCAGGCATACAGCCATTATCATGGAATCCTTGCCGCCCGAAATGCACACGGCGACCTTATCGCCGTCGGAAATCAGCTTGTAATCGCGGATTCCGCGGCGAAATTTCGTCCAGATCGTCTTATTGTATTTCTTGAATACGGATTCTTCAAATTGGTTCATGCTTGATATCTACTTAATCCAGATATTCTGCATCCATACAGCCATATCATATATCATTCCGCCTGTCGAAATATATGCGTAATAGCTGAGTATATACGAGGCATCGGAGGGACTTATAATTCCATTCTGATCAACGTCGTAAATGTAAGAATTTTCTTTTGTTATTCCATATATTTCATAACTTCCGCCTGTTGATATTGTAGCATATACTGAAAGTGCTATAGACGCGTCAAGAGGGCTGATTGCGCCGTCGCCGCTTGTATCGCCAACTTTACCGCTGCGTGGAGGATCGACGACAGGCGTGGTCGTAGTTACGGGCGTTTCGGTTGTCGTCGAGGTAGTGGTGGAGGCAGCCGATTTAGTTGTAGAAGTTGAAGTAGGATTTGTCGTTGTAGTTGTTGTGGTAGTCGTTGTAGATGTAGTAGTTGGTTTTGTAGCGGTAGTGACAGGAACAGATGTCTCTATAATAGTGCCGTCTTCAATGTCTGCAAAATTATATCCACATTTTTTTGCATATTCATGTGCGTTTGAATCTTTGTAGCCATATATAATACCGGAAAAACCATTCTCAGAATTTCTAATTGTTGTTCCAGCTTTCGTAAGAATATTATCCACTATTATACAATCAGGATTATATATATATATTGATTGAAGCTTATCACAGTCAGAAAAAGCCATTGCACCTATTTTAGTCACACTTTCTGGAATTGTTACTGTTGTAAGATTAGTTCCTCTAAAAGCACCACTCATAAGACCAACAATGCTATCTTTTCCTAATATCTCTACTACTGTATCTGGTATTTCAATCTTTGATATTTCCTTGCAGAAAAAAGCAGAATCACCTATATATTTTACAGGTACACCTTCAATGTATGATTTTATTCCATTAAACAAAAGCGAATCAAATGCACCATCTATACTGTCATTACCATATCCAATAGCTACTGCATAATTACTGTATATATGATAAACAAAGCCATCATCATTTATTATCTTGTAATTCTTTTCAGTCTGACGAGATATCATATTAATTTTGGATAATCGCTTAGTTACAATTGATTTTTGATACCAGACAGTCATATCGTCTATCTTTCCGTCCGTTGCAAGATACGCATAATAACTGAGTATCAGCGACGAGTCCATAGGCGATATTTCGCCATTGTTGTCAACGTCGTAAATGTAGAAATTTTCATCTGTAATACCGCACATTTCGTAAGTTCCGCCTGTGGCTATCGCGGCATATGCTGACAGCGCTGTCGACGCATCAAGAGGACTGATCTCGCCGTCGCCGCTGGTATCGCCGACTTTACCTGTCCTTGGCGGATCTACAATAGTTGTAGTTGTAGTTACGGGCGGCTCGGTTGTTGTTGTAGTGGTTGACGTTGTAGTTGAAATTGTCGTTGCGTTCTCTCTTTTATGATTCATCGTCATACCTGCAACCGGCACACTTCCGTCGCTTGTATCAATGTTGAATGTCATATCCTCCGCTTTAACAAAGCCGCTTGGAGCAGATTCCTCATGGAGCGTATAAACGCCGTTTTCAAGATACAGTGTGACCCAATAACGACCGCTGACCCATATCAGCGAATCTCCGCTGTTTTTTTCAAGAATCACCCCACTTCCCGGTTGAATCTGATTTTCCTCAAATGTTATCGGCGTACCGTCCGCTTTAACTCCGGTAAGTTTTAGCGTCGCTCCCTCTAAACTTCCATTCTGTCCTTCTTCTTTGACGTGTATGGTCAATCTGCGTCTCGTTGTGGTGGTAGTTGTTGTGGTTGTTGTTGACGTAGTAGTTGTAGTAGTGGTCGTAGTTGTTGTAGTCGTGGTTGTAGTTGAAGTCGAAGTCGTCGTCGGAACATCATCTTCGGGCAGCGCAACAAAATTTCTGCCGTAAGTTCTCGCATATGTTTCGGCAGTCGAACCGCTGTAACCATATATAGTAGCCTCGTTCGGTATCGCGGTTTCGCCCGTGATCTGACAGTCGCGGCTGTAGATAGTCATCGAGGTTATGCCGAAGCAGTTCAGGAACGCGCCCTCTTCAAGATATTTAAGGCTTTTCGGCAGCGTGACCGAAGTCAATCCCGAACAGTTTGCAAACGCCATGAAATCTATGGATGTAAGCGTTTCGGGCAGATTTACGGCAGTTATCCCCGTCTTGCCGTTAAAAGCCTGCATCATGACCGACGTTACGGGCAATCCCTCGATCTCCGAAGGAATATTCAGCACTCCCGACGGAGATTTACCCTCCGAAATACTAATGTCCGCGCCCATATTCACATAAGTGAAATCGTTGGTCTCGCCTATCGAATACGCGCTTGCGATCATCATAGGCTGCAAATTATCGACGGCAAGGCTTGGTAAAAAATTGCCTATAAGCGCGCAGACTGCCGCTGCCGCCATAAATTTCTTTAAAATCATTATTTTTCCTCCGAAATATTTTTCGATTCCGAGTTATTTATAAAATCTGCGACGATATAACGGGGACGCTGTTTGACTTCGGCGTATATCTTGCCGACGTACTCCCCGATAATTCCCAATGCAAGAAGCTGCAAACCGCCGATAAACCATATCGAGCAGACCGTGCTTGACCAGCCCAGCTCCGATTTTCCCATGAATTTGACGACGATTGTCCACAACATCGCCAAAATGCTGATAATCGACATGATAAAGCCCATAGTCGTGATAAGTTTCAGCGGCTTCGTGCTGAATGAAGTTATGCCGTTTATAGCGAAGGACAACATTTTTTTCAGGGGATATTTGCTTTCGCCCGCGAATCTTTCATGACGTTCGTAATAAACGTTACAGCTCTGAAAACCGATAAGCGGCACAAGTCCGCGCAGGAAAAGATTTACTTCCCTATATCCCGAAAGTTCCTGAAGAACGCGGCTGCTCATAAGTCGGAAATCGGCATGATTATACACCACGTCCGCACCCATTATCTTCATGAATTTATAAAAGCCTTCCGCCGTGAATTTCTTGAAAAAAGTATCGGTTTTGCGCGCGCTTCTGACGCCGTATACCACCTGATTTCCCTCAAGATATTTTTCAACCATAGCGTCAATGGCGTTGATATCGTCCTGAAGATCGGCGTCCATCGAAATCGCCATATCGCATATATCCTTGACGGTCATGAGACCTGCAAGAACGGCGTTCTGATGACCGCTGTTACGTGCAAGATTTATCCCCGAAAAAAACTGCGGTTCGGCTTCATGAAGTTCGCATATTATCTGCCACGTTTTATCGCGCGAGCCGTCGTTTACGAAAACTATCCTGCTTTCGGGCGAGATCATTCCGCTGCCGATAAGCTGCTCGTACTTGACTTTCAGCTGTTTTGCGGTCTCGTGAAGAACCTCTTCCTCGTTATAGCACGGGATAACCATATACAGCGTATTGCATTTTTCTGTCATTTATGTCACTCCAATTCTGTATTATCTCAGAGCTTGTCCGCAAATACCGGACAGGCTCTTAGAATTCTCTTAAGATATTGATCTACCAATTATTTCTTTCCGAAAATTCCGCCAAGCTTGCCGCCGATACTGTCAAGGCTGATTTTTGCTTTTACGCCGTCAACTATCTTGTTGATCTGATCGTCGGGGAGATCGATACCGATAATCCCCTCAACTGCCTTAACAGGCTCTTTTCTGAATTTCTCGGCGAAATCCTTATCGTTTTTGACCTTGGAAACAAGTTCCTCGATCTTTGCTTTGATATCCATAATATTACCTCTTTTCAGTAATTTAGGCAAAACCGCACAATTTTTTTGTGCGGTCTTACTTTATACTTATTATATATCATATGGTTTGATTTGTCAATAATACTATCATTAAAATCTATTTTTCTTTTCGTCATTATCAGGGAAACTCTCCCCCCTGAATCTCTCTGAATAAAGATCTGTCTCTATTATCCACGTTAAAATTACTCCCATACCCATTTATGGGTATGGGAGTAATTTAATTTTGGGATTCATAAGGGACTGAGTCCCTTATGCAGAGGGAGTTCGGGGGAGACAGAGTCTCCCCTGATAACGCCGCACAAGTAAAAATTAATTTTTCATCTCGGCAGATACGCTTTCAAATTCCTCGACAACTTCCTTTTCAGGCGCGGGAGTGCAGAGCGAAACAATAATTATAACTGCGAGGGCTGCGATGAATGCGGGAAGAAGCTCGTATATCGCGAAAACTCCGCCGATCTTGCTTATCACGAACTTCCACAGGAATACCATGACAGCGCCTACTATCATTCCCGAAATCGCGCCGTATTTATTGGTTCTCTTCCAGAAAAGCGATGTGAGCATTACAGGCCCGAACGTTGCGCCGAATCCTGCCCATGCGAATGAAACTATGCGGAATACGGAACTGTTGCTGTTCCATGCGAGTATAACGCCGAGAACCGCGATAACCACAAGTACTACTCTTGCAATGAGCATGGATTTCTTTTCGGTAAGTTTTATGCCGAATACGCCCTTGATTATGTTCTCGGACATACTTGAAGAAGCCGCAAGAAGCTGCGAATCGGACGTTGACATTGTGCAGGCGAGGATTCCCGCGAAAACAAGACCCGCGATTATTGCAAGCAGAGCGTTCTTTTCGCTCATAAACTGCGCGATCTTGATGATTATCTTCTCGGAATTGCTGCCGTCGAGAACCTCAAGACTGCCTGCCTTTGTGATGGCATTGCCGATAAATCCAATGAAAATTGCGACCGCCATTGAAATTACTACCCATACGGAAGCGATTCTTCTGGAAGTCTTTATCTTGTTTTTGTCCTCGATAGCCATGAAACGGAGAAGAACGTGAGGCATTCCGAAATAGCCCAGTCCCCATGCCATAAGCGAAGCTATCGTCAGCAGCGAATATTTATCCGAGCCGCCCGTTTCGAGATTATGA
Source organism: Ruminococcus sp. UBA3286 (assembly GCA_002362135.1). GTDB lineage: Bacteria > Bacillota > Clostridia > Oscillospirales > Ruminococcaceae > Ruminococcus. Next base: position 1,378 of record DETO01000157.1, on the reverse strand, counting down.
ATATTCATCAGCGAGAAATAGCCGGGTATCTCCTTGGCATTGTCGATAACGCTGTCCAGTCCGCCTGCCGTAACTATGCCGAAAATAACGATGCTTATCAGGGCTACTGTCATTATTATGCTCTGGATAAGATCTGTGAAGCTTGCCGCAAGAAATCCGCCCGTGCAGGTGTAAGCGATGATGATAACAGCGCTGACTATCATTGCAGTATGGTACTCCCAACCGAAAAGTTCGCTGAAAAGCTTTCCGCAGGCTGAAAATCCCGAAGCTGTATAGGGAACGAAAAATATCAGGATTATCAGGGCTGTGATACCCATAAGAGCCTTTTTATCGCGGTATCGTTTAGCGAAAAAGTCGGGAATCGTGATTGCGTTGCAGCGATGCGTATAAATTCGCAGTCTTTTCGCAACTATAAGCCAGTTTACATATGTACCGACAGCAAGTCCGATAGCAGTCCAGCCTGCTTCCGCTCCGCCCGTGAGATATGCAACTCCGGGAAGTCCCATAAGCAGCCAGCTGCTCATGTCGGAAGCTTCCGCGCTCATAGCCGTCACTATCGGGCCGAGCTTTCTGCCTCCGAGATAAAAGTCGCCGACGTTGGAATTTTTCTTCGAAAATACAACGCCGATGATAACCATTATCGCAAGATAAGCGACAATGGTTATCAGAATGATGATCGTTGAGCTTGTCATAATTTACTCCTTTACAATTTTTTGGTAATATTATTATAAACGATTTTTAACTTTTCGTCAACATTTTTCTGTTTTCTTTTATGAAAAATCTTCATAAAATTCTAAAAAAGACTTGACAAACTCATTTCTGTGTGATAAAATTTATTTATAAGGGCTTGTAGCTCAGCTGGGAGAGCGCTGCGTTCGCAACGCAGAGGCCGAGGGTTCGATCCCCTTCAAGTCCACCAGCGGCGAGTCGCCGCGGACGGTTCACGTGACCGCTCGCAAGACTCGCTAATTTTTTTCTTATCTGAAATTATTCCGCGCATGAAGATAAATCTATTTTACAGAAAATGTATAAAGTGAGGTAAAATATATGCAGAAATTAGTTTATTTGAGCAACAGCCGTGATTATACGAGACAAGATGATATAAATGAAAATAATTATTTTACTCGTATAAATAAGCTTTTGGACGAAGGCTGGAAAGTAGCGCATATGACACATGATGTTGTGGGAGTTAATTACAGTCAGGATTCTTTGCATAAAGAATCTTTAGTTGCTTTGGTATTACTTGAAAAAGAAGATGAAGAATCAAAATGATATAGTCAATCAACTTGATAAGCGGCAAAAAGGGAACGAATGAAAATATGTCATAGCAAGGCGGAGGAGGAAAGCGGGCTGACGCCCGGTGACGACGACAACGCGG
>DETO01000101.1:5349-20410 GCA_002362135.1 Ruminococcus sp. UBA3286 | reverse complement strand
TATGGAGAATTTTTTTCCAAGATGATTTTTGTAATTTGAAAAGTGACAGATGTAATTCAATCATAATATGCACATGGAATCGCCGAAACTGAAAAAGCGGTATTTTTCCTCAACAGCCGTTTTATAAGCGTTCATCGTATTGTCATAGCCCATAAACGCGGAAACAAGCATGATCAGCGTGCTTTCGGGCAGGTGAAAATTGGTGATAAGACCGTCTATGCATTTGAATTCATATCCGGGATAAATGAAAATATCCGTATAGCCTTCGCGCTCGGAAATATCGCCGAAAAACGATGCGACGCTTTCAAGAGTACGGCAGGTGGTAGTTCCGACGGCGATAACGCGTCCGCCTTCGGCTTTAGTGGAATTTATCAGATCGGCAGTTTCTTTCGGCAGATGATAATGTTCGCTATGCATTTTGTGATCAAGAACATTGTCTTCCTTGACCGGACGGAATGTTCCCAGTCCGACGTGCAGAGTGACAAACGCCGTTTTTACGCCAATATTTCGCAGTTCGTCAAGCATTTCCGGAGTGAAGTGCAGTCCAGCCGTAGGCGCGGCGGCAGAGCCGAGTTCGTTGGAATATACCGTCTGATAGCGTTCCTTGTTTTCGAGTTTTTCCTTTATGTAGGGCGGCAGAGGCATCTGACCGACGTCCTCAAGCGCAGTGAAAAAATTTCCGTCGCATTCGAATTTAACAATGCGGTTGCCGTCGTCTTTTACTTCCATAACTTCTGCGATGAGACGACCGCCGCCGAATGAAAATTTCGTTCCGACCTTAGCTTTTTTACCGGGGCGGCAGATGATCTCCCAGATTTTGTCGCCATGCTGTTCCAGAAGCAGAAACTCGATAAAAGTGCCGTTATCGATCTTTTCGCCGTAAAGCCGAGCAGGAATTACTCTTGAATCATTCATAACAAGCAGGTCACCTTTTTTAAGATGAGCGCATAAATTATAGAAATGGTCGTGAGTGACAGCGCCTGTTTTACGATCGACACACATCATCCTTGAAGCGTTGCGCGGTTCGATCGGCGTTTGGGCGATCAGTTCTTCGGGCAGGTCATAATAAAAGTCGGATTTCAGTAATTCCATAAATAAACTCCTTCAGAGATAAAATTTTTTCAAAAAAGATATTGACAGAATAATTATAAAGTGATATTATAAATACAGGTAGAGGCGCGGCTGCGAATAGTAACCACGGGGAGGTTGTCCGATCCGATGAAGCGTGGCGAAAGGCAATGCCGCCGAGGAACAGTCTTTGGAAAATTCTGTTTCGGCTGTAGATTCAATAGATCTGCGGCTGTCATCATGATCGTGGTGGAGAGCTATCGGCATATGTTTTTGATCATTGCCAATACTTCTATTATAACTCATGATGAGCCGGTTTGCAACCGGTTTTCTTATTTTTTGCAAAATTTTTTTTACGAGGAGAAAAAATATGAAACAGTACAACGTAGGAATTATCGGCGCTACAGGTATGGTTGGACAGCGCTTTGCAACGCTTCTGGAGAATCATCCGTGGTTCAATGTAAAGGTGCTTGCGGCGTCTCCGAGAAGCGCAGGCAAGACATACGGGGAGGTTGCAGGAAATCGCTGGAAAATGGCTGTTCCCATGCCTGAATCAATGAAGGATATGGTTCTTCTGGACGCGACGGCAGATATCGAAAAGATCGCTTCTATGGTTGATTTCTGCTTCTGCGCCGTTGATATGAAAAAAGACGAGATCAAGGCTCTTGAAGAAGCTTATGCAAAGGCTGAATGCCCGATAGTTTCCAACAATTCGGCTCATAGATTCACTCCCGACGTGCCTATGGTAGTTCCGGAGATAAATCCCGACCACATAGAGATCATCAAGGCTCAGAGAGAACGCCTCGGAACTAAGCGCGGATTTATTGCAGTAAAATCAAATTGCTCTATCCAGAGTTATGTTCCTGCGCTTCACCCTCTCAGAAAATTCGGTCTGAAAAGCGTTCTCGCCTGCACATATCAGGCGATTTCCGGAGCAGGCAAGAATTTTGAAACATGGCCTGAAATGGTTGATAACCTTATCCCTTACATCGGCGGCGAGGAAGAAAAATCAGAGCAGGAGCCGCTGAAAGTATGGGGCGAGATCAAGGGCAATGAGATAGTCAAGGCTTCCACACCTTCTATCACAACTCAGTGTCTCAGAGTTCCCGTTTCCGACGGTCATACGGCGGCAGTATTCGTAAGCTTCGAGAATAAGCCCTCAAAGGAAGAGATACTCCGGTTGTGGGCTGATTTCAAGGGCGTTCCTCAGGAACTGGAACTTCCCAGCGCGCCCAAGCAGTTTATCCATTATTTCGAGGACGATAATCGTCCGCAGGCTAAGCTTGACAGAAATCTCGAAAACGGAATGGCAGTATCGACAGGCCGTCTCCGCGAAGATACGCAGTATGATTACAAGTTCGTATGCCTTTCACACAATACATTAAGAGGAGCGGCAGGCGGCGGAGTTCTCCTTGCAGAACTTCTTGCGGCTAAGGGATATTTTGACTGATGAAAATACTTTTTTGCAAGACTGCACATATGAGATATTATAAGGGCGTTAAAGAATTTAACGATAAACCTTATAACGGCGGCGCTTTTGTTGCTGAAAACGGTTACGGCGGAGAAGAATATAATTTCAAGGTATTTGACGTAAACGGCAATAAAAAATGCCTTGGATTTGTCGAGACTAAATCAACAAATGGCAGGGATATGAATCAGCTGCATATAGAAAAAATTTCAGGCTGCGAAAAAAATGATCCCAAAGAAGAAAACGTTTTGGTTGTCTGGTGCGCAACTGCCGATACGAACGAAAGCGTAATTGTCGGTTGGTATAAGAACGCGACGGTTTATCGCAGCGTGCAGTATGATGAAGTTAATGAACGGGAATACAATATTTCCGCAAATGCGAAAGATTGCGTACTTTTGCCCGATAACGGCACAAGACGTATGCTTAAATGGAGAGCCGCAACGGCAAAACGAATGAAATCATACGGCTTCGGGCAGTCGCTTGTATGGTATCCCAATCAGAAAGAAGCCGAAAATTATTTAAATGAACTTCTTAAAAATATTGATGATTTTGACAGCGAAAACTGGCTGAATTATCCCGAATAAACAGAAAGGACATCGCTATGAAGAATACTATTTTTACAGGTGCGGCGATCGCCATTATAACACCTATGAACGCCGACGGCTCAATTAATTACAGCGTACTTGGCGAAATGATAGATGATCAGATCGACAACTGCACGGACGCTATAGTTATCTGCGGTACAACAGGAGAAGCTTCAACTATGACGGACGCGGAGCATCTTGAATGCATCAGATTTGCCGTTGAGCGTGTAAATGGCAGAGTTCCCGTTATAGCAGGAACGGGCAGCAACGATACCGCGTATGCTATCAAGCTTTCAAAGGAAGCCGAAGAGGTCGGCGCGGACGCTCTTCTGCTTGTTACTCCTTATTACAACAAGACCACTCAAAAGGGACTTATCGCCCATTTCACTGCGATCGCCGACGCAGTTAATATTCCGATCGTGCTTTATAATATCCCCGGTCGAACAGGCGTCAATATGGATGTCGCAACTATCAAAAAGCTTGCCGAACATCGCAATATCGCCGCCGTCAAGGAAGCAAGCGGAAACATCAGCTACGCGGCAAAGCTTATCGCGGAATGCGGCGATATGATAGATGTTTACAGCGGCAACGACGATATGATCGTACCTCTTATGTCGCTGGGCGCTAAGGGCGTTATTTCCGTACTTTCTCATGTTATTCCCAAGGAAACTCATATGATGGCTCAGTATTGTCTCGACAATAATTTCGCCGAGGCTTCAAAGCTTCAGATAGAATATCTTGATCTTATAAATAATCTGTTTATCGAGGTCAATCCAATCCCCGTCAAAGAAGCCGTTAATATGATGGGTGTTAACGCAGGCCCGTGCAGACTTCCGCTTGTTGAGATGACCGACGAGCATAAGGCGGCTCTCAGAGCATCGCTCGAAAAGCACGGTCTTGTCTGAAATGATAATGCTTCTGCAAAATTAAAGGAGAGTAAAAAATGACAAATATAGCAATTTGCGGCGCAAACGGCAAGATGGGCAAAACCATTTACGGCTGCGTTAAAGACAGAGAAGACTGCAAAGTCGTTGCCGGTATCGATCTTTATACCGAGCAGTATGCCGATTTCCCGATCGTCAGCAAGCCTGCGGAACTTCCTGTAAAGCCCGATGTTATTATAGATTTCTCAAATCCTGCTTCCCTCGACGGACTTTTGGAATACTGCCTTTCTACCGGAACTCCGATCGTAGTTGCGTCCACGGGTTACAGCGACGAGCAGATCGCAAAAATTAAGGCTGCTGCGGAACAGATACCCGTATTCTTTACGTTCAATATGTCGCTGGGAATCAATCTTCTCGTTCAGCTTGCAAAAAAGGCTGCGGAAGTTTTAGGCGACAGATTTGACATTGAGATCGTCGAAAAGCATCATAATCAGAAGCTTGACGCTCCGAGCGGAACGGCTATAATGCTTGCAAACGCCATAAACGAAACGCTTGACAACTCGAAGCAGTATGTTTACGACCGCCATTCGCGCAGGGCAAAGCGTGAGAAAAACGAAATAGGAATGCACGCTATCAGAGGCGGCACTATCGTCGGTGAACACGATGTGATATTTGCAGGCAACGACGAGGTCATAACGCTGTCTCATTCTGCGGCTTCAAAAACTGTTTTCGCCGAGGGTTCGGTAAAGGCGGCTATTTATCTTAAAGATAAGCCGGCAGGGCTGTACGATATGCAGATGCTGATTTGAGAAAGGACGAATAAATAATGAATAAAGTAAGAATAGGTATTGCAGGATACGGAAATCTGGGCAGGGGAGTTGAACTTGCTGTCGCTCAGAACGATGATATGGAACTTGTCGGAGTATTTACAAGACGCGACCCTGCAAGCGTAAAAACTGCTGCTGGTGCAAAAGTTTACAGCATGGACGACGCGGCTTCAATGGCTGACGATATCGACGTTATGATCATTTGCGGCGGCAGCGCTACCGATCTTCCGAAGCAGACTCCGGAACTTGCAAAGATCTTCAATGTTATCGACAGTTTTGACACTCATGCAAGGATTCCCGAACATTTTGCAAATGTTGACAAAGCTGCAAAGGAAAGCGGACATCTTGCGTTTATTTCACTTGGCTGGGATCCGGGACTTTTCTCGCTGAACAGACTTTATGCCGAGTCGATCCTCCCCAACGGCAAGACTTATACGTTCTGGGGCAAGGGCGTAAGTCAGGGACATTCCGACGCTATCCGACGCGTTGAGGGCGTTAAGAGAGGAATTCAGTATACCGTTCCGATAGAATCTGCAATGGAAGCTGTCAGAAGCGGTTCGCAGCCTGATCTTACTACTCGTCAGAAGCATCTCCGCGAATGCTGGGTAGTAGCCGAAGAGGGCGCTGATCTTGCTAAGATCGAGGAATCTATCAAGAACATGAAGAATTATTTTGACGAATATGATACAACAGTAAACTTTATTTCCGAAGAAGAATTCGACGCGGTTCATAATAAAATGCCGCACGGCGGTTTTGTAATGCGCAGCGGAATGACAGGCGACGGCGAGAAAACACATCAGATGATAGAATATTCGCTTAAACTTGAGTCAAATCCCGAATTTACCGCAAGCGTGCTTATCTGCTATGCAAGAGCATTGGCAAGATTAAAGGCTGAGGGCGCAACAGGCTGTAAAACTGCATTTGACATTGCTCCCGCTTATCTTTCTCCTTTAAGTGCGGAAGAATTAAGGAGTAAAATGCTTTAATGAAAAAAACTATAGGTATTATTATAGGGGGGATAGGTTCTGTTATAACAGCTTCATCTGTCGTATTATGTATGCTTGTAGGTTTTGGCGTTAATTTGCATCTTAAAGCTAAAACTATTGGGATAATTGGCGGCGCAGACGGACCGACGGCGGTCTTTGTAACAAGAAATGCGGGAAAAGATATTGCATTCCTTGTTATACTTGCGCTCATAGGCATTGCCCTTATAATTTCTTCTTATTTTATGCTTCGTCGCAAAAAAAATAAAGAAGAAAATTAAAAGAATAATCACTTCTTTTCGGGGAAAAATAATCCCGAAAGGAAGTGATTTTTTATGGTTGAACAGGATACCGTAAAGCTGCTGAGAGAATGCGACGCAGGCATAAAAATGGGAATTTCCGCCTTGGACGAGGTGACGGCTTATGCCGACAGCCCGAAGATGCGGAAATATCTGCAAGACAGTACAAAAGAAAATCATAGGCTTCAAACCGATCTTCAGGACGTTTTAGCCGATTATCACGACAACGGCAAAGAGCCGAGTCCTATAGCGTCGGGGATGTCATGGATGAAAACTAACATTAAGCTTAAAATGAACGAATCCGACAGCACGATCGCCGAGCTGATGACGGACGGCTGTAATATGGGGATAAAATCCCTGAGCCGATATATGAATCAGTACAAGGCGGCTGACGAGCGTTCGAAAGATATTGCAAAACGCCTTATCAAAGCTGAGGAGAAGCTTTCGCAGAATATGCGGCAATTCTTATAAATAAAAAGGCAGTCCGTAATGGGCTGCCTTTTGCTTGTTAAGTTAGAACATTTCCTATGCGGACAGGTTCTTAAAGCGAGCTGTGGAATGTACGCGAAATTACGTCGTCCTGCTGCTCTTTTGTAAGCTTCACGAAATTTACGGCATATCCCGAAACACGCACCGTAAGCTGCGGATATTTTTCCGGATGAGCCTGCGCGTCGAGAAGAGTTTCCTTAGTAAAAACGTTTACATTAAGGTGATGACCGCCTTTTTCAACATAGCCGTCGAGCAATTCAATAAGGTTGTCTACCTGTTTCTGATTATCCATAATTAGTCCTCCTGATCGTCGTCGATATAATTTTCCGTAGGCTGACAGCACGCGCCCTTATTTCCACAATAATCCGTGCTGTTTACCACGTTGACTTTTAATTCCGCGCTGTTCTCGTCAGATATGATATTCACATGACCGCTTCCGTCAGCCATGAGAGAATCTATAAGGTCTGCGAGTTCCTGCGGATCGTTTTTATCAAACATTTGAATCTTCCTCCGTGCTCAGTTTGTCGAGATCGAGATCGCCGACGAAAAGCTGCGAATCCTTGCCAAGCGCGTCGGGAATAATTGAGAAAGTATTTGAAATGCCGTCCTGAGCATGACGGAAAGGAAGTTTTGCAACGGAAGCAAGAGAAGCTGTTGCTCCGTGAGTGTCTCTGCCGTGCATCGGATTAGCGCCGGGAGCGAGCGGAACGCCCATTTTTCTGCCGTCGGGGGTATTGCCCGTCTTTTTGCCATATACGACGTTGGAAGTGATCGTAAGGATAGACATGGTGGGAACGCCGTCGCGGTAAGTGTGGTGCTTTCTTATGCAGTCCATAAACTTGCGTACAACAGTAACGGCAAGCTGATCGACGCGGTCATCGTTGTTTCCGTATTTCGGAAAATCGCCCTCAACTTCATAATCGGTAACGATTCCGTTTTCATCGCGGATAACTTTAACTTTGGCGTATTTGATAGCCGAAAGAGAATCCGCAACAACTGAAAGTCCTGCGATTCCGGTTGCGAAATAACGCTTTACATCTCTGTCATGAAGCGCCATCTGGAGTTTTTCATAGCAATATTTATCATGCATATAATGAATGACATTAAGCGTATTAACATAAAGTCCTGCAAGCCATTCCATCATGGCTTCGTACTTGTCCCAGACGTCGTCGAAGTCGAGATAATCGCCCTCAACGGGTCTGAATTTAGGGCCTACCTGAATCTTCATACGCTCGTCAACACCGCCGTTTATGGCGTAAAGCAGGCACTTTGCAAGGTTTGCGCGAGCGCCGAAGAACTGCATTTCCTTACCAACGCGCATTGAAGATACGCAGCAGGCGATAGCATAGTCGTCGCCGTGGATAACGCGCATCATGTCGTCGTTCTCGTACTGTATGGAAGAAGTCCTGATAGACATTTTAGCGCAGTATTCCTTGAATTTACGCGGAAGCTTCTGAGACCAGAGAACAGTCATGTTAGGTTCGGGAGCTGTGCCGAGATTTTCAAGAGTATGGAGATAACGGAAGCTGTTTTTAGTTACAAGGTGGTGACCGTCAACGTCAACGCCGCCGATAGATTCCGTGATCCATGTGGGATCGCCTGAGAAAAGTTCATTATATTCGGGAGTACGCGCGAATTTAACGATACGAAGCTTCATGATGAAGTGGTCGATAAGTTCCTGAGCCTGTTCTTCCGTGATCAAGCCCTTTTCGAGATCGCGCTGGATATAAATGTCAAGGAAAGTGGAAGTGCGTCCGAGGGACATAGCCGCGCCGTTCTGCTCCTTGACAGCTGCGAGATAGCCGAAATACAGCCATTGAACAGCTTCTTTTGCGTTTGAAGCGGGGCGTGAGATATCGAATCCGTATATTTTGCCGAGTTCCTTCAGTTCCTCAAGAGCGCGTACCTGCTCGGCGAGTTCTTCGCGGAGACGGATATTTTTTGATGTCATACGAACGAGGGAAGTTTCGATCTGATGCTTCTTGTCAGCGATGAGGATATCCACACCGTAAAGGGCAACACGTCTGTAGTCTCCGATGATTCTTCCTCTGCCGTAAGCGTCGGGAAGTCCGGTAATAATAGCTGATTTACGTGCAAGGCGCATTTCTGGTGTGTATGCGTCGAAAACGCCCTGATTGTGAGTTTTTCTGTATTTAGTGAATATTTTTACGATTTCGGGATCTACTTCATAGCCGTTCTGAGTGCAGGCGTTCTGAGCCATTCGAATGCCGCCAAAAGGCTGGAGAGAACGTTTGAAAGGCTTGTCAGTCTGCAAACCAACGATTTGTTCGAGATCTTTATTAAGATAACCTGCATCATGAGAGGTTATTGTTGAAACTATCTTTGTATCCATATCGAGAACGCCGCCTGCTTCGCGTTCCTGACGTGAGAGATCCATTACCTGTTCCCAGAGTTTTTTAGTAGCTTCTGTAGGAGCGGCGAGGAAGCTTTCATCGCCGTCATACGGAGTATAATTTTTCTTGATAAAGTCGCGGACGTTTACCGAAGTATTACACCAGCGGCCTTTTTCAAATCCCTCCCATTCTGACGGATATTCATTAATGTAATGAAGCATCATATCATTCCTTTCAGTATCTTATACTCTAATCATAACACATTGCTTAACTTTTGTCAATCTTTTGATAACCGCAGTTACCGAAAATAAATTATGGATTGATTAAAAAGAAAAAGCAGATTTAGTATCTGCTTTTCAAATCATCTATTTCTGCGGTTATTATTATTCCTGTTGTTGTTTTGCCGTTTTCGTCTGAATAATGACGAGACAGAAAATTTAGGGCCTGTTGCGATTACAGCGTCCGGATCGTCGATTCCTGCGGCTGCTTCCTTGTCGCGAAGCTTTTCAAACAGCAGCTTATATATCGTCGCCGCTATGGGAACGCCTACAAGCATTCCCATAAATCCCCATAATCCGCCGCCGAAAGTAGTAGCCGCAAGCACCCATATGCCGGGGAGTCCGACTGAATCGCCAACTACTTTTGGATAAATGAGATTTCCTTCAAGCTGCTGTAGGATAAGAATTAGAATGATGAAAATCATCGCCTGAAAAGGACTTTCGGTAAAAATTATGAATGCGCTGATGCCTGCGCCCAGAAATGCGCCGACGATAGGGATAAGAGCCGTAACGCCGACCAGAACGCTGCTCATTCCCGCATAGGGCAGGCGAATGATTGACATTCCGATGAAGCAAAGGCAGCCGAGTATCATGGCGTCGAGAAACTGACCGACGAAAAAGTCTTGAAACGTTTTGTTTGCTACCTTGAGTATATGCTTGACGCGCATATAGAATTTCTCTTTAGTGAATATTTTCATGAATCTGTCGCCGTCGCGCAGTATTTTATCCTTGCGGAATAAAATATATACAGCAAAAATTATTGCAAGGACAATGTCAACGACCGTACTTGTAATCGCATCGACGATACCGACTGCGGAAGTAATTATGCCGAGTACGCCGCTTTGAACGAAGTCGGCGATCTTTTGCGTAGTCGACGTCCAGTCGATCGAACTTACGTCGAATTCAGCGAACAACTTGACCGCTTCTTTTTGAATATCGGGGTATTCGTCAAGCTTTTTCAGCAGGAGATCACGTCCTTCCACAAGCAGGGGAGGGATTTTCAGGGAGATAAGCTTGACAGCGTTTATCATCTCGGGAATTACGATAGTCAGAATAAGCACAATTAAAGCCAAGGCGCTTAAAAATGAAAGTATGATGCAGGCAGGACGTCTGGAGAATTTTACGAAATCGCTCCTGCTTTTTGGGAAAAAGTGCTTTTCATACCATCGCAGCAGAATATTGAAGATATACGCAATTATAACGCCGAGAAGCAATGGAAATGCCGCTGAAAATACAAGGGAAGCGAGATTTTCAAAGAAGCTGAAATTTTTGACTATATAGCATATTGCGATAATTATCACGGCGATGACGAGGTAACGACGAACCTCTTTTTTGGCCATAAAAACACCTGCCTCAGAAATTATTCAAATCTATTATAATTTATTAATGTGATAAGATCATGTCAATAAATGTAAAACTTTTGTGAATTATATTTTGCTTGCAATATATGCTGATTGATGTTATAATTAGGGAAACACTGATTAAATCCGGTGCGCAGATTGTACTCTGTGAGATGACGGAAAATATGCAAGCAAGATGTGTACTGAGCCGTCAGGCGCGATTTAATCAGTGATTCCTTAGACGAGGTGGGAACATGAAGAATTTTTTTAGCGTAGGCAGGGTGATAGTCGATAAAAGCCTGCATACTCAGAGCGGAAACGAGCAGTTTTTCAGCTATTTCGGAAACGATGTGATATATTCTATCAGGCGTACTATTGACGATGAAGATTTTCCGCGCCTTGCTGAATGCGTTGAAAATGTTACGGAAGGCGTCACACTTCGGACGGTTATCCGAATGAAAGGCATCAACGGTATGCTTAGGTGGATTCTTGCCTCCGTGCGGCTGCTGAATTCTGCCGATGAGGAACTGTATCTCATTGATTTCAGCGATGTTTTTTCGCTGGAGGACATTGCCGCGGAAAAAGAAAAGCGGCTGTCGGAGTACAGATATGTGCTTAGCCTTACGACCGATCTTGCTTTTGATTACAGCTTTGAGACGCGGCGTATCAGGATATATATGTTCGATTGCTGCCGTGAGATCGTGTTTTTAGATGAAGAACTTGAAAAATGGCAGGAAAACTCGATCAGCTCCGGGTGGGTTTTGTCTCGGTATATTGAGATTTTCAACACGCTTTGCCGCGATATTAAAAACGGCGTTTATCGTTTTGATCACGAATTTGAATCCTCGATACTTACAAAGGGGAAAAATCGCGAAATGTGCCTGTTCAGGGGAATTACCCGATACGACGATCCGAAAACGCGCAGGGTGAGCGGTATAATTTCCGTAATAAATTCGCGGCAAAAGACGAAAGACGTCAATCTTGCCCTTGAAGCCAACAAGGATTCGCTGTCCGGACTTTTGAATAAGCGAGCGGTAACGAATTTTGCCGTTGATATTCTTAAATCATCACCGTCATATAATGTAAACATAGTTATACTTGATATAGACAATTTCACGGATATTAACACAAGTTACGGGCATCTTTTTGGTGACGAGGTTATATATACTATTGCGGGAATCGTAAAAAAAGAACTGGGAACTCGCGGCATTGCAGGAAGAATCAGCGGCGGCGGATTTTTGATAATTATCGAAAATACGCGCGACGAGGAAGATCTCCGCGGAATTCTTCGCGCCATAAGAATGAATACGGAACTTGCATTCAAAGATCGCTTTGAAAATTTTCGGCTGACCTGTTCCATGGGAATTTCAACTTATCCGATTGACAGCAGGGATTATGACGAACTGTTCATGCAGGCTGACAAGGCGCTTTATATTGCTCAGCAAAAGGGTATGAACCGATACGTAATATATGATGTGGACAAGCATGGTTCTGTAGAAAAGGATATTGAGAATAAAATTGCCTATCTTGCAGGAAAAAAAGATGTAAATGATAAGCTGACTTTTGCGGCTGATTTGTCCGAAAGTCTTGTTTTCGGGCGGATTCCAGATATATCGGTACTTCTGGAGCAGATTCGCAGCGAATTCAAGATAGACGACATATGTGTGTTTGCAGGCAAGGATATGAGCCTGATTTTAAGCTGCGGAAACGCTGCGTCGCGAAATGCGGCGTATTTGCTTGAAAATGGCTATACAGAGCGTTTTTCAGGAGACGGGATATTTGCTATCGATAATGTCAACGAGCTTGAGGGCAGGGAGGACGGAGCGTTCGCTCGGCTTACCGAGGACAATATCGGCGGCGCGGTTCAATATCTGATGACTGACGACAGCATGATAAAGGGCATGATCTCGTTTTGCTACATCGGCAGATTCAATAAATGGTCGGTAACTGATATAAATTATTTCACCATATTGGGCAGAGTTATCACGGCAATTCTGAAAAAGCAGGCGTTTATTTGATTGCAAAAAGACCGATATTCCTTAAATTTTGGAATATCGGTCATATTTTTATCCAACGATTTTGGTGAACATTTCGGGAAATCCGTAGAAGAGAACGCACATTATCGCCGAAGCAAGACAAAGTCCGAGGAAGATTGCAGGAACAGCCTTTTTAAGCGGAATCTTGCGAAGAGACGCTATAAGCGAGCCTGTCCATGCGCCCGTACCCGGAAGAGGGATTCCTACGAAAAACAGCAGGAATAAAAATTCGCCTTTTTCCATGGTACTGCTCTTGTTCATCGCCTTGTTTTCGAGATAAACGACGAGTTTGGTTATCAGCGGAACTTTATGCTTTTTCAGAAAATCGAATATTTTATCAATAAACAGAAGTATGAATGGGATAGGCAGGATATTTCCGATCATGCAGACCAGTACGGCCTGCCATAATTCCATGCCGAGCAGGCTTGCAGCAATGATTCCGCCGCGTAATTCGATAATGGGAAATATTGATACAAGAAGCGGTATCAGCCATTCGGGTATGCCGTGTTCAGCCAGCCATTCAGTCATAGCCCTTGTCAATTCACTCATTTTTAGTTGTCCTTTCAAATTCAGAAATTCTAATGATAATTATTGCATATTTTCACAGATTAGTCAAGGGTTTTGACTATTTTTTAATTTTAAGACAAATTTCACACATTTAAGGCAGGTTCTTTGTTAAGAATGTCCATAAATTCATCGCCCGTAATAGTTTCTTTTTCAAGAAGAAACGCCGCAAGTTCATGAAGCTTATTAATATTATTTTTGAGAATTTCGATCGCAGTTTCATGACATTTGCGAATAATGGAATTTACTTCTTCATCGACTTTCGCAGCCGTTTCCGCAGAGCAGGCGAGAGACGTATCGCCGCCGAGATATTGATTGTTGACGGTTTCGAGAGCAATCATGTCGAACTTTTCACTCATGCCGTATCTGGTTATCATTGCTCTTGCAATTTTAGTTGCCTGCTCGATATCGTTGGACGCGCCGCTTGTGAAATTGCCGAATATAAGCTCCTCCGCGGAACGTCCGCCTGTCAGGACAGCTATTCTCGCGAGGGCTTCGTCTTTGGTCATAAGATGCTTTTCGCCCTCATCGACCTGCATTGTATAGCCCAGCGCACCGCTTGTACGTGGAATTATAGTTATCTTATGTACGGGAGCGGAATCCTTCTGTTTAGCTGCAACAAGAGCGTGGCCTATTTCGTGATAAGCGATTATTTCCTTTTCTTTTTGTGAAATAACGGCATTTTTACGCTGATATCCTGCTATAACGACTTCGACGCTTTCTTCCAGATCGGACTGGTCGATGCGGTCTTTTCCGTTTCTGACGGCGCGGAGTGCAGCTTCGTTTATAATATTCGCCAACTCAGCTCCGGAAGCTCCTGCCGTTGCGCAGGCGATTGAATTGTAGTCAATATTATCGTCACATTTGACATTTTTAGCATGAACTTTCAGAATAGCTTCACGGCCTGCGAGATCGGGCAGTTCAGCGGGAATACGCCTGTCAAATCTTCCGGGGCGGAGCAGCGCGGGATCAAGGGATTCTGGGCGGTTTGTAGCGGCGAGAATGACAACGCCCTTCTGACCGTCAAAACCGTCCATTTCCGTGAGGAGTTGATTAAGCGTTTGCTCGCGTTCATCGTTTCCGCCGAGATTGCCGTCGCGCTTTTTGCCTATCGTGTCTATTTCGTCGATAAACACTATGCAGGGCGCTTTTTCGTTAGCCTGTTTAAATAAATCGCGGACTTTTGCAGCGCCCATTCCCACGAACATTTCAACGAATTCCGAGCCTGATATCGAGAAAAACGGAACATCAGCCTCGCCTGCGACAGCCTTTGCGAGAAGAGTTTTACCTGTGCCGGGAGGGCCGACGAGAAGCGCACCCTTGGGCATACTTGCGCCTATATCGGCATATTTTTTCGGATTATGGAGAAAATCAACGATTTCTTGCAGAGCCTCTTTAGCTTCGTCCTGACCTGCAACGTCTGCAAATGTTTTGCCCGTCTGAGCCTTTACGTAAATTTTGGCATTGCTTTTTCCAAACGCCATGGCATTGCCTCCGCCAAGTCGTTTGGTCATGCCTTTCATGAGCAGATTGCCGAGGACGATAAAGAAGACGATCGGCAAAACCCAGCTTACGATGAATTCAAGCAGCAGATTATTCTCTTCGAAGCTTTCGGTAAATACGACGGAAGAATTGGCATGAAGTCTGTCAACGAGATCAGGATCGTTCATTCTCGCGGTGGAATAGACCTGTTTTTTGCCGTCCTCTTCAACTTCAAAGCGAATTTCGGAACTTTCTACCTTGACTTGCTTAATTTTGTTCTCGTCAAGCATATCAAGGAAAAAGCTGTAATTGGTCTCCTTTATTCTGCTTTTGTTAAGCATCGGCATTATCGTCATATTCAGCAGAAGAATGGACGCAATGCTTATGCAGATAAAT
The DNA here is from genome assembly GCA_002362135.1 of Ruminococcus sp. UBA3286. Taxonomy (GTDB): domain Bacteria; phylum Bacillota; class Clostridia; order Oscillospirales; family Ruminococcaceae; genus Ruminococcus. The sequence continues at coordinate 5,358 of DETO01000101.1, read as the reverse complement.
ATGATCATT